>JAQWIR010000031.1 GCA_029248755.1 Porticoccaceae bacterium
AGAGGTTTCGCACTAATTTTTTGATACTTCGTAATTGGCTTAGGTTCAAACAATATTACTGCCAGTATTTCTTTTAGAATTTCTAACATTACGTTGCTAGTCCAAGAAGAAAAAATACGGTTGAGAAATAAAGATCAGATACCAAATCAGGGGCATCTGGAAACCAATCAAGCAACGTGGGAACGGCTACCATACAAACAAACACTACAGATAGGCATAACTCTAATGTTACTTCATTGAAACTGCCATTTTTACTATCCTTTTTCACAGTTATTGGTTGCCACATAATCAGTAGAGGGTAACTGCAACTTTCTTAAAAGAAATACCCTCAATACCGCTTTAATTAATAATCCCATTCATACTCTAGATTAAATTATTACCATGAATAATTGGGGATTGGAGGCTGAAACGGAATGTGTATATAATTGTGTATATAAGGCACGGGAGGGGTAAAGCTGCCGACGTTCATAGACACCCATGGCATCATTGCTCTACCCTCAACTGCCTGCATTTCCTGATTAGAAAGTAAATCAATTTTAGCAGAATCTTGTGTGCTTATAGTTAACTCCTCGAAGGCAAAAGCCATATCCTCGTTGTTTAAATTTTCGGCAATCGCATGTTGTGCGGAAAAACCTGCCAAAATCATTGTCATTAATAAAGTTTTAAGTTTAGTACTCATAACATAATCCTTATGTTGTTTGATTGATAAAAAAAGTTTTTGAAGTATCTTTATTAATTTATGACGTCATAATTTCACCTCCCTGCAATTGTTAATTAATCCTTTAATTTATAGAGCCAACCCATATTTGCCTGTGCTCCACTATTCCCACTAATATCATTACTAATAGTTAGATTGATCGTTAGCTTTTCGCTACTGGCGTAACCCAAACCAAATTCCAAATCGGTTTTTGATGTGCGAATACCTACCCCTTTGTGATCAATTCTGTCTTTACTACGAAATTTAAATTGCATGCCACCCGTTAGGGTAACTTCGTTATTAACGGCAAAACTAACTTTGGGGTTAATAAATAGAAGGTCACCTGGATCGAGATCTTTCTCATTGGCTTTTCTTCGCCAGCTATGGCGGTAGCCTGTAGTGAGCGATAAGACCACTGGGTCTATAGACCTGTAGGTAGTAAAACCAATTTGTCCTGTTTTAAGATGCACGTATTCGGAACCATCGACAGCGGTATTTTCGGCGAGCGCTAGTTCGGCAAAACCTAAAAGTGCTGGACTATCGGTGTCCTCAGAAAACTGATGATTTACGCCAATCATAAACTGACTAAGCTGCTCTGATTCAAAGCTATTCGAACCATTGCCGACATGAAGGCGAGTATCATTAGCGGTTGCAGTTAAGCGGCTATAGAGTTCAGTTTTTTTGCTTAGACCATATCGACCACCCAAGGTAAGAGTGAATATGTCACTATTTTGCCGTTGTTCGCCAACAACTACAGGAAGCCGCACAAAATTATTGTTGCCAGTATCTATATCATCAAAATATACACTGACTTTGTTTCTATCTGCGTTGGCATAGCCAATATTAAAGCTCAGTCGGAATTGATTCTTTTTGGTCAGTAAATCTTCAACAGTTAGTGGTAAATCAGCGAAAGATTTAGCTGCAAAAAACTGTATTAGCAAAATTAGAGTCAAGAACCTTTTAGAACTGCTCTGTTCAGATTTACTCTTATCTTTGTGTCTTAACATAACAATCATCCATGTTCTTTAGCATCTGAATTTTTAGACACGACAAACCATATATAAGGTCTAAAACCAATTTAAGGGTTCAATTTATTTGAAGGGCTGTAATACCGTGACTTCGCAACTGGGTTTAACCAATTTGACCTCGACAGATTCCCACACGACTTAAATAATGTGGTTCAAAAATTTGTTAGGCATTTGAGTCGTTAAAGCCTAATACTTCTAACATTAGTACAAAAGATAAGAGCCGTTTGAAAAAAAATTCATTTGTGTGAACTGCTTCACATAAATAAATTTGATGGGATTGATTGGGAGGGTAGTCAACTGCGATGGCATAGGGATTGGTGCTTATCAGTCAATAGGCTGAACGCAGCCCTTCGAACTGGCGAGGGTTCTCACCCCTCCAGTTTCTTTTAGGCAACAAAAAGCCCCCTAAAAAGGAGGCTATTTGGCGGTGAAGGAGGGATTCGAACCCTCGATACGCTCTTAACGTATACTCCCTTAGCAGGGGAGCGCCTTCAGCCACTCGGCCACTTCACCATAAACTGTTACTCTGGTATTTTTATCTTTATCGATAAACGCTCCCAGGTCGCGCGTTGCTGCGAAGCTTTCGCTTCTTGTCTCTTCGAGATCGCCCTTTGGGCGCCCAAAATTGAAATCTTGTCAGCCACTCGGCACTTTCAGGATAAAAGTCTATCCTAACTGGATATAAGCATCCAGATTACATTTCGATATTTGGTTCTTTTTTGGGTAGCTAATTATATTCTTAAATACAAAAAAAGATAACTTACGCAATCTTAAATAGTTTTCATTGTTTGAATATAAAGCTGGACCTGAAGACCGACCGATTTATGCGGCGGCATGATATCACATCGACAGAAAAATCAAAGTTTATTCATCGTCAGATGTTGATTTATCGGAATCATTTTCGTTTTGAATACGCTGGTATATTTCTTCTCTGTGTACTGCAACTTCTTTGGGTGCGTTTACCCCGATCCTTACTTGGTTGCCTCTTACACCGAGAACTGTGACGTTTACATCATCTCCAATAACGAGAGTCTCTCCTACTCTTCTTGTAAGAATTAACATACTTTACTCCTTAAAATCCCTTAAAAACATTATCATTGGTATAAACTTTTATGCAAGACTGGTAATTACAGTCATGCTCTTTATTGTAGCACCTAAATTCTGTACGACACTAACAGTTTTTTGTATCAATTATATTTGAAAAAAAACTTCATCTATGAGTCTGCATCAAGCCCGAAACCTGTATGTAACGTGCGCACTGCCAATTCTAAATAACGCTCTTCTACAACGACTGCAATCTTAATTTCAGAGGTAGTGATCAGTTGAATATTGATGTTTTCTGCGGCTAAAATTTCGAACATTTTTGCGGCTACACCTGCATGAGATCTCATGCCGACACCTACGATAGAAACTTTTGCAATTGCATCATCTGTTTCTACTTCTTGCGCACCCAAATCTTTGGCGATTTGATTGAGTAAGTTATGTGCAGCTGGTAGGTCATTGCGATGAACAGTAAAGGTTATTGTGGCAGAGTTATCTTTGGCGACATTTTGTACGATGACATCAATTTCTATATTTGCGTCACTGATAGGGCCCAGTACTTTGTAGGCCACTCCCGGTTGATCGGGAATGCCGCGAATGGTAAGTTTTGCTTCATCGCGATTGAATGCTATACCTGATACTACTGCTTTTTCCATTAGATCATCTTCCTCTAAAGAAATTAATGTGCCTGGGCCCTCTTCAAAACTGGATTTTACGCGAAGTGGTACCTTGTATTTACCCGCAAATTCTACTGAGCGAATTTGTAATACCTTTGAACCTTGACTGGCCATTTCTAGCATTTCTTCAAAGGTGATTTTTTCTAGTCGCTGAGCTTCACTAACAACCCTTGGATCGGTTGTGTAGACCCCATCAACATCAGTGTAGATCTGGCATTCATCTGCCTGTAATGCGGCCGCTAGTGCTACTGCTGTAGTATCTGAACCGCCACGCCCCAATGTAGTGATATTGCCGCTTTCATCGGAACCTTGAAACCCTGCAACTACAACTACCCGACCTGCATTTAGATCATCCTGCATTTTGTGGCCATCTATTTCTTTGATTCTGGCTTTTCCATGGGAGTTATCTGTCAGTATACGAACCTGACTTCCTGTATAGGATTTAGCTTCAATGCCAATTTTATGCAGCGCCATACACAAAAGAGCGATAGTGACTTGCTCCCCGGTACTCACTAGAACATCCATTTCTCTTGCCGCTGGTTGTTCTTCAATTTCTTTCGCTAGTCCAATCAGTCTGTTTGTTTCTCCGCTCATTGCAGAGACAGCAACTACTATCTGATCACCTTGCTTATGGGATTTTGCTACCCGCGCAGCAACCGCACGGATTCTTTCGATCGAACCCACTGAGGTGCCGCCATATTTTTGAACTATTAAACTCATACTTGTCGCGCTATATTTTAAGGGCGCAAATTAAACAGCAATTTGCTTGTAAAGTTAAGATTTTTTTTAATCTAGGCTAAATTTGCCTCGACCCAAGCCGCTACTGACTCAAGTGCCTGTGGTAAATTTTTGAGATCAGAGGCTGCGCCCATTGCCATATCGGGCCTTCCACCACCTTTACCATCAAGTTGTGATGAAATATGTTTCATTAAATCACCGGCCTTAAGATCAGAGGTAAGATTATTGGTTACCCCCGCAACCAGCGATGCCTTATCACCCTCTTTGGCAACCAAGAAAAATACGCCTTTTTCAATTTTTGAGCGCACTTGGTCGGCCACTGATTTAAGGCTTTTTGCATCCGCTCCATCGACAATGGTCGATAATACTGTAATGCCATTTATCTGCTGTGCTGATGACATTATGTCTGTACCGGATGAATTAGCTAATTTTTGCTTAAGCTGATCAATTTCTTTTTGCATTTGACGATTATCTTCCATCATCTGACGCACTTTTTCAGTGATCTTGGCTTTAGCTACTTTGGCAATTTCTGCCACCTTTTCAACGGTATCCTGCGTTTGCTCACAAAAGGCTAATGCGGCCTGACCTGTGACTGCCTCTATACGACGCACGCCTGATGCAACACTACTTTCTGAGGTTATTTTAATCAGACCTATATCGCCTGTACGCTTAACATGGATTCCTCCACAAAGCTCTACGGAGAAATCACCACCCATAGATAAAACTCTGACTTCATCACTGTATTTTTCGCCAAATAATGCCATTGCACCCTGCTCCTTTGCTTGATCCATGGACATCAATTGAGTGCTTACTTCTGTGTTGCGTAAAATTTCACGATTAACCATTTGCTCTACTTGTCTTAATTGTTGAGCTGTTACTGCTTGATGATGAGAGAAGTCAAAACGTAATTTTTCGCTATCGACCAATGAGCCTTTTTGCATTACGTGCTCACCCAATATTTGACGCAATGCTTCATGGGCTAGATGCGTTGCAGAATGGTTAAGTGTAATTGACTGCCTTAAATTTTTATCAACCTGAGTACTTACTTTTTCACCAGCACTGATCGTACCTGATAGCACTCGACCTATATGCAAGCTGTGCTCAGCAGATTTTTTACAATCAAGTATTTCAATTTTCGCTTTACTGGTTGTTAGATAGCCTGAATCACCTACCTGACCGCCAGATTCTGCATAAAAAGATGTCTTATCTAATACTATAGCTACATCCATGCCCTCTGAAGCTGATTCAATTTGCTTACCCTCTGTGTAAAGACCAACTATGGTTCCGTTTTCTTTGAGGGTTGTGTAACCGCTAAAATCTGTACTGCCATCTAGACGGATACTGTCGGTGTAGTCTATATCAAACTGACTGGCTGAACGTGCTCTGGCACGTTGCTGATCCATACAACTCTCGTAGCTTTTTAAATCTAAGCTATAACCTCTTTCACGAGCAATATCATTGGTTAAATCTGTCGGGAATCCATAGGTATCATAAAGTGTAAATATTAGCTCACCCGGTAGAACATCACCTTTAAGGTCTTTTAGTGCTAAATCGAGAACACCCATGCCTTTATCTAGAGTTCTTGCGAACTGCTGTTCTTCTGCCTTGATCGCCTTTGCAATTAAATCAGCTTTTTCTATAAGTTCAGGATAGGCATCACCCATAACTTCCCCTAAGGGAGCAACTAAATTATGGAAAAATACACCTTTAGCCCCTAGCTTGTGGCCATGGCGCAAGGCGCGGCGAATAATTCGACGTAAGACATAGCCTCGTCCTTCATTGGATGGCTGAATGCCATCGGCGATCAGGAAGGCACAGGAGCGAATATGATCAGCTAAAACCTTTAATGATGCATTGTCAGGATCTTTGCACTGGGTAATCTTAATGGCAGCAGTAATTAAATGTTTAAATAGATCGATGTCATAGTTGTTGTGAACACCTTGCATCACGGCTGCAACACGCTCTAGACCCATTCCAGTATCAATTGAGGGCTTGGGCAAGGCTGTCATCTCACCTGAGCTGTCTCGCTCGTACTGCATAAACACCAGATTCCAAATTTCAATGTAGCGATCGAGATCATCATTTTCGCTACCCGGGGGACCCCCAGGTATATGCTCACCATGGTCCCAAAAAATTTCGGTGCTTGGACCACAGGGCCCTGTATCACCCATTTGCCAAAAGTTATCTTCATCAAGTCTGGATAAACGGGCAGGATCAACGCCAATTTCATTAACCCAAATATCGGCTGCCTCATCGTCACTAATATGAACAGTAACCCATAGACGTTCTTTGGGGAGGTTTAATTCTTCGGTTAAGAACTCCCATGCAAATCTGATAGCATCTTGTTTAAAGTAGTCACCAAAACTAAAATTGCCCAGCATTTCAAAAAAAGTGTGATGCCGAGCGGTGTATCCTACATTTTCTAAATCATTATGCTTGCCGCCTGCTCTGACACAGCGCTGTGATGACGTTGCTCGACAATAGTCACGCTTTTCTGCCCCTAAAAATACGTCTTTAAATTGCACCATACCGGCATTGGTAAAAAGCAGCGTTGGATCATTACCTGGCACCAGACTACTACTCGGCACTTTACTATGTTGCTTGGAAGCAAAGTAGTTAAGGAATGCATCTCTAATTTCAGCACTTTTCATAATTATTTCCGATGTCTTGAACCAGTATTTATTTTACAAATTGTCTTCTGAAAACGTTGCTTTAGAACCTTTATTTGCCAATATATGAAGGTGGAGGTGAAAGACAGTTTGGCCTGCACCTTCTCCATTATTAACTACCAATCTAAATGCTTCACTCACCCCGGCCATTCTCGCCACTTCTCCAGCTACCCACATAAGGTGACCCATAAGCGCGCGATCACTGTGTTTTGCATCTGCCAACTTTACAATTGGAAGTCGGGGTATTACTAACATATGGACTGGGGCCTGTGGCGATATATCGTTGATCACAATACATTGATCATCTTCATACAAAATATCTGCAGGTAAATCCCTGTTGATTATTCGTGTAAAGAGACTTTCTTCACTCATATTGCTTTCCCGTTAAGTAATAGTTTTACAGCGACTTATAGAGTCTATTTAATTGTTATTAGATCTAAGCTTTTCGTCAGTATTTAGGACTCTAGCTTCTGTTTCTAGCATCACTGGAATTCCTTCCCGAATAGGGTAGGCAAGCCCACTGGCACGGCATACCAGCTCGTTGGCTTGTGAGTCATATTCAAGAGCCCCTTTACTGACTGGGCATACCAAGATACTGAGTAATTTCTTATCCACGTTAAAATTCCATAAAAAAACGCCGTTAGTGTACGCAAATTAGCGAGAAACTACCATTCCAAGATTGTTTTAAAGTTTTACTTTTGTACTGGAAGAGTCTGCAACACAAGCTGTGGATCGATCCGCTGATCCAGCCAATTCATACGCCAGTCCAAATGGGGACCAGTGGCGCGGCCTGACGATCCAATTTTGGCGATAACCATACCTGGGGTTACTTGCTGTCCTTGTGTTACAAGTATCTGGCTTAGATGCAAAAAAGTAGAACTTAAACCATGACCATGATCGAGTATTAAGGTACCACCAGAGTAAAACATGTCATTATGAACCAATGTAATAATCCCACCGGCCGGGGCTATGACAGGCGTTCCTGTGGGGGCGGCGTAATCAATACCATAGTGCGGACTTTTGGGGACGCCATTATAAAATCTCTGGCTGCCATATACGCCCGTTATAGGTCCGCTTGAAGGTTCAATAAAACCAGCTGTAAAGTCATCCTGATTACTGACAAGTTGCCTAGCCTGTCTAACTGATGCTGCATCTTGTTGTATACGATTTAAATGTTCTTTTGAGGGGTTGACGGTTTTCTGTGGGACACCTTCAATTTTTTGAATGGCATAATCTCTAGCAGCTATATTTAGCAGTATATTTCTTTCACCCAATTTATCATGAACCGTAATTTCAACCTCAGACGGCTCATTTCGACCAAAGCCTAAAAGAAATTGATTTTTATTGTTTATTTTTAGAGATTTACCTTTGTAGCTTACTGTTTCACCCTCAGCTAGCTGGCCAAGGACTAAACCGCCCTGTTCAAATGTACCTACAAATTTGGGATCATCAGATGCGCTTAAATTGGCACTCAAAATAAGACAGCTAACAATAATTAAAACAAGGCATTTAGTATGGCAAACCAACATAATTCATATTTCCATATATATATTTAATGACAAGATCTGACTAAAAGGTTATCCCAAAGGATACAAAAAGGGAAAGATTATTATAGAAGAAAGCTAATCATTGAGGGCATGCTTGATTTGATCAAAACTAAACCCTCTGTATTGGAGGAACCTCATTCGCTTGGCTTTTTCTTTGGGATCGACTTGATGATCATTACCGAACTTAAGCGCTGCTGTATCTCGTGCCAATTCAAACCAGTCTACATCAGCTTGCGCCAGTAATTGGTCGATAAGTGCCGTTTCTGCTCCGCGACTTTTTAGGTCTAGTCTTATTCTTGTAAAACCCTGACCTCTTGCAATCCGTGATCTTATAAATGCTTCGATAAACCGAGAATCAGACTGCAAGTTTTCTGCGACTAGTTGATCTAATACATCTGGAATTAGTGACGAGTTATCAAATTTCTCTTTGAGCTTTGTTGCCAGCTGACTTCGAAGATACTCACGTCCTGCCAATATTCCCATTGCAGTTATGCGTATTTTACTGGGCTTTATTTGTGGCTGCTTTTCTTCCATTAAAAAACACCTGATATCAGTGTAAGTGTGGTGAGCATAATTTATGCGCACCACACTTGTCTGTGATTATATGTCTGTGATTATGCTTTTTGCGGCTTATTTTTGGCCGGTGATAAGTGTCCCAACTCTTTGTCACGAATTTGTGCTTCTATCTCAGCGGCTACTTCTGGGTTTTCGGTTAAATATACACCTACGTTTGCTTTACCCTGACCAATTTTACTTCCTTTGTAAGCATACCAAGCACCAGACTTATCAATAAGTCCGTGTTTTACACCTAAATCGACCAACTCTCCGTTACGGTTAATGCCTTTGCCGTACAGAATTTGGAATTCGGTCTGCTTAAATGGCGGCGATACTTTATTTTTTACAACCTTGACTCGGGTTTCGTTACCTATAACTTCATCGCCCTCTTTAACCGCACCAATACGACGTATATCTAGACGAACAGAAGAGTAGAATTTAAGCGCATTACCGCCTGTGGTTGTTTCGGGGTTGCCAAACATCACACCAATCTTCATTCTGATTTGGTTGATGAAAATAACAAGGCAATTAGCTGCTTTAATATTACCTGTTAACTTGCGCAGCGCTTGAGACATAAGTCGTGCTTGAAGGCCCACATGGTGATCGCCCATTTCACCCTCAATTTCTGCGCGAGGTGTCAACGCAGCAACAGAGTCGACAACAAGAACATCACAGGCACCAGACCTAACCAGCATATCCGTTACTTCCAGTGCTTGCTCACCTGTATCCGGTTGTGAAACTAAAAGGTCGTCAACTTTAACGCCTAATTTTTCTGCGTAAACTGGATCTAATGCATGCTCTGCATCGACAAATGCGCAGGTACCGCCTGCTTTTTGTGCCTCTGCAATAACCTGAAGGGTTAATGTAGTTTTACCCGATGACTCCGGGCCATAAATTTCAACCACACGACCTTTTGGGAGGCCGCCAATGCCTAGGGCTATATCTAAACCAAGGGATCCAGTCGATATGGATGGTACTGCTTCACGTTCATCTTCACCCATACGCATAACAGTACCCTTACCAAATTGTCTTTCAATTTGACCTAAAGCTGCTTCGAGTGCCTTTTCTTTATTTGCATCCATTATCTTTTCCTCATTAACTGTTTGTTCGACTGATTTAACTGTTTTAGCTGTGGTTTTTTCACTCAGTATTTATACTGTATGTTCGTACAGTATACTATCAGTTTAGTTGATGCAAGAGTTCTTGCAAAGAAATTTTAATTACCTGTTCTCTGACTGCCTGACGGTCTCCCTGCAACTGGTATTGCTCGACTCTGGTTGTTTCAGGGGTTATCCAACATACCCAAACGGTTCCAACAGGTTTCTCCGCTGAACCACCATCGGGTCCAGCTATACCACTAACAGCTATTGCGTAATTCGCGCCTGATGAATGAATTGCACCCACAGCCATCTGTTCAACAACCTGCTCACTCACCGCACCATAGGCGTCTAATGTTTTTTGAGATACATTAAGAAGCTGTTTTTTCGCTCTATTAGCGTAAGTGATATAGCCATACTCAAACCATTGAGAACTTCCAGCTACAGCGGTGATAGCTTCAGCTATACCACCACCCGTACAAGACTCTGCTGTGGTTATTTTTGCTTTCTTTTGGAGCAACTGATTGCCCACCCGCTCGGCGATAGAGGCGATCAATTGACTATTGGCGAATGCTGACAAAAATATTTCCTCTTTTTACCTTTTTTACCCTATAGTTTACCTAAACTTTCAAGAAATGGTTTAGCCAAATGGTTATTCTTAAAGAAAATAATTCCTTTGGTCTAATTTGAATGGTCTTAGACCCTCAGTCTGTACTAAACTCTCCTTATTAATGAACTAGCAACCTAGCATAAGAAACTTTAATCCATGAGCAGCAATTTCGAAAATCAAACTCATACCCCGATGATGCAACAGTACCTTAGCATTAAGGCCGAACACCCCAATGATTTGGTGTTTTATCGTATGGGCGATTTTTATGAATTGTTTTTTGATGATGCTAAAAAAGCCAGCCAACTGCTAGATGTCACACTCACTGCTCGCGGCAAGACTAACGGCAATCCCATTCCAATGTGTGGTGTTCCATTTCATGCGGCAGAAAACTACTTTGCCAAGCTGGTAAAACAGGGGGTTTCCGTTGCAATTTGTGAACAAATTGGTGATCCAGCTACGAGTAAAGGGCCTGTAGAGCGAGCCGTTGTAAGAGTGCTTACGCCGGGTACACTCAGCGATGAAGCACTGCTCGATGATCGATCTGATAATCTTTTAGCCGCTATCCATTTATTCAAAGGACAATACGGTATTGCCACTCTAGATATGAGTAGTGGCCGTTTTCAGTTACTGCAAGCTAAACACGAAGATGCGCTTCATAGCGAAGTGCAAAGACTCAATCCAGTAGAAATTCTAATTTCAGAAGATTTACCCCGCTTAGATTGGCTAAAAAACCGAACCGGTCTGCGAAATCAACCGCCCTGGTTGTTTGATCATGATGCCGCCAATCGACTACTTAATCAGCAACTGGGTACAAAAGATTTAAATGCCTTTGGTTGCAGTCATCTTCCTCTTGCCATTTGCGCTGCCGGCTGTCTTCTTCAATATGCCAAAGATACTCAGCGTGGCAATCTTCCGCACATTCATAGCATCAGCGTCGAAAATAGCGAAGATGGAGTGGCATTAGATGCCGCTAGTAGACGCAATCTTGAGCTAGATACTAATCTAAATGGCGGGCCGGAGAATACTCTCTTTGATGTACTTAATAACACGGCTACTAGTATGGCAAGTCGTCTGCTTCGTCGCTGGCTAAACCGTCCTCTAAGACAAATTACTGAACTTGAAGCAAGACAACAAAGTATTGCCAAACTGCAAAATAACTATCTGTATGAAGATTTAAATGGCCATCTAAAACAGGTGGGTGATATGGAGCGCATTCTCACTCGAGTTGCACTGCATTCGGCGCGTCCACGAGATTTAACCCGTCTACTTTCTTCAATCGCTGTATTGCCGCAAATAAAATCAGCACTCAAAGGGATTGAACTGCAACATCTTCAAAACTTACTCGATGCTGCAAAACCATTACCCCATTTAGTTGAATTATTAGAACAAGCAATTATCGAAAACCCTCCTATGGTTATTCGTGAAGGCGGTGTTATTGCCGATGGTTATGACGCAGAATTAGACGAACTTCGTGCACTTAATACTAATGCCGGTGAGTTTTTACTGGCGATGGAAGAGCGTGAAAAACAAGCAACCGGTATTTCAAATCTAAAAGTAGGCTACAACCGAGTGCATGGTTACTATATTGAAATTTCCCGCGGTCAAAGTGACAAAGCGCCGGTGGAATATATTCGCCGTCAGACATTAAAAAATGCTGAGCGCTTCATAACGCCTGAGTTAAAAGAGTTTGAAGACAAGGCCCTAAGTGCCAAAAGTCGCGCCCTCAGTAGAGAAAAGCAACTCTATGCCGAACTTTTAGAGACATTAAACCAAGACCTGCAGTGCCTACAAAATTGTGCCTCGGCCATTTCCGAAATCGATCTTTTAGCCACACTGGCAGAGCGCGCGCACAGCTTAAATTTCTGTCAGCCCGAATTAACTGAACAGCCAGGTATAGATATTCAAGGTGGACGCCATCCAGTGGTAGAACAGGTTCTATCAGAGCCTTTTGTTGCCAACGACCTACAGATGAATTCCGATCGTAAAATGCTGATTATTACCGGCCCTAATATGGGCGGTAAATCAACCTATATGAGACAGGCGGCCTTAATAGTTTTAATGGCTCAGATTGGGAGTTTTGTGCCAGCTGATTCAGCAAAAATTGGATTAGTGGATCGTATCTTTACCCGTATAGGCTCATCCGATGATTTAGCCGGTGGACGCTCTACGTTTATGGTAGAAATGATGGAAACCGCCAATATTCTTCATAATGCCACGGAAAACAGTCTAGTTCTTATGGATGAAATAGGACGTGGCACAAGCACCTTTGACGGACTTTCTCTGGCTTGGGCCTGCGGCTATCACTTAGCAGAAAAAGTAAAAGCCTTCACTCTATTTGCCACGCACTATTTTGAGCTTACCAGCTTACCTGAGACAGTCGATGGAACAATAAATATTCATTTAGACGCAACAGAACATAAAGATAGTATTGTATTTTTACATTCTATTCAGGAAGGTCCCGCCAACCAAAGTTATGGCCTACAAGTAGCCAAACTGGCCGGAATTCCTCAAGAGGTAGTGAAACTAGCAAAAATTGAACTTCAGCGTCTTGAGCAAAAAAATCTTGCGTCAGATGCAAAACAGCAACATAAACCTAGCACCCCCCAAACAGATCTTTTTGCATCCCCTGAGCCCTCAGAGCTAGACACAATGATGGAAGATATCCAACCGGATGAGCTATCACCTAAGGATGCATTAGATACACTTTATAAACTAAAGCGCGCTAGTAACCGTAGCAATTGACTAACAGCGACAAATAGCCAATTAATATTATTAAAGTATAAGTTCACAGATGCCAACTAACTGCTATAATGCCGCGCCTAAATTGACTGCTATATCAAGAGATTTGAAACCATGACCTTTATCGTTGGTGAAAATTGCATTAAATGCAAATACACAGATTGCGTAGAAGTGTGCCCCGTAGACTGTTTTTACGAAGGCCCAAACTTTCTCGTTATTCACCCAGACGAATGTATCGATTGCGCACTGTGCGAACCAGAGTGTCCTGCAGAAGCAATTTTTGCAGAAGATGAAATACCCGAAGGCCAAGAAGCGTTCCTCCAAATAAACGAAGAACTCGCCGATGTATGGCCCAATATTTCAGAACAAAAAGCGCCTGCACCAGAGGCCGCCGAATGGGATGGCATCGAAGGCAAAATTAAATACCTCGAACGCTAATTTAAGATACACTTTATAAACAACTTCCAGCACCCGTAGCTCAGCTGGATAGAGTAGGTGGCTTCGAACCACTTGGTCGGGGGTTCGAATCCCTCCGGGTGCACCATACAACAAACCCTCAGCCATAGGCTGGGGGTTTTTTTGTATGTTCATCTGGAGATTAGGATCGAACCCCTAGTTCGAGCCGAGCGTGAAGCGCGAGACATCGCCAAAGCAAAGCGACGGCGACCCCAACGGGGTGAGCGGCATAGCCGCGAATAATCCCGACCGGTGCACCACCCAACCAAAAGCAACAAACCCTCAGCCATAGGCTGGGGGTTTTTTTGTATGTTCATCTGGAGATTAGGATCGAACCCGACGACTGCAAGGCAAAAAATACCATTTCGTTTTTAAACTTAAGTACTTATACTTCACACCCCTAGAAATATAGCCTCCAACCAATAGTATTAACCAATAAACTCACAGGTTTTTATGGCGAGCCTCAAACGAGAACAGAACAAACATGAACCTAGCAAAAACACTTTTCATCTTTGGCGTAACCATTGCTTTAAGTTTTAGCACTCTAGCTTACAGCGATCAAATCACCTTAAAAAATGGCGATACTCTGCAAGGGGCTGTAACTGCTGAAACAGACGTTTACATCACATGGAAATCCGATAATTTTGGCGAGCTACAGATCCCAAAAGATCAGGTTATATCAATTAGCCCGCCGCCCGAAACCGAAAAAGTGATAACAACCCTAGCCAAAAAGGATACTCTTAAGGGCAGTATTGGACTCTCTGGCTCATACCTAGGCGGCAATCAAGAGCGTGACGATCTAGAGCTAGACATTGGTTTTACTTTTGACAAGGGTAAAGCTGCCCATCAGGCAACTATTAATTATGAAACACTCGGCCAAGATGACGAGCCTACCATTAATGACTATGGCATTGCTTACGGCATAGATTGGTTAATCAATGATAACTGGTATTTGGGTAACAATTTCTCGTACGGTGCTGATGACAAGCGTCAAATTGATCAGTCCGT
Source organism: Porticoccaceae bacterium (assembly GCA_029248755.1). Classification (GTDB taxonomy): domain Bacteria; phylum Pseudomonadota; class Gammaproteobacteria; order Pseudomonadales; family Porticoccaceae; genus HTCC2207. Next base: position 14,863 of record JAQWIR010000031.1, read on the forward strand.
TTCCTTTGGTACCAATATGGGCTACCAGTTTTGGAAAAATGATACTGGTCACTTATCGACAGAAATTGGATTTGCATGGATTAATGATACCTTATTTAGCTCAATCAGCGATGAGAGGCTCACTTGGGCTTGGTCTGGTGATTACCAGAAACAACTGATAAAAAAAGTGTCGTTTTCTTATTCACATCAATTGAATGTTTCGATTAAAGACTCAGAAAATACGCAATTAAACGCAGATATTGGGATTATTATTCCAGTCACCGATAAGTTGGATACAAAAATTACTTGGGACTGGTCATTTGATAACCAACCTGAAGAAGGCAATGAAACAATCGATCGTAAAATTAGGTTTGGCATCAATTACACCCTTTAATAACAGGGGCTCCTACCAAAACCATCCCTTAGTCGCCTGATCCAACTTATCTCTACAACCCTTAAGCTGAACACCATACATTTCTGTCTGACGCTTTACCTTGGAAGCCACCTTAATTAGGTTAGGTTTTTTCTTAAAGCTGCCTCTAGAGTAACCACCCCAACCTTCGTGATAAGCCAAATACTGCTTGTAGGCATCCCACTTTGAAATCCCTAACCGCTTACTACTCTTATTGGTATACCAACCAATAAAATTAATGGCATCACTAAAATCGTCGCGGTCATGACTCCAATTCCCCGTATCTTTGCGGTAATCATTCCAAGCTGGATTTTGTGCCTGAGCATAACCATAAGCAGAGGATTTTCTGGGAAGGGGAATAAAAAAGAATGTGGGGCGTTTTGGTCGAACCTTTGCTCTAAAAGTCGATTCTTGCTTCATAATTGCCATAGTGACATGAATCGGCGTACCCCAACGCTTTTCTGATTTTTTAGCACTCTTGTACCAATCAGTTTCACCATAAAAGATCGAACAGAGGTCATCAACTTTTTTAGGCTGATAAGTAGAACAACCCGCGATAAATATAATGAAGCTGAAAATTAATAACCGACCCAAAATGATTCTCCGCATCAGAAAAAGCTTAAGATAAAATAAGTTTAGATGGTCTTAACCCCAGATGGAACTTGTTTTTTGGTCTTTTACCAAAGAAATTTTTTCGCGAGTAATAACAATTAGTTTTCGCTTATACAGCGCACCCAACGCATTTTTGTATTTTTTCTTGGACACTTTAAATTGACGATAAATAAGATCGGGGTCACTTTTATCGGTAAGGCTAGACTCACCACCAGAGGCTTTCAAAAGCGCCACAATTTGATCCTCAAGACTACTATCACCCCCTGAAGAGTGCTGAGAGATAATTAAATCTATTTTGCCGTCTTCTCGAATTGCCTTAATAAATCCAGGTAAGCGCTCACCAATTTTAAGAGGACGAAATGCATCAACATGGAAAATTAGCCCCAGGTATTCATTGTTAATAAGCGCTTTGTAGCCGAGCTCGGTTTTATCAAAAATTCTTAAATCGACTGCTTGACGAGGCTCCAGTGTTTGCGACTCCTCTTCAAAATATCTGTTAAGCTTTGAAGAAGCCAAAATACGGTCAGTTTCATGATCATGCAACACATAGACCATATAAGACTCACCCTCTTTCATTGGGTGTTGCTGTTCACTAAAGGGCACTAATAAATCTTTTGGTAAGCCCCAATCTAGAAAGGCCCCCACCCGATTGGTATCAATTACTTTTAACAACTCTACGCTGTTGACTGTAGCCTTTGGTGTTTCGGTCGTCGCAATCAAAAGATCATCTGAATCAAAATACAAGAAAACTTCTATCCAATCATCAATATCCAGACCATCAGGCACGTAGCGATTGGGTAACAATATCGTACCCTCTTCACCGCCATCCACATAAACCCCATGGTCAGCAATTTTAACGACCTGAAGATTGTTGAATTTTCCAATTTCTATGGACATAAATTTAGTCTTTATGGGTTATTAAAAAAATGAAAACTAGATGAGTCTCCACAATAAATACAACCGCTGATGCAGGTTTCTTTAAAAGTCTTATATATCGGCATCATTAATAACATTGCAGCTGATAAATAAGGTCGCTATATTAGGTTGATAAACAAGATATGTATATAGCGTCAGAAAATGTTTGACAGCCAGTGCCAGTTAGGTAGAATGCCCCACTCTTTCCTGAGGGTGGTTAGCTCAGCTGGTAGAGCATCGCCCTTACAAGGCGAGGGTCACAGGTTCAATCCCTGTACCACCCACCAAGAAAGAAAAGGTTATTAAGGACCGGTAGTTCAGCTGGTTAGAATGCCGGCCTGTCACGCCGGAGGTCGCGGGTTCGAGTCCCGTCCGGTCCGCCAATAACTATTAAAGGCTACTTCGAAAGAAGTGGCCTTTTTTATTGCGCGACTGAGCGTAAGGACGAGAACCCTGTTCGACAAACTAAGCCTACGGATGAGTTTGGACGCACAGCTTGACTGGGCGCCCCCTAGGGGTGAAAAAACCTTAAGGGTTTTTGAATCAGTCCCGTCCGGTCCGCCAATAACTATTAAAGGCTACTTCGAAAGAAGTGGCCTTTTTTATTGCCCAGTAAAAATCCAAATTTGTCATAACTGATACTAAAGCTATAATTTTAATCTTGTTAATCAGGCTAAAATGACCTTTTTTATGGCAAAACATCTAACAACAAAAGGTCCATACATAACATGCAATCCGATAAAGTTTGTGATACTTTAAGTTTGTTATAAAAAATCTATGGCAAAATAATCCATGATTTTAAAAATTAAATAAAAAAATAATAGCTATTTAGCCAAGGAAGAAAGAAAAGCAAAATGGATAAGCAGTTAAAGGAAATTTTACACTAAATAAATAGGGGAAGATTATGAAACGTTTTAACAAAAAAAGTACTTACGTTTCGCTCGCAGTTTCAGCCTTTTTAGCAGCTGGATCTGCCATTGCGGAAATAGAAGAAATTACAGTTACAGCGACTAAAAGAGCCCAGTCTCTTCAAGATGTCCCATTAACTGTCTCAGTAACCAGTGCAGAAACCATTAAGCAATCAAGTATTGTTGATCTAATTGATTTGCAAACAGCGGTTCCATCATTGCGTGTTAACCAGCTTCAAAGCTCCGCTCAAACCAACTTTGTAATTCGTGGCTTTGGTAACGGTGCTAATAACCCAGGTATCGAGCCTGCTGTATTAGTTCTTATCGATGGTGTGCCAAGATCTCGTTCATCTTCTTCATTGGCTGATTTGCCTACTATAGAACGCGTAGAGGTATTAAGCGGGCCACAGTCTACCCTATTCGGTAAAAATGCCTCTGCTGGCGTTATTAGCATTACCACAAAAGCGCCCGAGGGTGAATTTGGTGGATTGATTGAAACCACTGTTGGCAATTATGGCACCCAAATCGTTAAGGGAACTGTTACAGGCCCATTGGCTGACAATCTATCTTATCGCGTATCCGCCAGCTCTAATGAAAACGATGGTACCGCAGTAAACCTAATGGATAACAGTGCATTAAATAATCGTGATCGATCTGCATTTAGAGCACAACTAGCATGGGATGTTTCAGACAATTTATCAGCTAGAATGATTTATGACCAAGATAAAATCGATGAAGCATGCTGTGTCACTGGCCCATTATTTAGAGGCCCGGCAAGTGAAGTTAGTGACGATATTGGTGGCGTAAGCTTAGCTCTGGACGCTACTCCTTGGGATCGTCAAATTTATATGAACTTTGAGCCATACAATAAGGTAGAAAATGATGGTATTTCACTTCATATAGAGAAAGACCTTGGTTATGCAACACTAACCTCGATCACTTCAGACCGAAGCACCGAAATGAATTCTAATTTTGATGCTGATTTCTCAAGTGCAAACTTGGTTCAAGAAAATAAACTTGATTATAAGTTTGATACCTTTACCCAAGAATTACGACTTACTTCTAATAATGACTCCGACGTCCAATGGACCTTGGGAGCCTTTTATTCTGATGAAACCACTTACAACAATAGAACAGTAGTATTTGGTGATCAAATTGGTCCCTACGCAGATGACTTAATTCTTAAACTTACCGCCGGTGAAAATGGTCTCGATAGTATAGCTGAGGCCGTTGCTCAAGGTGCCGCACTTCAAGTTATTGCCGGCCAAATTGCTGCAGAAGCTGCTGAACTCGGCGTTGCTCTAACAGATGAGCAAGTTCAAACTCAAGCTACAACTCAATTTGGTGGTATTATTGCTAATTCTGGAATGGCTGGTGTCAATGGCGTACTAACTGCAGCTCAAGAACAAGGTGTGGCAGTAATGACTAGCGATCAAATGAGAGCTCAGTTCTTTGTTCCTGGTGGCGGCTCTACCGGCGAGATATTTGATATGGAATCTAAAACAGTCTCTGTTTTCGCTGATATTGAGTTTCCCGTGGCAGAAAACTGGAGAGCTAATATCGGCATTAACAAAACTCGAGATAAGAAAACTGTGGTTTCCGATGTAGGCGGCAATATTGTAGATTTTTTTGCGACCTTACCTTTAGCTACTGTTGATCCGAGACTTTTAGCGGTTCAATTCTTCCCACCATTTACTGATTACCCAAATGCCACAGAAGATGGTATTTTCAAAACAGATGATCTTACTCACACACTTCGTTTAACCCACGATTTGAGTGAAAATACTAAAGCCTATGTATCACACTCTACTGGCTTTAAACCAACGTCTGTTAACTTGTCAGTAAATGCTGTAACTCGTCGAGCAGCGGAACCTGAATTTTCAGAAAACCTTGAGATGGGTTTAAAGCATAGCTATGAGCAAGGATATGTAAATATTGCTTTATTTGATCAAAATATCGAGAACTTCCAGTCCAATACATTCATTGGTAATGGCTTTCAACTTGTCAATGCCGGTGATCAAAGACACCGAGGTATTGAATTTGATATATCCCATCAATTAGATGATCAATGGAAGCTTGGCCTTTCTGCAATAAAAATCGATGCAGAATATGAAAGCTTTGTGAATGGGCCTTGTAGTGATGTAAATCTTCCTAATGGTGTGGTTGTATTCCCCTCTGTAGATTGTGACAATGTTCCACAAACCGATGAGAATGGTGATACAGTCCTAGATGCTGCTGGCGAAGCTGTTATGGTTTCACGAAATTTTGCTGATCTTGAAGGGCAAGCCCCAGCTGGTATCCATGATTGGAGCGCAAACCTAAATGCGACCTATTCATTTAATGTAAGTGATGCTGTATCAAGCTTTTTAAGACTAGAATATGTCTATGAATCTGAGGTTCAGGTTGTTGAGAATGTTCCAGCAGTTGTGGCACCTTTGTCTGCTTTATACAACAGCGCGGCATACTCTGTTGCTGAAGGTAATGCAAATATCCCTGCCACTCGCAGCACTAAAAACTTCAATATGAGCATGGGCTTCACTCATAACCCAAGTGGTATTGAAGTAATGCTATGGGGACGCAACTTGACTAACCATGAGTCATTGCTATCTGCATTCCCAACCACTGCAGCCCCAGGAAGCTACGGCGGCTATCCTAATGCACCACGTACTTATGGTTTAACGGCTAGAGCAAGCTTCTAGTTTCAAGCCTAGTAAGTAAAATTAAAGGACGGGCATTGCCCGTCCTTTTTTTTATCTTTTTTTGTCCGCTTGACATAAAAACATTGAATTTTTAGCAATCGCCCCCATCTAATTATTAAACCCAAAGAGGTAATTAAAAATGGATCAATATCGAGGAACCACAATTCTGTCTGTGCGTCGCAATGGCAAAGTGGTTATTGGCGGTGATGGTCAGGTGAGTCTGGGCAACACTGTTATGAAAGGCAATGCGCGCAAAGTACGCCGCCTGTATAACGGCAAGGTTATCGCGGGATTTGCGGGTGGTACGGCAGATGCCTTTACGTTATTTGAGCGTTTTGAAGCCAAACTTGAAATGCATCAGGGTCAGTTAACCCGTGCAGCGGTTGAGTTGGCTAAGGATTGGCGCACCGATCGCATGTTGCGCAAATTAGAGGCTCTGTTAGCGGTGGCTGATAGCGAGGCATCGTTAATTATTACCGGTAATGGTGATGTGATTCAGCCAGAAGACGATTTAATTGCTATTGGCTCCGGTGGCCCCTTTGCACAATCTGCCGCTAAGGCGCTGTTGGATAATACTGAGATGGATGCTCGCTCCATTGTTGAGCAGGGTCTTAGTATTGCCGGCGATATTTGTATCTATACTAATCACAATCGCACCATTGAAGAATTAGACTGTAAAGAATAAAGGTATTTGTATGTCTCAAATGACTCCAAGAGAAATTGTTCATGAGCTAAACCGCCATATTATTGGTCAGGATGATGCAAAACGTGCCGTAGCTATTGCCTTGCGCAACCGTTGGCGCCGATCGCAACTAGACACAGAAATGCGCAATGAAGTCACCCCTAAGAATATTCTAATGATTGGGCCAACGGGCGTGGGTAAAACTGAAATTGCCCGCCGCTTAGCCCGCCTTGCCAATGCGCCCTTTGTAAAGGTAGAAGCCACTAAGTTTACTGAGGTAGGCTATGTAGGAAAAGATGTTGAGTCCATTATTCGCGACTTAGTTGAAACAGCGGTTAAACAACGCCGAGAACAGGAGATCACTAAGGTAGAGCAGCGTGCTATAGATGCCGCTGAAGAGCGTATTTTAGATGCTCTACTTACGCCAGCTCGTGGCTCTGGCTCTGACGCTGAAGAAGAGAGAGACTCTACTACGCGCCAAGTATTTCGCAAAAAACTACGAGAGGGCTCTTTGGATGATAAAGAAATTGAAATAGAGCTCAGTCAAATATCCGCAGGGGTTGAGATTATGGCGCCCCCAGGTATGGAAGAGATGACCTCTCAGCTGCAAAATATGTTTAGCAATATGAATAAGGGCGAAAAAGCGACTCGCAAAATTACTGTTGCTGACGCCATGAAACAGCTGAAAGATGAGGAAGCCTCTAAGTTAATTAACGAAGAAGAAATTAAAGCCAGTGCGGTTGAAGCCGCCGAACAAAATGGGATTGTTTTTCTTGATGAAATCGATAAGGTCTGTCGTCGCGGTGAGGCCGGTGGTGCCGATGTGTCGCGCGAGGGTGTTCAACGCGACCTATTACCTCTTATCGAAGGCAGTACGGTTTCGACCAAATACGGCATGATCAAAACCGATCATATTTTATTTATTGCCTCTGGGGCTTTTCACCTTTCTAAGCCCTCTGATTTAATTCCAGAACTACAGGGCCGATTACCTATTCGTGTAGAGCTTAACTCACTGGTGGTTGATGATCTTGAACGAATTCTTACTGAACCTAAGGCTTCATTAACCAAGCAATACTGTGCCTTGCTGGATACCGAAAATCTAACCGTTAATTTTAAAAATGACGGTGTAAGGCGCATTGCCGAGTTAGCGTTTGAAGTCAACGAAAGTACCGAAAATATTGGCGCACGTCGATTACACACTATTTTAGAGCGCTTGTTAGAAGAGATTTCTTTTGAGGCCTCTGATTTGGGTGCTAAAGACGAAACTATTATTATCGATAAAGCTTTTGTCGATCAAAACCTAAGTGAGCTAGCGCAGAATGAGGATCTTTCGCGCTTTATTCTTTAAGGACGTTAGATGATGTCCACGCCAATAAAAGTTGTAGTCGTCAAATCAAAAGATTGCCTTTTGATTGCCTACTCTGATGGTCAGGAATATAACCTGCCCGCTGAATTTCTGCGCGTTTATTCCCCAAGCGCCGAAGTTCGGGGTCACGGCGAAGGTAACGAAACTCTGCAATTTGGCAAACGCGAGGTAAAGATTTCTTCACTGGAGCAAGCGGGAAACTATGCGCTGCAAATTGTGTTTAACGATGGTCATGACTCTGGTATTTACAGCTGGGAATATCTTCAGCAATTAGCTGAGAATTATGACGAAAAATGGGCGAGATACCTTGAAAAAATCCACAATGCTGGACTCAGTCGCGACCAAGACTCCCAAGTTATTAAACTAATGTAACCAACACTTAAACCCTTCTTATTAATTGTTTACGTATCTATAGACTCGGATACCCTATTGGCTTAACTCTCGCTAGAATTGCGCTACAATAGCGCTAAAACAGCGCTAAAACAGCGCTAAAACAGCGCTTCAATTAAATGGAAACTATGGAACATGTCTGAAAAAACCACTGATTTTGGATACAAAAAAGTTAATGTAGAAGAAAAGGCTGGCAAAGTAGCCGAAGTCTTTCATTCTGTAGCTGGCAATTATGATCTGATGAATGATCTGATGTCAGGTGGCATTCATCGTCTATGGAAACGTGTCACTATTGAAATGTCAGGGGTTCGTCCGGGCCATCATGTTCTAGATATAGCGGGCGGCACCGGTGACTTAGCCGCCAAATTTTCGCGTATTGTTGGGCCTGAGGGTACGGTAGTTTTGGCCGATATCAATGACTCTATGCTCAAAGTGGGGCGAGATAGATTGGTCGATCGAGGCATTACTGACAATGTGCGCTTTTCCCAAGCTGATGCCCAGCATCTGCCCTTTCCTGATAATACCTTTGATGTGATTACCATTGCTTTTGGCTTAAGAAATGTCACTGATAAAGACATGGCATTGCGCTCTATGCTGAGAGTATTGAAGCCAGGTGGCAAACTACTCGTTCTTGAGTTTTCAAAACCACCCAATCCACTATTATCAAAAATTTATGATGGCTATTCGTTTAATATATTGCCAAAGCTGGGTAAGTTATTTGCTAACGATGCTGATAGTTATCAATATTTAGCTGAATCTATTCGCATGCACCCCAATCAAGAAACATTATTGCAAATGATGGATACAGCTGGCTTTGAAAATACCGATTACCACAATATGACCGGTGGTATTGTCGCTCTGCATCGCGGAGTAAAGCCTTAGTGATATTTGAAGCACTCCATACAACTGCAATCAATGGCCTAGAAACGGCTATTAATGCTGCTTTGAAATATGATCCTGGGACATTGCGCGATCTTTCAGAACTTGAGGGTCAGGTGCTGTTAATTGACTGTACTATGCCCAATATGCGCATTGCTATTGAATGTCGCCAACAGCAAATCACATTGCACTCTGACTGGGAAGGTGAAGCGGCTGTTACCCTTCAAGGCTCTGTGATGGCACTGGCTAAAATGGCAGTAAATGCCTCTGATACAAGTTCTTTTTCTGGGTCTGGTGTTCAGCTATCGGGCAATTTAGAAACCCTTCACAAGCTCCATAAAATACTGTCAAAATTAAATATAGATTGGGATGGCGCACTAGCTGACCTCGTGGGTGATATTCCTGCTCATATGATAGGATCTGCTGTTCGTAAATCAGCAGAAATATCCAGTGAAACCCTGCAAAGAGCCACCTCAGCCTTAACCGAAGTTGCACAGGAAGAACTGGAAATTATTCCCAGTCAAAATAGCTTTAAACAGTTTAAAAAAAATGTGCGTGAAATGGCATCTGATACCGATCGAATGATGGCTAGGTTCACTGCATTGCGTGACAAAATAGATCAAGCTAATGATGGGAAGAATCAATCATGAGCTCGTTAAGCCGCCTTGCGAAAATTTACTATGTTGTCGGCAAATATCGACTCGATAACCTCATCGACAAAAGCCGTTTACCTCTAACCATTCGCATTGCCCTTGCGCCTACCAAACTCATCCGCCAAAGCAAGCTGTCTCGTGGCGAGTGTTTGCGTCGTGCACTTGAAGAATTAGGTCCTATTTTTATCAAATTTGGTCAGTTGCTTTCAACCCGACCCGATCTTGTAGCACCAGATATCTGCGCTGAAATTAAGCATCTACAGGACAATGTAGCGCCCTTTTCATCGGAGATATTTACCGCCAGTGTTGAAACGGCACTGGAAGGTAAAGTTGAAGACATTTTCGCTGAATTCGATAAAACACCACTGGCCACAGCGTCCATTGCACAGGTGCATAAGGCGAGCTTAAAAGACGGTACAGAGGTGGTAGTTAAGTCCATAAGACCCAATATCGAAAAAACCATTAGCCGTGATATAGCGCTGCTTTTTATCATCGCTAAATTGATCGCTAAATACAGCATTGATGGCCCAAGACTAAAGCCTGTCGAGGTGGTTGAAGATTACGAAAAAGTGATTTTTGGTGAGTTAAACCTGCAATCAGAGGGCGCTAATGCGTCACTTTTAAAGCATAACTTTGAACATTCCCCGCTATTACATGTACCACAAATACATTGGCCCTACTCTAATCAAAATGTGCTGGTTATGGAGCGTATTAGCGGTATACCAGTGACCAATATCGATGACTTGAAAGCAGCGGGAGTCAACTTCAAGAACCTTGCTGAGCGTGGTGTCGAGATATTTTTTACTCAGGTATTTGAACACAACTTTTTTCATGCTGATATGCATCCGGGCAATATCTTCGTAGATGTTAAAAACCCAGAAAACCCACGCTATATCGCCATCGATTGCGCCATTATGGGGTCATTAACCCGCGAAGATCAGTTCTATATGGCGCGTAATCTAATGGCCATATTTAAACGTGATTACACACAGGTAGCAGAGTTACATGTACGCTCGGGTTGGGTACCCAAGGATACCTCCATAGCAGAATTTACAACGGCTATTCGCTCGGTATGCGAACCTATTTTTGAAAGGCCACTAGGAGAGATTTCTCTGGGGCATATGTTGGTGAGCCTATTTAGTACCGCACGCCAATTTAATATGGAAGTTCAGCCCTCTTTGGTGTTATTGCAAAAAACCCTCCTTAATATCGAAGGTCTAGGACGACAGCTGTATCCAGAATTAGATCTTTGGGCCACGGCGCAACCCTACTTAGAAAAGTGGCTCAAAGACCGCTATTCACCCAAAGCCATTATCAAACAACTCAAAAATGATCTGCCTGATCTACTAGAAAAGCTTCCACAGGTGCCACCCATGATTTTTCAAGCATTGGAAAATCTTCAAGTACCGGCATCTGAGCATCCAGAAGTAAAAGCTGAGATACGCTCAAAACCCAAATTATTAGGCTCGACGGGGGCTGTTATTGCTGGTCTTGGTTTAGGCCTATTGGCAACACAGTGGATGCCAATGGCAGAATCGATGTTTGTAATAGGCTCGGTTATTACCGCAAGCGGCATACTATTGATGCTATTTCGATAGGTTCATCCCTTTACATCCAATCTGTGACTGCCATAATGGCGCAATTAAGTAGCAATAATTACTGTGGAGACTCAGTTTGAGTAACTTTCTCGACAAAATAACCTGGAATAGCGACGGACTTATTCCCGCTATCGCACAAGACCATAAATCGGGAAGAATCCTGATGATGGCATGGATGAATGCCGAATCTTTAACCCTGACCGTTGAAGAGAACCGCGCCATTTACTGGTCGCGTTCGCGCCAAAAATTATGGCGTAAGGGCGAAGAATCAGGACATGTTCAACATATTAAAGAGATCCGACTCGACTGCGATAGCGATGTTATTATATTAACTGTTGATCAGGTGGGGGGTATCGCCTGCCATACAGGGAGAGAATCCTGTTTTTATTTCGTGCTTGAAGACGGCGAATGGGTCAGTGTCGACCCAGTATTAAAGAATCAAAAGGATATCTATTCATGAGTGATGCCGTATTAAAACAGCTGTTTGAGGTGGTTAAGTCACGCAAACAGTCCTCTGCTGACGAGTCTTACGTGGCTAGTCTTCATGATAAAGGTCTTAATAAGATTCTTGAGAAGGTGGGCGAGGAATCTGTGGAAACTATTCTCGCCGCGCGCGATGCAGAACAGAGTGGCGATAACAGTAAGCTCGTTTATGAAACTGCCGATCTGTGGTTTCATAGCCTAGTGATGTTGTCCCATCTGGATATTGAAGTTGATGACGTAATCGATGAACTAGAAAGACGCTTTGGCCTTTCTGGTCTTAAAGAAAAAGCTCACAGATAAAAGGTAACTTATTATGGGATTTGGCTGGCAAGAATTATTAATTGTTTTGGTGATTGTTGCGCTAATTTTTGGCACCAAAAAATTACGCAATATTGGCTCAGATTTAGGCGGCGCTGTTAAGGGCTTCAAGGATTCGGCTGCCGATGCTAAAGATCAGCAAAAGAAAGACGATTCCGAATAATCACCGCATAAAAAACCGCACCCTAATCTATGTTTGATATCGGCTTTCTTGAACTTCTGGTTATAGCTCTAATCACACTGGTGGTCATGGGCCCTGAACGCCTGCCTGAGGCAATTAGAGCTATTAGCCTATGGATCGGCCGCTTAAAGCAGATATGGGCTAAAACACGCCAAGAAATCGAAAATGAAGTGGGCATGGATGATATCCGCCATCAGCTTCACAACGAAGAAGTATTACGCGACTTAGGCGAGCAAAAAGAACTGTTAGAGCAATCCATTGCTCAGCCTGACAAAGAGCCAACTAATGACTAATGCACAAATAACCGCTGGTCAGTCATTGATGGCCCATCTATTAGAACTGCGAAATCGCCTTTTAAAAATATTTGTTGCTGTGCTTATCGTATTCGCCATCCTGTTTCCATTTAGCGAATCACTCTACTTATATATTTCAGAACCATTAAGAGACTTTCTTCCCAGCGCATCCACCATGATCGCTACCGAGATTACCTCGCCCTTTTTAACGCCATTTAAATTAGCATTGGTATCGGCGATGTTTATCAGCATGCCCTATATTCTCTATCAACTATGGGCTTTTGTTGCGCCAGCGCTGTATCAACAAGAAAAGAAAATTGTTGTGCCGCTATTTTGTGCCAGTGTTATTTTATTCTATTCAGGTATGGCATTTGCCTACTACCTAGTCTTCCCGCTAGTGTTTATGTTTTTTACTAGCGTAGCACCTGAGGGTATTAGCGTAATGCCCGATATTCGCGCCTATTTAGACTTTGTATTAAAACTGTTTATGGCCTTTGGCCTAAGTTTTCAAATTCCCATCGCTGTGGTTATTCTGTCCTGGCTGGGAACGGTAAACCCAGATAATCTAGCCAAAAAAAGACCCTATGTATTTGTATTGTGCTTTGTTTTCGGCATGTTGCTGACTCCACCGGATATTATTTCTCAGGTGTTGTTAGCCGTACCCATGTGGTTGCTATTTGAGGTGGGGATCTTATTTGGTCGCTTAGTCAGCAATAAAGCTTAATGATAGTGAATTGACACAGTGACGCGTATTTTTAGGGGTAAAGCCTTCACCCTCAAATACATGGCCTAAATGGCCATCGCAATTAGCACAGAGAATTTCCACACGCCGACCATCTTCATCTATTTCACGCCTTACGGCACCGGCAATTTCATCATCAAAACTAGGCCAGCCACAGCCTGAAGAGAACTTGCCCTGTGAGCGATAAAGCTCTGCATTACAGCGTTTGCACGCATAAATACCCGATAAATAGTGGTCGTTGTATTCGCCAGTAAAGGGCATTTCAGTGCCCTTATGTTCAATAATACGATTTTCTTCTGGTGTTAATTGATTATATTTAGTCATTATTCTGTCTGCCCTGTTTCAATAATATCATTCAGCTTTGACTGAAGATCTGGCTGTAGCTCGGGATAGCGGATGGCATACCACAATTGATCCATAATCCTCTGAAAGTTTCGAAGCATAATCTTAATATCACTCATGCTGTTATTGTCAGTTTGTTTATATTTAAAAATACGTAGATAATCAAATTGCGGGTGACCTAATAAGGCATATTCCCAATCAATAATAATCAAACCCTTATTTCCAAGAATAATATTTTCGGGGATTAGATCATGGTGACAGAGTACTGGGCGCCAGTCTTGTGTGTCTATAACTTGTGCTATCTGAGATATCTTTTGTTGAATCGACTTATTTAAGCAAAGAGCGTTAATCTGACTGCAGTACTCTTGGCAATAAGCATTATAATTACGTACATGTAAATCGTTGCAGTCAATACTTTGGAGGGATTGCAGGGCATTTTCTATTTGTTTTTTTATACTGGGATCTGAAGTTTTAGCGCTGTCTAAGGCGAAACCTTCAATATATTCACTGACTAAAATGCTGCTATCAGAAAAATACACTTTGGGTACCAATCCCAAGGGATCAAGTTTTTTAAGGATAGTGATTTCAGTTTGTCGATTGACTCCTAATTGGCTCGCAACAGGGTTATTGATTCTAAGAACTGCTCGCTCAGAGCCGGCCTCAATAAGGTAACTGGTATTGGTAAGCCCGCCTTCAAGTTGCTTAACAACTTTGGGCATAGAGTGAAAAGGCGCCTGCCATCGACGCCAATTATCTAGGATTTTATTAACTGGACTGCTGACTCTGTTCGAGATAAGCCTTTCTCCAAGCTATATAACCAATAACCGCCAAGACCAAATACAACATAAATAATACTGCGGTTTGATACAACTCGCGGTCGATATATAAAAAGATCGAAACTGCATCGATAACAATCCAGTACAACCAATTTTCTAACACCTTGCGCGCCACCATAAAGGTGATGATTACACTACCCCAAGTGGTAAATGAATCAATATAGGGCATTCTGGCATCGGTATTTTGCGACAATAGATAACCCGATATTGCAGACAAAACCAATACTAAGCCAATTGTAGTTAAATGATTTTTTAAACGCCAACGGCTTAGCTTAATGCCTTCGGATTTATTGCCGCCACACTGCCACTGATACCAACCATAGACCGCCATCACCATATAATAGGCATTGAGCGCCGATTCCATATAGAGGCTAACGTCGCCAAATATCCAAATATAGATACCGGTGCTTATGAATGCACAGTACCAACAGAGGCTATTTTCGCGCATCGCAAATAACAGATAAGCAATACCTAAAACAACCGCAACTGTTTCCAGCCCAAGCCATTCAAACATTATTTAAGTGCCTTATATCCAGGGATTACTTTCATGACATAAACCGCCATATTAAATTCTTTATAGCAGTCGGCAATGGTTTTTTGCACTGCCTGCATTGCATGGTTGTACTCACCCTGAACCACAGTACTGGTTGGAAATGTGGTTATTACAAGATCATCAAACTGATTAATACGCTCGATAAAACCATCAATGGGAGGAATAAATTCCTCCCGATTGGGGTACATACTGATATCAATAGTGACTTCGATCATTAGATACCTATAATCTTGGTGTATTAGACTTAAAAATCAGCACGCGCTGAAATACCTGCCACCTTTGGCGCACCTAACTGTTGGAATTCAGTTTCATCAAATCCAACACCTGAACGCGGATCAGCATCCCAGCCAGCGAAACCTCGAACGCCATAATCTTTATTGGTTGCGTTATTTACAAAGGCAGTTAACTCATAACCATCGGCAATATATGCCAATCGCGCATTGACCAACTTATATGCTTGCGATTGGTAATTGTGCGAGTCTGAGTAATAAAATTTATCCTTGCCCTCTAATTCTAGCGTAGCTGAAAGCCTGTTGGTAAAGGCATATTGGGCAGAGGTAGCAAAGGTATATTCTGGCGCATGTGCTGCGGCTCTATTGTCTAAGTTAAAAGCATCTGGGTCAGAAATATGTTCTGTGATCTTGGTTTTTAACAAGCCAAGGCTTGAAGTCAGGCTTAAACTATCATCTAACTGCCATGTCATTTCCCACTCAACACCGTAACTATAGCCCTTGCCGGCATTAGTATTGAAATCTACAAAACTGGCTGCTCCACCATCATTAACAACTGCAGTCGAGGACTTTAACTGAAGGTCTTGGCGATCTGTATAAAAAGCGGTAATACGGT
This sequence comes from Porticoccaceae bacterium, assembly GCA_029248755.1. Classification (GTDB taxonomy): domain Bacteria; phylum Pseudomonadota; class Gammaproteobacteria; order Pseudomonadales; family Porticoccaceae; genus HTCC2207. The sequence goes on from JAQWIR010000031.1 coordinate 30,550, forward strand.
TAATCATATCGCGGTCAGGTGAATAAATTTTTCGACCAATTTCATAGTTCCACTGATATTCAGTATCAAAGTGCCTATCTGACTCACTGGGCAAATTAACCTCACCATTATAGCCACCGGCTTTATAGCCCCTCGTTAAACTTAGATAGATTAAATCATTAGTTTCAGTGGCCAACTCTAGAGCTAACTTACCACCTACTAGATTTTCATTATTTCTACCACCAATTTGGTTGCTATCAGAATAGTCTGATTTCCACTTCTCAAAACGAAGACCAGAGGTTAAAGCAAGATTATCTTGCAGTGATGAGCTTACTTGGGCAAATACGGAAGAAGATGAAGTATCATATTGGCTAGTAAAAATCGAGTCATAGGTATAATCTCTAGTTAAATCAATAGTCGATTTTTGATGGTATACACCAATCAACCAATCACTGTCTGCAATTTGACCCTCAGGTCCTGAAACCCAGCGAATTTCAGCAGAATCTCGAGCAATATCGCGTGAATAATTATCAAATGCTTGATAGCCAGGTTGAAATTCGGGATCAGTCCAATCTTCATCAAAACCATACTTAGCATCGGTACGATTAGAGGTAAAAATACTCTTTATACTGATAGCATCAGATTTTTCCCAGTTACTTTTAACCGCAAATGCTGTACTTTTTTGACGATCGTGGCCAGGCTGATCTGACATAGTCGTGCGGTTTTCATCTAGAGAAAACCCATCGTAGCCATTATCAATATCCAAATGCAGTGCAGTAAAATCAATGGTTAAATTATCAGCCGCTAAGTAACGCAACTTTAAACGTGAGGTTGCTTCATCGATATTATTAGTGTCTTTTCTATTTACTGTGGTGTTTTTAATAAACCCATCGGATGTGGTTTTTCCTACAGCAACCCTATATTGGAGCTGATCATCTAAGGAACCACCAACGGCGGCTTCGAGATTTGAGCTATTATAGCTACTGGCCGAATTTTTAATATAACCCTGACTGTCTGTAGATGGATCCACTGATTTAAGAGTAATAACACCCGCCAATGCATTGGCGCCAAATCGAGTACCTTGAGAACCTCTAAGCACCTCTACCTGATCAATATCAAGTAGGGTTGCGGCTCCACCAAAACCAGTAAAATCTATTCCATCCACATAGGTACCCACCGATGGATTTAATGGCGCAACAAACTGGCTGCGCTCACCAATACCTCGAATCTGGAAATATTTGCCTCTAGAAGCACCAGCGGCAAAATTAACATTGGGCGCTAATGCCAATAATTCTTCTAGGTGACGACTATTTCGTTGATTAATCACCTTAGAATCAATCACTGAGATACTGGTTGGAATATTTTTTAATTGGGATTCACGAAAATCAGAGGTGACTATAACCTCTTCTAAATCAACTTCAGCAAAGGACGCAGGAATAATAAATAGTGAAGAAAGTATTAACTTAAAAATTATAGTGTGTAGCAAAGGTTTCATATTGGAGCCTCGATAACATTTGGTTAAGGAGACCCGGAATCAAAAGACGAGGGGGAGCAAATTACTAAGTCCTATTCCTACGCCGGCATAATCCGGATCAGGTTCAAAGGGTTCTTCTCAGGTTAAAATAACCGCCCCTTAGGCAAGGTCAACTATATCATTGTCTAAGTATAGGATTCAATAATTGGATTTTTTTAAATTTTACATGACAGTTTTGGCCTAATACTAAAGTATTAACTCTTATGGGCTATACAATTCTGATCAAAATTATAATAACTTAATCAATGTGGCGTTAGTTATTTAAAAAATACTTGCGCGAACAATTAAATGGATAAGAAACCAAGGGATTTAGTTATGGACGCTCATAAATATGAAGGAACATCATCCCCAATAAAAATGAATGCATTTGATATTGGCGACGATGACATGATAATGAACCAAGCAATTAGTCAGCTAGAGGCTGCTTTTGAACTAGGACTAGCCGGTTTAAGGGAGTACTTAAATCAACTAGCCCCTGCTGATCGAGAAAAAGTTATTTTGACGATTACTGAAAGTATTCAAAAATACTAATTCAAATCCTCAGCCAACTTTGAAAAAAGTTTTTTGCGTTGATTGGGCCGAAGTGCACACATTTGCTTGTAAAGTCTTGTGACGGGATCACCGTCCTCGCGCACTTCTTCTGATTCTTGATAAAGTGCTTCTGGTTGTACGTTGAAAAAATTTGCAATACGAACAACAGATTCGCGGCGAGGTTCTTTTGTCTTCTCGTTTAAAATTCTATTTATAGTTGGCTGAGGCACTCCGCATCCGCGTGATAAACCGCTTTGAGAGACGCCATTTTCTCGCATTAATCTTGCCAATTGCTGGCTAATATCTTGTTTACTCATAATTATTACCCTTCCCTGTACGTAATTTTATATATATAGCACCTAAAAAACCACCTTTTAGATGAATCTCACCTATTTCAAACAAATTAAAACTAATTTCCAATCGACTAATAAACATTTGCATTAACCCCATTTACTGAAATTTATTTATTACCACTAGCTAGTTAAAGCTACAAAAATACTTAGCTTTATGACTTCAAATCATCCACTAAAACATCAACTACTGATGGATCAGCTAATGTCGATATATCTCCCAAATTATCAAATTCACCACAGGCTAACTTTCTTAAAATTCTTCGCATAATTTTTCCAGAGCGAGTTTTAGGTAATCCCGGTGCCCAACGAATCACATCTGGCTTTGCAATAGGTCCAATCTCAACAGCGCAAAGTGCTATTAGTTGTTTTTTAAGATTTTCATCAGGCTCGATACCTGACATAAGAGTAACAAAACAAAATATACCCTGACCTTTAATTTTATGAGGCGCACCTACTACAGCTGCTTCTGCAACTGCGTCGTGAAGTACCAATGCACTTTCAACCTCAGCAGTCCCTAAGCGGTGACCTGATACGTTGAGAACATCGTCAACTCGTCCTGTAATCTAGTAATAACCATCTTCATCTCGCCGCGCACCATCGCCGGTAAAGTAGTATCCCGGGTAAGCACTAAAATAAGTATCTATACACCGCTGATGATCGTTAAATACTGTTCTAATTTGACTTGGCCATGATTTTTTTATCATTAGTAACCCTTCACCCGCACCATCAACTTCTTTTCCTTCAGGATTTAATATTGCTGGCTCAATGCCAAAAAAAGGTAATGTTGCTGATCCGGGCTTAAGCGCCATCGCACCAGGCAGAGGGGTTAACATATGAGCCCCTGTTTCGGTTTGCCACCATGTGTCCACTATGGGGCAACGAGATTCACCTACAACGCGATAGTACCAATCCCATGCCTCAGGATTAATGGGCTCTCCTACCGTTCCTAAAAGTTTGAGTGAACTTCTCGATGTTTTATTAACAAAATCGTCACCCGCCCCCATAAGTGCTCGAATTGCTGTGGGCGCGGTATAAAATTGATTAACCTGATGTTTATCGATAATTTGCCAGAATCTCGATGGATCTGGATAAGTAGGAACACCCTCAAACATTAATGTAGTTCCGCCATTGCAAAGCGGACCATACAAAATATAACTGTGCCCAGTAATCCAACCGACATCTGCTGTGCACCAATAAATATCTCCCATTTTATAGTCAAAGGTATATTTATGTGTCATAGCTGACATTAACAGGTAACCAGCAGTTGTGTGGACTACGCCCTTCGGCTTTCCTGTAGAACCTGATGTGTAAAGTATAAAGAGTGGATCTTCAGAATCCATAATTTCAGGTTCACAATCTGCGGATACAGCGTCAATCGCTTGTTGGTAATTAACATCTCGTCCTTCATGCCAATCGATTGCTGATGAAGTATGATTGACAACAATACAGCTATGTAAATTGGGACAACTTTTTAAAGCTATGTCTGTATTGGCTTTAAGAGGAATTTTTTTGCCGCCACGAACGCCTTCATCAGCAGTAATAATAAGACTGCAGTTAGAATCTAAAATTCTATCTTTGAGAGCCTCAGGAGAAAAACCTCCAAATACTACGGAATGAACAGCACCAATCCTTGCACAGGCCAACATGGCATAGGCCGCCTCTGGGATCATTGGCATATATATGCAAACACGATCACCTTTTTTTATGCCGCGCTGACGAAGAACATTACCTAGCCTTGAAACCTGCTCATGTAGTTCGCTGTAGGTAATATTTTCGTCATTTTCTGGCTCATCACCTTCCCATATAATCGCCGTGGTATTGGCATTTTTTTCAAGATGACGATCGATACAGTTGACCGCGACATTTAATTTTCCATCAATAAACCACGAAGTTTCTGCAGTTTTAAATTCAACTTCGTTGAGCGACTTCCATGGCTTATGCCAATGAATGAACAGGTAAGATTGTTCTTTCCAAAAAGAATTTGGATCTTCAATTGATTGACGATACATAGACTGATATTTTTTCTTATCGACCCACGCATTTGCAGACAAATTCTCTGCAACTGAATAAACAACACTGTCAGACATCTAAAAACCGCCACCCTAAATATAACTTATTATGTCGAGTTTATTTATTTTAAGCCCATACCTCAACCAAATCATTGATTTTTAACAAAAACTAAACAGTATTGAATCAAACTAAGGCTTTAAGAAAGGCTACATAATTAATAATGAATTGAAATTACGCTTTTTTGATATTTTGTATCGTAGATTAAATTTTTAGCCTATATACAAAGCTACACCCGTCGCCAGAACATCCAAAATCACCAAATGCACTATTCTAGAAGATAGCGTCACATGCTTAAAAGTATGTGAAATTATATTTTCTGAAAATTCAAAAATATCGGAAAATAAACAGAAATTGCTCAAATTAGAAAGCGAATTAGCTGTCGGCGTCAGTGAAATAATAGTGGAGTCCATTTTTTTTGCGGTTTGGGCGATATCAATTAACTCTTTGTTGCTATCTGTCTCAGAAATAATAAAAAACACGTCATTTTCGCGTCCTTTAGAGGCAAGCATTTGCTGAATTAATATATCATCGTGGCTTGAGACAGGAAGATTAAATCTTAAGAATTTATTGGCGGCATCGCTTGCTACGATTGCTGAAGCGCCATGGGCAAAGAAATAGATTCGACGGGCCTGAACTAAACTTTCGACTATCTGATTGATATGTTGATGACTAATATTTTCTCGCACTTTTGCTAGTCGACTAATAGTAGTATCAAATATTTTTGGAGTAAAACTGGCAACCTTATCTGATGGATCTATTTTGGGGTTAACATAACAAATCCCATTGGCTAATGATCTAGCTAATCTAAGTTTTAAATCAGGGAACCCTTTTGCATTAAAACGCTTACAAAACCGATTAACACTAGGTTCACTTACCGCTGATTTTTTGGCTAAAGTTGCGATGCTGGATTCTGTCGCTAATTTTGGATCTGCAAGAATAGTTTTAGCGACCTTAGCTTGCGTTTTATTGAGTCGGGGTAATTCTTTTGAAATCACCTCAATAAGACTTTGATTTGACAGTTTTGGAATTATTTGGGAGTCACGATTCATCTCAATCCTTAAGTTTAACGTGTAATTGTTATGGCGGATATATTAATTATCCCACCTACTTTGATGCCCTTAGTCCGCTTCCATTGCAGCACTAAACTTTAGAGTTTTTAGATTTAATATTGCCAATAGATATAATAAACCCGTCTAAATGGACTTCTTTTTGTAATTATAAGCAAAAAAAACCGTTATCAATTGATTAAAATGCTGTTAAAAATTATAATTTTTGTAATTTTACTACAAAACAAGGTTTCCCTCTTATGTTCAAAATAGCCATTAATGGTTTTGGCCGGATTGGTCGCAATATTGTCAGAGCTTATTATGAACGCCCTGAACTTCACGACAAACTTCAAATTGTTGCAGTTAATGATTTGGGCGATGTTGATATCAGCGCGCACCTTTTGCAGTTTGATACTGTTCATGGTCGCTTTAACCAACAGGTTGAAGTGGGTAACAACAGAATGACTGTCAATGGCGATGAAATTAAATGGTTCTGTGAAAGAGACCCTGCCAACCTTCCTTGGGGCGATTTAGGCGTTGATGTGGTTCTCGAATGCACAGGGGTATTCACTAAAAGGGATAAAGCGGCTCTTCATATTGCCGGCGGTGCCAAGAAAGTTATTATTTCTGCACCTGGTTCTGGTGTTGATGCTACAGTTGTTCATGGTATTAATCATGATCAGTTAACTGCTTCTCATGAAATCATCTCTAATGCTTCATGCACTACGAATTGTTTGGCACCATTGGTAGCTCCTCTTCAGGAAGCTATGGGCATCGAATCAGGCTATATGACGACTGTTCATGCCTATACTAATGATCAACAGTTAAGTGATGTTTATCACTCTGACGTATACCGCGCTCGGTCTGCTACTCAATCTATGATTCCTACTAAAACCGGAGCTGCGGTTGCGATTGCTGATGTAATACCGGAGCTTGCAGGAAAACTTGATGGTATGGCAGTTCGTGTACCAACCATTAATGTTTCACTTGTTGATTTAGTGTTTAATGCTGGTCGTGAAACAACGGTTGAAGAAGTTAATCAAGTGCTTAAAACAGCCGCTGAAGGCGAACTGGGTAGTGTATTAAGCTACTGTGACCAACCTTTAGTTTCTGCAGATTTTAATCATATTGCCTACTCTAGTAACTTTGATTCTTTGCAAACGCGCGTGAACGGATCTATGGTTAAGGTGATGGCTTGGTATGATAACGAATGGGGTTTCTCAAATCGCATGCTTGATAATAGCCTTGTACTCTTAACCGCGGACTAATTTTTTTATGCCAAGAAGAACCAAAATCCTTGCAACATTGGGGCCAGGAAGTAGTGATGAAAGCAACCTGACCAAACTAATTCAGGCGGGAGTCAACGTTTTCCGCCTTAACTTTTCCCACGGCAGTGCCGAGGAACACACTGAGCGCGCCGTTACTATTCGAAAAATTGCCAAGTCACTGCAGATTCCTGTGGGTATACTTTGCGATATGCAGGGGCCGAAAATACGCATAGGTGGTTTTGCTAATGATGCAAAAATTGATCTTGCTGCAGATGATATTTTTAGCCTCGATAGCAATATGGACAAAGAAGCCGGAAATCAAGATTCTGTTTATATTGAACAGGAACTCCTTGAGGATATGAATGCAGGGGACAAGTTATTACTGGACGATGGACGACTCACGTTTGATATTTTAGAAAAATCATCGACTGTTGCACGCTGTAAAGTGGTTCAGGGTGGTGTGCTTTCTAGTAAAAAGGGGGTTAATAAGTTTGGTGGCGGCCTTTCTGCTGATGCATTAACACCTAAAGATAAGGCAGATATTAAAACTGCTGCAGCACTTAAAACTGATTACCTCGCCATTTCTTTTGTTCGTGCAGCTGCGGATGTTGAGCTAACTAGACAGCTTCTTACAGATGCAGGTAGTAATGCTCATATTATTGCTAAGGTTGAGCGAGCTGAGGCTATTACAGAGGAATTTTTGCCTGGTATTATTGATGCCTCTGATGGTGTTATGGTTGCTCGTGGCGACTTGGGTGTTGAAATTGGCGATGCGAACTTGGTTGCTGTTCAAAAGCAACTGATTGAAGCGGCTATGTCTGCTAATAAGGTGGTCATTACTGCAACTCAGATGATGGAGTCTATGATTACAGCCCCTACTCCGACTCGAGCAGAAGTTTTTGATGTGGCAAATGCCGTATTAGACGGAACCGATGCTGTTATGCTCTCAGCGGAGACAGCAGTAGGTAGTTATCCTGTTGAAACAGTTACCGCTATGGCTAGAGTGATTGAAGGCGCTGAAAAGCACCCTTTAACTCAGCGATCAAAACATAGAATCGATGAAACCTTTGAGCGCATAGATGAATCCTTAGCCTTGTCTGCTATGTATGCAGCAAATCATCTAAAGGGCGTTAAAGCTGTAATTTGTATGACTGAAACTGGCTTTACGCCATTATTAATGTCTAGAATTACCTCTTCGTTACCTATTTATGCTTTTGCTGAAAAAGCGGGTACCTGTGAAATTACAGCCCTTTACAAAGGCGTAGTTCCGGTTCCTTTCGAAACATCTTCCTTAAAGCCATCTGATATTAACCATTTGGCGGTTGAAAAGCTTCGCGAATATGATGCAGTGTGTGATGGTGATCTCGTGCTTATCACCAAGGGCGACTTTGTGAATGTTCAGGGTGGCACTAACACCTTAAAAATCGTTCGTGTAGGCGATATAATTCGCTAGTAAAAAAAATGCCCTCAGCAATTCTTGCAGAGGGCATTTTATCTTTCTTAAATACAACGTTTTTTTAACTTGCCCAATACACTGTCACTGGAACCTTTGATTGTTGCAGCACTGACCTAATTGGGAACTCTTTTACGTCATTTCCTGCTAGGGCTTGGTCAAGTACCTTTTGTTTGTTTTCGCCGCTTATATGAATAATAAGACGCTCTGTATCCAATAAACGTGGCAAGGTCATACTTATACGCTCATGTGGGGCTGCTGTCGGAGTAACCGCAATACAACTGCGACCAGAGTTGAGATCAAGTCCTGATGCAAGAGCGGTAGCTCCAGGAAATAACGAGGCTGTATGACCATCGTCTCCCATACCAAGAATAACTACTGTGAACTGACCTTGTTTTGATAGTTCAGACTCAAGCTCAGGCTCACCATCAACGGCTGTGTCTGCGGCATTTTTAAGGGATAAAAACTGTGCGCAATGGGCTTCATTAATTAACAGATTTTCTCGGACTAATTTCTCATTACTATCCTGATGATCGCTATCAACCCAACGTTCGTCTGCTAAGGTTACTGTCACTTTATCCCATTCCAAGTTTTGCTGAGAAAGCCTATGAAAGAAACCCATGGGGGTTCTGCCACCTGACAAAATAAGTGATGCTTTACCATGCTTTTTAATTGCATTACTCAAGCGCTCACTAACCTCAGCTGATAAAGTATTATCAAGGGCCGATGTGTTTTCGAATTGTTTTAATTCCATATTTTACTCCCGCTTAGTATGGCTTTAGGCTAAATACCAGCTTCGACCATCATTTTCTATTAGCGATTCAGATTTTCCTGGACCCCAAGAACCGGCACTATAATATTTTACATCCGCTTCATTATCAGACCATGCCTGCAACAGGTCGTCACACCACTGCCAGGATGCTTCTACTTCGTCACGACTAACAAATAGCCATTGATCACCATTTAAAACTTCTAATAGTAATCTCTCATAGGCATCGACTATCCTGCCATCATCATTAGGATCGAGAAAATCAAGATTTAGAGTTCTTTTTTCAAGACTTGAGCGCTCTTTCATGCATTGTTTTTTAGATAACATTTCAAGCTGAATGCCTTCATTTTGCTGAAGTATAATAACCAATCGATTATTAGCTCCTGAATCATCATCAGAAAAAATTGCATGAGGATTATCTTTGTAAGTAATCACAATTTGAGTCACTTTTTCCTTCATTCTTTTGCCCGTACGAAGATAAAATGGAACGCCAGCCCAGCGCCAGTTATCGACGAATACCTTTAAGGCTACAAAGGTTTCATTATTACTACTATTTTCTGCACTTCCCTCTTCTTCCATATAGCCGACCACTGGATCATCTGAGATCGAGCCTGCTGAGTACTGTCCGCGTACCGCATGATCAAAAACATTGTTTTTGTTAATGGGTGTCATAGCCTTAAGAAGTTTTACTTTTTCAGCGCGAATTTCATCAGCTTCTACCTTATTTGGCGGCTCCATAGCGACCAAAGAAAGTAATTGTAATAAATGGTTCTGAACCATATCACGCAACTGCCCTACGCCATCATAGTAGGTCCAGCGCCCTTCAATCCCTACAGTCTCTGCCGCTGTAATTTGGATATGATCAATGCTGCTATTATCCCATTGTGTATGAATGATTCGATTGGCAAATCGAAGTGCAAGCAGGTTTTGAACGGTCTCTTTGCCCAGATAATGATCGATACGATAAATACCGCTTTCAGGAAAAAATTTACCTACGGTATCGTTCACTTCTTTAGAGCTCTCAAGATCGTGCCCAATAGGCTTCTCTAGAACAATTCGCGACTTTGCATCGATGCAATTGGCTTCGTCCAAATGCTGACAAATAATACCAAACATACTGGGCGGAGTGGCCATATAGAAAATAAGCGTGCGGCTCTCATCTGACCAGTCTTTGAGTGCATTGAACTGTTCTTTTTTGGAGAATTCGATACGTATATATTCAATGCGCTTTTTAAACCTAGACCATACAGTATCACACCAATCATCGCCAAGATTGGTCTTTAAGGTCTCACCCATTTGCTCTACAAATTCTGCAGACTCGAGTTCCTGACGCGCAACAGCGGCAATGCGGGTATTGGCTGATAATAAATCAGCTTTATCTAGCTGAAAAAGTGCTGGAAATAGCTTTCGACGCGATAAATCTCCTCGCGCCCCAAATAAAACCAAATCAATTTTATTACTACTCATTTTTTACCTCGTAGTTTATTACTACTACTTTATTATTGGCTTACTATACAAGCGCCGATGCTTCGCGCGCTAGTTTTTCAATTTCTTGCCATTGCTTTTCTCGAATATCTTTTGGTTTAGCAATCCATGACCCACCCACACACATTACGTTGGGTAGTGCCAAATAGTCCATTGCGTTACCTAGACCAATTCCACCTGTCGGGCAGAATTTGATATTTGGAAATGGCCCCGCCATAGCTTTCATTACGGGTGCACCACCAGCGGCTTCAGCAGGGAAAAACTTGAAATTTTCAAGTCCATATTCCATCCCTCTCATTAATTCACTTACAGTTGAGATACCGGGAAGAAAAGGAACTGAAGACTGGCTACCTATGGATAATAATTTATCTGTTGCACCAGGGGATATCATAAATTGACAACCCAGGTCTTCGGATAGCTTAATTTGTTCTTCACTGCAGACTGTGCCTGTTCCTACAATGGCTTCAGGAACATGCTTAATTATTTGGCGTATACCTTCCACCGCTGCTTCTGTACGAAGAGTCACCTCTAATACTTTTAGCCCACCAGCAACTAATGCATTAGCCAATGGCACTGCATCCTCAACCTGATCTAGGGTAATTACTGGGATAACTGGATTTCCCGCTAACATTTTTTGCACTTGTTACTCCTCAAAATTGTTTCAGTTTTTTTGCCGCACCCAGTAGTCCTAAATTTTCTCTAACTACAATAAAAATTGGAATTGGCTTTAAATAACTCACAAAGCGACCCTTTTCTTCAAACTTATGACGAAAATCACTTTTAATAAAAAAATCTATAAATCTTGGCACTACGCCGCCAGCAATATATATACCGCCTTTTGCACCATAGGTTAGAGCAAGATTACCGGCAGCACTGCCCATTCCGGAGCAGAACATATTAAGCGACTGAAGGGCTAGCTCATCGCTTTTGGACTGTCCCGCAGCCGCAACTTCTGCTGGTGTCTTATGGACTTTTTCAATATCGTTAATTTTACAAAGGGATCTATAGATATTAAAAATTCCCTTGCCGGAAAGTAATCGTTCAAGAGACACTCTGCCATATTCTTCGCGAAGTACATCAACCACTGCAGCCATTCTATCAGTTGTGGGTGGATAATCTGCATGCCCGCCTTCTGAATCCATCACGAGATAGCTATTTTCTGTTGGTACTAAGCCTGCAACACCTAGACCTGTTCCTGCACCTAGTATACCAATTGGCTTGGAAGAAATCGGCTTATCACCACCCACCTGAACTAAGTCATTATCACCTAACTCTGTTATACCATGAGCTACAGCTTCAAAATCGTTGATTACAAATAGTGTCTGGCATCCCAGAAGCTGCTTAAGCTGTGTCTTAGTAAAATGCCAGTGACTATTAGTGAATGCAATCTCTTCAACATCTGCCGGACAGGCAACGGCGAAACAAGCGCTGACTGGTGCATTGTTCCATCCTGTAGCTTCGGCAATCTCTTTTAAAAGATCAACTACCAGCTCTGTAAATTCAGGGTGTTCTTCAACGGAATGGTGAAATTCGTATGAGCTTTCCAATTCTCCAACAGGGATCGCGGAAAACCGAGCATTGGTTCCGCCGATATCAGCAACAAGATTCCACTCAATAGTCATTTTTAATTCTCAGGGTAAAGAAATGAAGCACCTTGCTCAGCATCACTAATGTTTTTGCGATTAATGGCAAATATCTCTCGACCACAACCAATTTGACCGGCAACTGGTTGAGATGCCGACACTCGACTTTCGAGCTCATCTAGATCGCCTACATAAGCTAGCTCTCCAGTTACGGCATTTAACTTGATCATGTCACCATTTTGCAATTTTCCTAAAAGGCCTCCATCAAGAGCTTCAGGAACTAAATGAATGGCAGCCGGCACCTTTCCGGACGCGCCGGACATACGACCATCTGTAACTAGAGCCACACTAAACCCTCGATCTTGTAGGGTGCCTAAAAAAGGTGTCAGTTTATGTAACTCTGGCATTCCTAACGCTTTTGGGCCCTGGAAACGAACAACAACAATACAATCTTTTTCAAGCTTTCCAGCTTTAAATAATGGCTCTAAATCATCTTGGCTTTCAATGACCACTGCTGGGGCTTCTACAATTTGATTCTCTATAGCAACCGCCGAAACCTTTATGACACCGCGACCCAAATTACCCTGCATCAAGCGCAAACCGCCCTCTGGGGAAAATGGTTTATCGACCGTAGTGAGTACTTCTGGATCTAATGGTTGTTGTGGAGATTCATTCCACTCAAGACCACCGTCACTGGTAAGTGTGGGCTCTTTGGTAAAGTCAGAGAAATTTTCTCCCCAGGCTGTTAGAGCGTCTGCATGCATATAGCCAGCGTCTAATAATTGCCGGAACATACAGCTCGTTCCTCCAGCTGCATGGAAGTGATTAACATCAGCATGTCCGTTGGGGTAAACCTTGGCAAGGAGGGGAACTGTTGCTGAAAGATCAGAAATATCATCCCAATTAAGAATAATACCAGCAGCGCGCGCTATAGCGACAAGGTGCATGCTGTGATTTGTAGAGCCGCCTGAGGCCAGCAGGGCAACAGTACCATTCACTATAGCTTTCTCATCAATTACCTTACCTATAGGCCGGTAATCGTTACCTAACGCGGTAATACGAGCTACTTGATAACAGACTTCTTTGGTTAACCTATCACGAAGAGGGTTGTCTGGATTTACAAAAGAGCTTCCAGGAAGCTGAAGGCCGAGAGCCTCGAGCACCATTTGGTTGCTATTAGCTGTACCATAAAAAGTACAGGTACCATGGCTATGATAAGAATCTGACTCTGCTTGCAGAAGCTCTTCTCGCCCTATTTCGCCCTGGGCATATAGCTGACGAATTCGTTGCTTTTCTTTATTGGGAAGACCTGATTCCATAGGGCCTGCAGGCACGAATAAAGTGGGTAGATAACCAAACGAAAGAGCTCCCATCAGCAAACCGGGAACAATTTTATCGCAAATTCCTAAGGCCAAGACGCCATCAAACATCTGATGTGATAGGCCGATAGCGGTACATTGAGCAATAACGTCTCGACTCAACAAGCTAAGCTCCATACCGTCTTGACCCTGAGTAACGCCATCACACATGGCTGGTACACCACCGGCTACTTGTGCGGTACAACCCATTTCACGCATTGCCTGTTTTATTTGATCAGGATAAGTGGCATAAGGCTGGTGCGCTGATAACATATCGTTATAGGCAGTGACTATGCCGATATTTCCAGCCTGCATCATGCGCAAACTGTTTTTATCATCTTCACCACAGGCAGCAAAACCATGAGCCAAGTTACCACAACTTAATTTACCCCGCTCAGGGCGATTATTAAAATCTTCTTCTAACTGACGCAAATAATCTGAGCGTAAGGCGGCACTTCGCTTTATAATACGCTCGGTTACAACTGCTATTTGGTTATTGAGATGACCCATATTGGCTCCGTATAATTTAAGCGCCAATTGTAACAAAATTACAAAAGTTAACCATATATAATGCCCAGAATGGTTGGTTTTTGTAATTTTATTACAAAAAACCTAAAGCATTACTTAAAAGCTTAAAAAATTGACGTTTTAATTTTACTGACAACCACCGCGCTCAACAGGATTGATACTAAAAATGAACAACACATCTTATATGCCGCTAAATACTCCCGCTTGGAATAAACTAATAGAACTAGCTTCAAAAATACAAGCGTCTGCTACCCCAATCACCATAAAGCAATTGTTTGCAGATGATGCAGAGCGCGCTGAAAAATATTCTTTAACGTCAGGAGAGTTGAAGCTAGATTTCTCCAAGAACTTGATGGATGACCAAATTTGGGAGCAGTTAATCAATCTAGCACAGCAATCTCCTCTAACATCACATCGTGATGCTATGTTTTCTGGTGAAGCTATCAATACCAGTGAAAATCGAGCAGTGCTTCATGCTGCCTTAAGAGCAAACTCAACAGATGATCAGTCAACTGACGGAGCTCAAAGAGCGGCGCAAGTTGAAAAACAACTCAAAGCTGTTGAGCGCATCAGTAATGAAATTAGAGACGGTAGTTGGGTTGGCAGCACAGGAAAACCTATTACCGATATTATTAATATCGGTATTGGCGGCTCTGACTTGGGGCCTAAAATGGCCTGTACCGCCCTTGAAGAATTTGCCCATGATTCAATCAATGTGCACTTTATCTCTAATGTTGATGGCGCCCAAATCCTAAGCACTCTTAAAAAACTTAATGCCGAGACCACTTTGGTCTCTATTGCCAGCAAGACCTTTACGACTCAAGAGACTATGCTTAACGCTAAAACTGCAATTCAGTGGTTTAGCGATGAGTTGGGGCTTGAGAATCCAAAAAACACGAGTCACTTTATTGGCTTAACGGCTAATCCGTCGGCCGCTATTGCCTATGGGATTCCTGACAATCAAATACTTGAGTTTTCAGACTGGGTCGGTGGACGCTACTCACTGTGGTCAAGCATTGGCTTATCTATTGCCATCAGTATTGGCTTTGACAACTTCAAACAGATGCTTGATGGCGCCAGAGAGATGGATCAGCACTTTCAGAATGCACCTTTAGATAAAAATATGCCTGTTATCATGGGCCTGCTTGGCATTTGGTACAGTAATTTTCTCAACGCTCAATCAATTGCCATTATTCCTTATTGCGAGCGCTTGGTTCTTTTGCCATCTTATCTGCAACAGTTGGATATGGAGAGCAATGGTAAGTCCACTAGCCTTGATGGAGCTCCAGTTAGCTACAACACAGGACCTATACTATGGGGCCAAACAGGAACAAATGGGCAGCATGCTTTTTTCCAACTATTGCATCAAGGCACAAGAACAGTTCCTATTGATTTTATTGCCGCCATTTCTGACAATCTTAGCAACCCCGAGCACCATGAGGTGCTTTTAGGCAATATGCTGGCTCAATCTTCAGCATTAATGGAGGGTCAAGCTGCACCTGAGGGCGAGCAACATCGTTTTTATCCCGGCAATAAGCCCTCTAATACACTTTTATTGGATGAATTATCGCCTAAAAACTTTGGCGCACTGGTTGCTCTTTATGAGCATAAAGTTTTTGTTCAAGGAAGTATCTGGAATATTAATTCATTTGATCAATGGGGCGTTGAGCTGGGTAAGAAAATGGCCAATAATCTGCTAGATAAAGAGTCTGGCGCGTCTGATATGGACCCATCGACTAAGGCCTTATTTAGCTATATCGAGGGGAAATCCTAAGGCCTATTTTCGTAGTTCGCGGGGTAGAGAAAAACTAACTGTTTCGGTAACGCCATCAAGTTCCTTTGGTGGCTTAGCCCCAAGCTCAACCAACCTTTGAATAACGCCAGATACTAAAATTTCTGGCGCTGAAGCACCCGCAGTCACTCCAATTGATTTTGCATGATTGATCCACTGTTTATTAATATCGTCTGCACCATCGATTAAGTAGGCATCACAACCACAGCGTTCGGCTAATTCACGCAACCGATTGGAATTTGAACTGGCGGTTGATCCCACTACTAAAACCACATCTGCCTCAAGTGCTAGCTGCTTTACTGCATCTTGACGATTTTGTGTGGCATAACAGATGTCATCTTTACGTGGCCCTTCAATAGAGGGAAATTTTTTACGCAGGGCGTCAATTACTTTAGATGTATCGTCCATCGATAGTGTTGTTTGGGTTACAAAGGACAAACTGTCCGGACTTCTAACCTCTAAATTGAGTACGTCCTGTTCATCTTCAACCAAATATATATCACCCCCAGCACTATGGTCGTATTGGCCCATAGTGCCCTCTACTTCTGGATGTCCCTCATGGCCTATCAGAATGCACTCCTTACCATCAGCGCTAAACTTACTAACTTCTAAGTGTACTTTTGTCACTAGGGGACAGGTGGCATCAAAAACTTTTAGCTGACGACTTGCCGCTTCTTTTTGTACTTTTTGTGATACGCCATGAGCACTAAAAATAACCACTACGTTGTCGGGTATTTCATCAATCTCATCGACAAATACAGCACCGCGCTCACGCAATTGGTCCACTACAAATTTGTTATGCACCACCTCATGACGAACGTAGACTGGGGCGCCAAACTGATCAAGTGCTAAATTAACAATATCAATAGCACGATCTACACCTGCACAAAAACCTCTTGGGTTTGCAAGTTTAATCTCCATAGATCATACCTCTTTGAATCAGTGAACTAAGTGGGGGGCTACTTCGACAATATCTACCTTAAAGATAATATTGCGGCCCGCCAGTGGGTGATTAAAATCAACTTTTACGGAATCACCACCAATTTCTACAATAACACCAGGCAATTCACCCTCACCATTTTGAAAAGAGAACACATCACCAATCTGAATAGATTCTTGATCGAAATTATCATGGGCTAGGTCCTGCATATTTTCTGGGTTTCTTTGACCAAAGGCATTTTCAGGAGATATTAAAAATTCACCCTGATCGCCTGCTTTAAGACCTTTAAGTGGCGCTTCAAATCCTGGTAATAAATTGCCATCACCCAGCACAAATGTAGCGGGTTTATCTTCAAAATTTGAGTCTATTAGCTCACCATTTTCTAGCGCTAACGAAAAGCTCATAGTAACTTTAGTGCCCTGATCTATCGTCAAACTCATAATAAAATATTAGCCCTTATTTTCACTCTTTGGATTGTCAGCAGACTGCTTTAAAAAACCTTCAATAAGAATAAGCACAGCACCTACTGTAATTGCGCTATCAGCAATATTAAACGCAGGGAAGTGCCTACCAGACCAATGAAAATCTAAAAAATCGACCACATAACCCAAAGCTATTCGGTCATAGAGGTTGCCCAGTGCACCACCTAAAATCAATGCCAGCGCTAAACCTTCTAACTTTTGCTGGGGCGATAGTCTGGTAATCCATACCAAGATAACCAAACTAACCAATGCAGCAAAAACACTAAAACCCCATCGTTGCCAGCCACCTTCATTGTTCAAAAAGCTAAATGCAGCACCAAAATTATGTACTCTCACTACGTTAAAAAAACTGTTTACTGCCTCTGATGCACCATAGACAAAATGATTAACAATCCATATTTTCGTAAGCTGATCAAACACAAACACCAATAGAGCTATGCTGAGTAACGTCAGTAATTGCTTAGAGGCTGAGAGGCTTTGATTAGGCATAGTGACGAGCCTCTCCCTGACCATCGATATTATCAATGCAGCGACCACAAACTGATGGGTGTTTATCATGACTACCTACATCATCAATATAGTGCCAACAGCGCGCACATTTATGGGCAGTAGATTTTTCAACTAATACTTTAAGACCCTCAATATGAGCATCTGCTGCATTACTGGGTGCATTACCTATGTCCACAAGCTCTGCTTTTGACGTGATAGTCACAAACCGCAATTCTTGACCTAACTTTGACAGTGATGCAAATAATTCAGTATCGGCAAAGATTTTAATATCAGCCTCTAAAGAACCCTTAATCCCGCCCTGATTTCGCTGATCTTCAATGACTTTGTTAATCGCTTCTTTTGCTTGCAAAATATTGGCCCAATCCTGCTGGGTAATAGACTCTTCTTCAGCCAGTGACTGAAGCGGGTACCAGTTGGATGTAAATACATATTTTTCACGTTCGCCGGGCAAATGATCCCAGATTTCCTGCCCTGTAAAGCTAAGAATCGGCGCAATCCAACGAGAAAAAGCCTCCGCTATATGATAGAGCGCAGTTTGCGCTGATCTGCGGGGCAGGCTATCTTCTGCACAGGTATAAATACGATCCTTAATAATATCTAAATAGAACCCACCCATATCTCTTACGCAGAAATTATGTAATTTTTGGTAAATCTGGTGGAACTGGAAATTATTATAGTCATCAATTATTTACTCTTGTAGCTGTGAAGCACAGTCAATCGCCCACCGATCTAAAGCGAGTAAATCTGAATGCTCTACCAAATTTTTCTGTGGATCAAAACCATCAATATTTGAAAGAAAATAACGCGCTGTATTGCGAATTCTTCGGTAGGAATCGCCGGCTCGTTTTAAAATTTCATCGGACACGGTCATCTCAGCACTAAAGTCAGCACTAGCGACCCACAGGCGTAAAACGTCTGCACCCAATTCATTAATCACCTTTTGCGGTGAGACTACATTACCAATGGACTTGGACATCTTGCGGCCATTTTCATCCACGGTAAAGCCATGAGTAAGAACAGCTTTGTAAGGCGCGGTGCCATTAATGGCAATTGCAGTTTTAAGGGAAGACTGAAACCAACCTCTATGCTGATCTGAGCCCTCTAAATATAGATCCGCTGGATAAGTAAGCTCATCGCGAGCACCTATCACTGAGGCATGCGTTACCCCAGAATCAAACCATACATCGAGAGTATCGGTGACCTTTTGGTAATTATCTGCCTCTTCACCCAATAATTCAGCGGCATCAAGATCGTACCAAGCATCCATTCCAGACTGCTCAACCAACGTGGCAACCTGCTCAATAATATCTGCGGTGTTTGAGTGTAATTCACCTGTTTGTTTATGCACAAACAAAGCAATAGGCACACCCCAGGTTCGCTGTCTCGAAATACACCAATCGGGACTGGCTTCGAGCATGCCGCGAATTCTCGCCTCACCCCATTCCGGATGCCAATCCACCGACTTAATCGCTGATTTTGCTTTTTCCAATAAGCCATTTTGCTCCATGGAAATAAACCACTGTGGGGTTGCGCGGTAAATAAGAGGGGTTTTGGTTCGCCAACAATGAGCGTAGCTATGGGTTATCTTGCCACAGCTCATTAAACGACCATGGTCTGTTAGCACTTGATTGACCGCTTCATCTACTTTGTAGACATGCTGACCGGCAAATAATTCGACATCATCCTTAAATACACCATTGTCCAAAATATAGTTAAGCGTGCTTATGCCATATTTATTAGAAACAGCAAAGTCATCTAAGCCATGATCAGGCGCAGTGTGCACACAGCCAGTACCTGCATCCGTTGTTACGTGATCACCCAGCAATACTGGAATTGAACGCCCATAAAAAGGATGTTGGGCCACAATGTTCTCTAGAGCTGCACCCTGACAACTTGCCACAACTTTATATTCTTCTAACTCTAGTCTTTGAGCAACCGATTCGAGTAGATCCGAACCACAAATTAGTTTGACGGAACCCGCCTGAACTAGACTGTATTCAAGATCTGAACCTACACTGATTGCCTGACTGCTTGGAATAGTCCATGGTGTGGTAGTCCAAATAAGAAAATTAATAGGTCCTTCACCAGCTAACCCACCAAAGGCAGCATCTAATACTGCCAGTTGGTCCTTGTCTTCTACTGGGTAGGCGACATCAATCGAAAATGAGGTCTTATCCTGATACTCTACTTCGGCTTCAGCAAGTGCTGAACCACCTACCACACTCCAATAAACTGGCTTATAGCCTTTTACAAGATGACCATTTTCCGCGATCTTGCCTATAGCACGAATGATATTTGCCTCAACATCAAAGTTCATTGTCAAATAGGGATTATCCCAGTCACCAAAAACTCCTATTCGTACAAAGTCTTTACGCTGGCCTTCGACCTGACGCATAGCATAGTCACGACATTTTTGACGAAATTTGGAATACTCTACTTTAACCCCTGCCTTACCAATCTTCTTCTCAACATTATGTTCAATCGGTAGCCCATGACAATCCCAACCAGGAATATATGGCGCATCAAAACCACTGAGGGTTTTGGATTTAATCACAATATCTTTCAGGGTTTTATTAACCGCATGACCCAGGTGAATATCACCATTAGCATAGGGAGGCCCATCGTGAAGAATATATTTTTCACAACCGGCTCTAGCCTGCCTAATATGCTGATAAAGGTCATCATCCTGCCACTGCTTCAACATTGCCGGCTCGCGCTGTGCGAGATTAGCCCGCATTGGAAAATCAGTCTTGGGTAGATTTAATGTTGTCTTGTAATCAATGCTATCGGTCATATTTTATTAAACTTTTTCCAATCTTTTTGTTTTGATTTAAACGCTATTGCTAGCAAACCACTGTTTAATCATTATTACATCATCACTAATACTGTCGGATAAATGCTCTAGACTCGTAAATTGTTGCTCGTCTCTAATTTTGTTCACAAATTCAACACTAATTCTTTGGCCATATATTTGCCGATCAAAATCTAACAAATGCACTTCTAATATAGGTTTTTCAATATCGCCTATGGTCGGGCGAACTCCGACATTAGCAGCGCCTTTAAAACGACCCTCAATACCCTCAATATCTACCCATACAGCATAGACACCGGTCAAGGGTGCCCTAAACCGATTAAGATTAACATTGGCCGTAGGAAATCCCAACTCTCGACCCAGCTGCTGACCAAAAGTTACTTTGCCATTAATTGAAAACGGCCGCCCTAATAATTTACTGACTTGATCAAAATCAGATTTATGAAGTAGTTGACGAACTAATGTACTGCTTACTCTCTGGCTTTCAACTTCTACGGTTTGGGTATTTTGTACACTAAAGCCAAGATCCTGACCCATGGTTACTAAGGTATCGAAATCCCCTTTACGGTCACAGCCAAATCTAAAATCATCACCCACAATTAAGTGCCTGGTATTAACGCCATGCACTAAT
Source organism: Porticoccaceae bacterium (assembly GCA_029248755.1). Taxonomy (GTDB): domain Bacteria; phylum Pseudomonadota; class Gammaproteobacteria; order Pseudomonadales; family Porticoccaceae; genus HTCC2207. The sequence goes on from JAQWIR010000031.1 coordinate 51,674, forward strand.
ATATCTTGCACAAACTCTGTTGCAGTAAGACTACTAAGTTGGGCGTTAAACCGTAGACAAACTACTAAATCCATTCCAAAGTCGAGTAGCGCTTCTATTTTCTCTCGCAAACGCATCAATCTCGGCGGCGCGGTCTCAGCTGCAAAATATTCTTGGGGTTGAGGCTCAAACGTCATAGCAACCGCTAAACTATCTAAACTTTTTGCCTTATCGATAACCTGTTGCAATATAGCCTGATGCCCTATGTGCACACCATCGAATGAACCAATAGTCACAACGGATTCTCGATTACAAAGTCGCGATTTATCTATGTCACGAATCAGGCTCATTTTTGGCAGTTTTAACACCTAACAAGGCACTCTTTAGTTAAGGTATCGAGTATACCTAGCAATCGCCAGAAAGGTAAGGTATTGCACCCAATTGGTGCCACAAAATTAATAGAAATATCAGTTTTATAAGCTGGCGGATTATTTATTAGAATCATTGGTAGCTTTTGCTGGCCCACGCATATCCGACAACCTAAAACCAAACAAGAATAAGCCAGCCACAAAGGTTATAAATCCAGCACCACAAAGAAGGCCAATCGTTGATATTCGCTGCAACCAAGATTGCTGATAGAAAATCTCACTACCACCCCAAAGATTAAGCATTTGAGTGAGTACCAATAACATGATTACCACTGAGCACATTAGACCTATAAAAAACTTTAACCATCCCTTAGAAGGCTGATAAATAGCTTTTTTGCGCAAACTCAAAAACAGCAATATGGCATTGATAAATGCTGATAACGAAGTCGCTGCCGCTAACCCTAAATGACCAATTTGCCAGTATTTATGCAACGGAATCACTAACATGAGATTAAACAGCATATTTAGTGCCATAGCGATAACACCAATGCGAACCGGTGTGCGCATATCCTGACGAGCAAAAAACCCAGGCGCTAACACTTTGATTAACATAAAGGCAATCAGCCCCGCCGCATAGGCCTTAAGACTGAGAGATGCCATACTCATATCGCGCAATGTCATTACTTCACCATAGTAAAATAATGTCACTAAAATAGGTTCTGCTAAAAGTATCAGTGCCGCGGCTGCCGGCACCGCAACCACCAAAATCATTTTTAACGCCCAATCTAATGTTTGCGAAAAGGCTTGATTTGATTGGGCAATATGATGACGCGACAAATTGGGTAAAATGACCGTAGCTATAGCAATACCAAATACACCCAACGGCAACTCTGATAATCGATCAGAGTAATAAAGCCATGAAACACTGCCTGTCGGCAAGAAGGTGGCCAATACTGTATCCAGTAAAAGGTTAATCTGGCTGACTGAAACACCAAAAATAGCCGGCGCCATCAGTGCCAGTACTTTTTTAACCCCTGAATGCTGCCAATCCACCTTAGGCATTGGCAACATATGGATACTACGTAAAAAGGGTAACTGAAAAATAAACTGTATTATACCGGCAAAAAGCACCCCCCACGCCAAGGCATAGGCAGGCTGATCAAATAATGGCGCACCTATTAAGGCGGCAACAATAAGCGTTACATTGAGTAATAAAGGCGTAAACGCAGGGACTGCAAAACGGTCGTAACTATTAAGCACAGCCCCGGCTAATCCAGTCATTGAGATAAATAATAAATAAGGGAAGGTGATTCGAAGCATCTCTGAAGTTGCAGCAAATTTACTAGGATTATCCATATACCAACTTGGTGCAAATACAGCTGCCATTAATGGCGATGCAACCACAATAACCAGGGTAATAAATATTAGCGTTAGACCAAGATTACCCGCTACACGGCTCACAAGTTCTCTAACTGCCGCTACACTGCCCTTTTCTCTATATTCACCCAGTATGGGAACAAAGGCCTGAGCAAAGGCACCCTCAGCGAATAGTCGACGAAAGAAATTCGGTATTTTAAAGGCCACGAAGAATACATCGGCTAATGCCTCAGCACCAATTACTCGCGCAAACACTACGTCCCGAGCTAATCCCAACAAGCGCGAAAGCATAGTAAAAAAGCTGACCACGCCGCTGGAGCGAAGTAGTCCATGATCTTTTTTCTGCTGTGTGGTTTCCTCAGTCAAAATATGTTCCGTAATTTCAAATTTGCACCCTAGTTTAACGGTACTCACAATCTAGTCCAAGCGAATCTAGCACTTGAATGCGAATGGAAAAAAAATAATTCTGCTTAAACACTTAAAAAGTCTACTAAAAGCGCAATATTATGGTTGAATATCGCTAAATAACCCTGTATATTTCCGCGCCTTTACAGTGTTCCCTTAACTTAGGAGAAAGTACAAGTGGCTAATTCAGCACAAGCAAAAAAACGCGCTCGTCAAAACGAAAAAAGACGTCAGCATAATGCTGGCCTTCGCTCAATGGTTCGCACCTACATTAAGAAGGTTGATGCAGCCCTCGAAAGCGGCGATGCTACTGCAGCGCAAGAAGCTTATACTACGTCGGTTCCAGTGATCGACCGTATGGCTGATAAAGGAATTATCCACAAGAATAAAGCTGCGCGCCATAAGAGCCGCCTTAATACTAAGGTTAAAGCCCTAGCCGCTAAGTAATTTATTCTATGTGTAAAAAAACCGGCAGTTGCCGGTTTTTTTATGCCTTAAATTCGAAGCTTCACCGTTTTAAGACGTAATGTGCTCTGCAATAAACTGCTGTACCACCTGACTATCATTATCAAGCACCGTGTATTGCTCTTCCCTCTCAAAAAGATCTGCCATATGTGGCGGTAAAGCGGGATCTTCCGGATAACCTGCTTCTTTAACAGCATCTGGGAATTTTGCCGGATGAGCTGTAGCTAAAGTGATCATTGGCGTTGATTTATTATTACTGCATGCCCGAGCTGCCGCCAAACCAATGGCTGTATGGGGGTCTAATAGATAGCCACTATCATCAAAAGTGGAGCGAATAACGTCAACCATACCTTGATCGCCACAACGATAGCTTGAAAAAAGCTTTCTTGCTTTAGCTAATGCTGTATCACTGAGTTTCATATGGCCATTTTTAGCATCGGCCATTAGCTTGGCAATTTGCTCGCCATCGCGATCATAAAGATCAAATAACAGACGCTCAAAGTTACTGGAAATCATAATATCCATACTGGGCGCTAAGCTTTGTTGAAGCGGCTGGGTGCTATGATCGTTTTCACTAATACAGCGATGCAAAATATCATTTTGATTGGTTGCAATCACTAGCTGCTCAATAGGTAGACCCATCTGACTGGCTAAATAGCCGGCAAAAATATCACCAAAGTTACCTGTAGGTACAGAAAATGATACTTTTTTATGAGGCCCTCCTAAGGCAAGAGATGCCCAGAAATAATAGACAATCTGCGCCATAATACGCGCCCAATTTATCGAATTAACCGCGGCTAATTGTCTATCCTCGGGTAAAAAGGACTGATCAGCAAAACTAGCTTTAACCATATTTTGGCAATCATCAAAATCACCATGTAGTGCTAAATTATGAATATTATCTGCCAATACAGTGGTCATTTGTCGGCGCTGCACCTCAGATACACGCTCATAGGGATGAAGAATAAAGATATCCAAATTCTTACAGTGTCGACAACCTTCAATGGCAGCAGAACCGGTATCACCAGAGGTGGCGCCCATAATGACTACTTTTTGGTCGCGCTTAGCGAGAATATAATCAAGCAAATTACCCAAAAACTGTAGTGCAAAATCTTTAAATGCCAGTGTTGGCCCCTGAAATAGTTCTAATATCCACTGATTGTGTCCAGCTTGAATCAGTGGTGCCACAGCTTCATGACGAAAGCCAGCATAGGATTTCTCTATCAACTGACGTAAGTCCTGTTCAGGAATTGATCCACCGACAAATGGTGTAATGATCTTGAGCGCTAACTCTTCGTAAGAAAGCACACTCCATGAGGCTATTTCTTCAATGCTAAATTTAGGCAATTGCTCTGGCACAAACAGACCGCCATCTTCAGCAAGACCGGTTAAAACCACATCTTCAAAACTTTTAGGCTCTACGCCGCCTCTGGTACTTATATATTTCATCTACTGATCCAAATGCTCTACTCGGATAAATTTAATACTGTCTCGCACAGTTTCAAGGTTCTCTATACGTTCAACTGCAGTACTTAGGTGTTTCTCTTTAGTGACATTGGTAACGATAATAACGTTCACATAGTCTTCACCTGCCGGTTGTTCTTTTTGCACTATAGCTTCAATACTGATTCCTGCATCACCCATAATACTAGTGATATCCGATAACACACCAGGTTTATCAAGCGCAGAAAAGCGCATATAAAAACTCGTTTCTATCTCTTCGATGGCTACTATGTTGCGCTGCTCTAACTCTGACATAGGGCAACCTAAGGCATTGACCTTGACATCAGAGGGCATATCTAGTGTTCTCGCCACATCGATAATATCGGCAATCACTGAGGATGCGGTAGGCTCTGCGCCCGCACCCGGCCCACAAAACAACGTGGTACCCACTGCATCGGCATTGACCATAACTGCATTAGCCACATCATTAACGCCGGCAATCATACTTTTTTGCGGCACTAATGTCGGATGAACACGAAGTTCCACCCCTTGGTCTGTCTGTCTGGCAATACCTAAGTGTTTAATCGCATAACCCAGCTCTTTGGCATAAGCGACATCTTGGGGCTCTAACTGGGTAATACCATCAGTATATAAGCCTTCCAAGGTCAGTGGCATCTCAAAGGCAATAGACGCCAAAATAACCAGCTTATGGGCTGCATCTATACCTTCTACATCAAAAGTTGGGTCTGCCTCAGCGTAACCCTTCTCCTGAGCTTCAACTAGGACGTCATTAAAATCACGTCCCTTGGTATCCATCTCGGTAAGAATAAAGTTTGTGGTGCCATTGATGATGCCGGCCACCCAATTAATTTGGTTAGCAGAGAGCCCTTCTCGCAGACCTTTGATGATGGGGATTCCGCCGGCAACAGCCGCTTCATAGGCAACAACCAGACCCTTAGACGCAGCAAAGGCAAATATTTCCATACCATGCTCAGCAATCAATGCCTTATTGGCTGTGACCACATGCTTATTATTTTTTAGTGCGGTCATCACTAAATCATAGGCAACGGTTGTGCCGCCAATTAATTCCACCACAATATCTATGTCAGGATTTGTAGCGACTTCAAAAATATCTCGCACAACCTCTATATTAGAGATGTCGCAATCAGGATTATCTCTGCGCGCACCAATCTGCCGTATATTAATATCGCAATTTGCACGATCGTTAATACTGCTTGAGTTGCGTAATATTACGTTTAATACTCCGGATCCCACAGTTCCTAAACCGCAGATACCAACTTGCACAGATCCCACGTTCACACTCCAAAATTTAGTAATTTATCAGGCATTTATTTGCAAAAAAATGGCGGCAACAGTAAACACCAAATTGATCTCTGTCAATGGCGCAATTCTATACTATTTGATAGGGATTTCGGGGTTATTTTTAAAGTTTTAGCTCAAAATTTATGGCAAAAGTACTAAGACCGATAGTTTAATCGCTAGAAAGCCCCAAAAGTTGAGCGAAATTTTCAGCAGGCTGATAGCCTGGAATAAGAGTGCCATCCATCAAAATGATAGCCGGCGTTCCAGTAACACCAATACTATTGCCAAAGGCATAGTGTTCTGCAATAGGATTGTTGTCACAAACTTCAACATCTACATCTTGACCGCTTTTTACCTTAGTGAGAGTCTCCTGCTGATCTTCTGCACACCAAGCTTTGGCAATCTTATTGTAGGACCCCGACGGAATTCCCGCCCTAGGAAAGGCAAGATACCTAACCTCTATACCCATTGCATTAAGCTGAGGAACTTCTTGATGAAACTTACGGCAGTAGCCACAGTCAACATCAGTAAATACATTCATAATCGCTTTAGATTCGCCCTTAGGCTTAAATGTGATCATATCTTCTGTTGATCGCTTGGCAAATAATTGACGCCTCTTCTCTGTCTGCCTTATTTCGATAGTGCTGATAATCCCATTGGCCGTAACCTGAAGTAAATCACCTTGAAATAAATATTCGCCCTCTTCATGAACAAATAAAAGGGGGCCATTTTTAACCTGCACCTCATACACATTTGGGATAGAGGACATGCCAAGAATTGAAAACTCAAGGTCTGGCCTTGCTGTTAGCAATTTTTTTAGAATATTGTTGGTATCTGGTTGAACAATGTTATTGCTCTTATCTGTAACAGCAAGTTCTTCCGCATCTATTAAAGGAAATTGTGATGCGACAAAAAAACCACACAAGACCAACATAAACAACACAAAACCTGATTTAGGGGTAAATCCCAAAATATTCTCCTAGAGATAACTAATTGAAAGCAGACAACCCTGTTTTGGGGTTGCCTGTATGAAGCCTATATGAAGTTTAGACTAAAATGTTGCAGTTATAACGCTTCGTCGCCAGTCTCACCGGTGCGAATACGCAATGCTTGTTCAACTTTGTAAACAAATACTTTACCATCGCCGATCTTACCTGTTTTAGCGGCCTTCTCGACAGCTTCGATAACAGCGTCAAGAATATCGTCTGCTACTACAACTTCTAATTTAACCTTAGGCAAAAAATCCACTACATATTCCGCACCTCGGTACAATTCAGTATGGCCTTTTTGGCGCCCAAATCCTTTAACCTCAGTTACGGTTATTCCTTGAACACCAACATCAGATAAAGCTTCGCGAACATCATCCAATTTAAATGGTTTTATTGTGGCTGACACCAAAAACATAAAGCACTCCTCTTATACAAAAAATTATTAGTTAATAGATATAAAGATACCTGTTATCTCATTATATTGCATCTTTAGAGTAAATATTAAGTTTTAACTGACAATATAGCCAGTAACTTATCAATATTTTCTACAGGCAAAAAAAACCGGGGCACAAGGCCCCGGTAAGCTTGCAGAGCATAAAATTAGCTTTTTGAGCTTGTGAATTCAGGATATGCTTCCATCCCGCATTCAGCCAAATCAACACCATTTGCTTCATCTTCTTCAGATACTCTGAGGCCGATAAGTGCCTTAATTACATACCAAGCGATAAAGCTTGTTACGAATACCCATACAAAGATGGTTGCAGCACCGATCAACTGACCTGAGAAAGAAGAGCCATCGTTTGTCACTGGCACAAGTAATAGACCTAAAAGACCTACAACACCGTGAACAGAGATAGCACCTACAGGGTCATCAAGTTTCAGCTTATCAAGAGTAAGGATGCTAAATACGACCAATACGCCACCTAAGGCACCAAATAAGGTAGCTTGAAGAGCACTTGGAGTAGACGGTTCAGCAGTGATAGCCACTAGACCCGCTAGAGCACCATTAAGCGCCATAGTAAGATCAGCTTTACCAAAAAGAAGTTTTGCAACGATTAGTGCAGCTATAAGGCCACCAGAAGCAGCAGCGTTAGTATTCAAAAATACCATGGCTACAGCGTTAGCGCTTTCAACAGAAGCAGTGGCAAGTACTGAACCACCATTAAAGCCGAACCAACCCATCCATAAAATGAATGTACCTAATGTTGCCATTGGTAGGTTAGCACCAGGGATAGCGTTAACTTCACCATTGGGACCATATTTACCCTTACGGGCACCTAGTAAAATAACACCTGCTAATGCGGCTGAAGCACCTGCCATGTGAACGATACCAGAACCAGCAAAGTCAGAGAACCCTAGATCACCTAGTGTGTAGAGACCAAACACAGATGTACCACCCCAAGTCCAAGCACCTTCCATTGGGTAGATATAACCAGTCATTACTACAGTAAATAGCAAGAATGACCAAAGTTTCATGCGCTCAGCAACTGAACCAGAAACAATTGACATAGCAGTTGCTACGAATACAACCTGAAAGTAGAAGTCTGCAGCGGGCGCGTAAGTCCAGTCATCAGCAACGCCATCACCAGAAATTCCAGTAAGGAAGGTGTCACCGCCGTACATGATTGCATAACCGCAAATCATATACATGGTACAAGCGATGGCAAACAAGGCGACGTTTTTAGTCAAAATTTCAGTGGTATTTTTGGAGCGAACTAAACCAGCTTCTAGCATAGAAAAGCCAGCTGCCATCCACATTACGAATGCACCGCACACCAAGAAATAGAATGTGTCTAGCGCGTATTGAAGTTGAAAGATATCAGTCATTTTATATTTCCTCTAATTAAATTGCTTCGGCACCGGTTTCACCGGTACGGATTCGGATTACTTGCTCAGTGTTGGTTATGAAGATCTTGCCATCACCAATTTTTCCTGTTTGTGCAGATGCTGTAATGGCTTCAACAGCGGATTCAACTAATTCGTCCGCTAGAGCTACTTCAACTTTTACTTTTGGTAGGAAATCCACCACGTATTCAGCGCCTCTGTAGAGCTCTGTATGCCCTTTTTGACGCCCGAATCCTTTAACTTCGGTGACAGTAACACCCGTCACACCCAGCTCACCTAGTGCCTCGCGAACCTCATCGAGCTTAAAGGGCTTTATTATTGCCGTAACCATTTTCATTGAGTTTCTCCCTTGAGTAATTAGATCACTCGTATTTTTTTAAACTAATTTACAAACTTCTACTGGTGAAATTAGGTTTAAATATCAAATCTAAACTTCACCAGTAAAGAAGTTCATTGTTTAAATCTCCCAAGATTTAAAGTGCGTGTTAATGTATGTTTTTTCAATACGCACTCAATGACAATGCATTTAACATGCCAACTTTTCTAATGCGCTGTAAAATCATCATAAAAAGATAAAAACAGAAAAAAATTAGAAAAAAATAGATCAAACAAATATATTTTAAAAAAAATATGCACCAATTTAGTTCGTTATTTTGTTTGTTAAGCACCTATTTGGTTAGGCTTAAATTACTATGATAAGCCTTGTTAAATTTGCTACAGTTATGTCAGCAAGGAATATATAACTATGAAACCAGACGACTTCTACCAACAATTAAAAAATCAACTTAATCAGGTTATGGCTGGATCTGAAAGCCTTAACGCTGAAGCTATGACCTATCTTCAAGCCGCTAGCAATCAGTTATTTAATAAGCTTGATATTGTCTCTAGGGAAGAATTTGAAGCGCAAAAATCTGTACTTTTACGCTCGAGAGATAAAATCACACAACTTGAAGCACAGTTAGCTCAGATGGAAAAGACACTTAAAGATTCATAGCGCCAAAATTTTTTTATACACAAGGGACAACGGATGTCACTTTCCATAGTTAACACACGAGCCAAATTGGGCCTGCAGGCGCCACTAGTGTCCGTTGAGGTTCATCTTTCAAATGGGCTACCAGCATTTAATATTGTTGGTCTTCCAGAGGCTGCCGTTAAGGAAAGTAAAGATCGAGTTCGCAGCGCTATTATTAATTCTAAGTTTGAATTTCCCAACCGCCGTATCACAGTTAATCTAGCACCCGCCGAATTACCCAAAGGCGGAAGTCGATTTGATTTAGCAATTGCAATCGGTATTTTGGCCGCTTCGGAACAAATCCCAAAAGAGCCACTGGAAAACTACGAATTTATTGCAGAGCTGGCATTATCCGGTGAAATTCGCGGTGTAGAAGCAATAATGCCCTCAGCAATGGCCTGTGCTGGGACGCAAAGGCAGTTAATTATTAGTGTGCACAATGCTGACGAGACATTATTAGTTGAATCATTAACTGTTTTGGCTGCAAATAATTTACTAGAAGTATCAGCCCATCTATATCAAACACAACTAATTTCCCCCTATGTTTCGCACCTGCCAAATAGTCTTCATCAATACCCCGAAATAAAGGATGTTATAGGCCAAAAACAGGCTAAACGGGCTTTAGAAATAGCGGCCTGTGGTGGCCACCATATGCTTTTATTCGGCCCTCCAGGCACGGGTAAATCGATGCTTGCAGGGCGTTTGGCTGGAATATTACCACCGATGACTAAAAATGAGGCACTACAGGTTGCCTGTATCCACTCGATCGCCAACAAAAATACCGCCGAAAATAAACTTCAGCGACCCTTTCGCTCACCCCATCACAGTGCTTCTGCAATTGCCGTAGTGGGCGGCGGGAGCTCACCGCAACCAGGAGAAATTTCTTTAGCTCATCAAGGAGTTTTGTTTCTCGATGAGTTACCGGAGTTTCAACGATCTGTTTTAGAAGTACTGCGAGAGCCGCTTGAATCGGGCGAAATTCATATATCTCGCGCGTCAGCTCAGCTTACCTTCCCCGCCCAATTCCAGCTTGTAGCCGCAATGAATCCTTGTCCCTGTGGTTACATGGGTAGCCCAAAGTGTAGTTGCAGTGCCGAAAAAATCGCACGCTATCAAAGTAAAATATCCGGTCCTATTTTAGATCGTATTGATCTACATATACCGGTTAATAACATTGAAAATAGGCAACTTTTTCAGACGGAGAACCAGCAACAGGGTGAGTCAAACCAACAAATTAGTCGGCGTGTCATTGATGCGAGGGCAATACAAATGAGAAGACAAGGGATAATCAATGCTCGCCTTGATAACCAAACCCTAAAAAAAGTTTGTCCGTTGAACCAACAACAACAAGATTTTTTGGATCAGGCAATTAATAGCTACAATCTCACGGCTAGGGGCTTTCATCGTTTACTCAAAATAGCACGCAGTATTGCCGACCTATCTGCAATAGAGGTGCCTGATATTCCTCAATATCAGGAGGCGCTTAGCTATCGAAATCAATTTAATACCACTAAATAAAAAAAGCTATGGGTTAATGGGTGATTAAATACTTAAAATTAGTAATAATCATCCAGACAACCAAATACTTGAGAAATACCAATGTCCAACAAAGAATCGCGCCTTGTTTATTCAACTGAAACTGGTCGTGTTAAGCATAAAAATGAGCCTAAGCCACAGTTACAAGCCGATGGTATTATTCGTATACGCCGCGAAACTAAAGGCCGCAAAGGCAAAGGCGTAACCACTATCAGTGGGTTTGATTTGGATGCTGATCAATTAAAAGGCTTAGCTAAACAGCTTAAGAAGACCTGCTCAACGGGTGGCACCGTTAAAGACGGCATCATTGAAATTCAGGGCGATCATAGGGATCTGTTACAACAGCAATTGGATAAAATGGGTTATACCGTTAAATTGGCTGGTGGCTAATATTATGACCTCTAAAACCATTCTGCCCTTTGCCAGCTGGCCTTCATCGTTAAGTGCGGACAAAGTGGCTAGCGCCGCGCCCAAAATAAGCCATATTCAATCTAACAATAATCTCCTTACTTGGGTGGAAAGCAGACCTCTTGAGGGGGGAAGAAATGTCATTAATGGTCGTTCTGCAGACGGTAAGGTTAAAGATTTAATACCTTCGCCTTTTAGTCACGCCAGTCGAGTGCATGAATATGGCGGTAGAGCTTATGCAGTCTCCAAAAATACGCTCTACTTTGTGAATGCCGCCGATCAGCGTATCTATCAGTTAGACATTGGCAAAAAAACACCAAAGGCTATTACCAAAGCCGGCCCCCGCTTTGCCGATTTGCTTGTCGATAACTTCAACCATCAATTGATTGCCGTTTGCGAGCAGCATTATGATGGGGCTGAACCCGATAATTATTTAGTGGCGATTTCTTTGGATAAAGATAATCATCAGCTACAAACTCTGGTTTCTGGGGCTGACTTTTATGCCTACCCGCGAATTAGCCCCAACGGAAAATCACTGTGCTGGATAGAATGGAATCACCCCCATATGCCATGGGATAGCACCCAATTATGGACTGCAGATATAAACAACGGCAGAATAAACAATAAGAAACTGGTGGCGGGCGCTGAGGGCAATGAAGCTATCTTTCAACCTCAGTGGTCGCCAGATAACCAGCTGTATTATGTCTCCGACCGCAATAACTGGTGGAATATCTACTCGGCTACTAAGGGTATTGTTCTAGATATGCCGGCGGAATTTGCTACACCCCTGTGGCAATTTGGCATGTCGACCTATGATTTTATAGATACTAATACTATCGCCTGCCTGTGGACTAATCAGGCTGTTTGGCATTGCGGATTTGTGGATATTGCCCGCGGTGAATTAAATACTGTGCAGTGCCCCTATCAATCCATGCAAGCTGCCTGTTGCCATGATGGTAGTTTGTATATGGTGGCAGGCGCATCGGATACTGCCGATGAGGTTGTAGCAGTTTCACAACATAACAATGTCGAGCCAGTATACTCGCCCTCTAGGCTTGATATAGAACCCAACAATCTTGCCATACCTGAATCTATCAACTTTGCCACAGCCAACAATGATCAGGTGCAGGCTTTTTTCTACCCGCCAACCCACAGCCAATTCGAGGGCGGAGATCAGGAACTACCTCCAATAATTGCTATCTGCCATGGCGGCCCTACAGGGGCTACTGACTGCAGTCTAAATCTAAAAATACAGTATTGGACCAATCGCGGCTTTGCGGTGGTAGATATTAATTACCGCGGCAGCACCGGTTTTGGACGGGCTTATAGAAATGCGCTTGAATTTGCTTGGGGAATTGCCGATGTTGAGGATACCCAATACGCTATTAACTATTTGGTTGCACAACACAAGGTAGACCCTGAGCGCTGTATTGTTCGCGGCAGTAGTGCCGGCGGTTATACGGTATTAGCCGCTCTCACCTTTACTAATACCTTTAAGGCAGGCGCTAGCCTCTATGGTATTGGCGACCTTGAAACGCTTGTTAGCGATACCCATAAATTTGAATCCCGCTATTTGGATAAACTGGTGGGGCCCTACCCTGAACAGCAACCTGTTTATGAGCAACGCTCGCCTATTCATCATGTAGATCAGCTTAACTGCCCAGTGATTTTTTTACAGGGCTTAGAGGATAAGGTAGTGCCGCCTAATCAAGCAGAAATGATGGTTGAGAGCCTGCAAAAAAAAGGCATAGAAGTGGTTTATGTGAAATTTCCCGATGAAGGCCATGGGTTTAGAAAATCGGAAAATATTATTCGCGCCATGGAGTCCGAACTGGCGTTTTACACTGATATTTTTAATTTAAAGCAAGGCGCTTAAAGCATGTCTCGGTATAGACCGCCCACCCCTAAAAGTTCGCCCTATATTACCGCTGATGGTGCGGCAAAATTGCGCGCTGAAGTCCGTCAACTTTGGAAGGTGGAGCGCCCACAGGTCACTCAAGTGGTGCATGAGGCGGCAAAAAATGGTGACCGCTCAGAAAATGGCGACTATATTTATGGTAAGCGCCGTTTGCGAGAAATTGATCGCCGTGTTCGCTACCTGAGTAAACGCCTTGAAGATGCCACTATTGTTGAGGATAAACCCAGAGATACCTCGAAAGTATTTTTTGCCGCTTGGGTAACCCTAGAAGATCAAGATAACCCTGACGCACCGCCTCAAAAAATGCGTTTGGTCGGCGCCGACGAGATTGATGCTGAGCAAAATTGGATTAGCATTGATTCGCCTATGGCAAGAGCTCTAATCGGCAAGAGTGTCGATGATGAAGTATAAGTTAAAACACCTGAAGCGAGCGCTGTTTTTTGATTATCGATTTAGATTACTAAGGCGATAAACGAGATATTTCCCAGCTACTTTCATTTAACAGATAGCGAAATCTGTCGTGTAAGCGTTTCTCACCACCCTGCCAAAACTCTATTTCGGTCGGCACAATACGATAACCGCCCCAAAAATCTGGCAGTGGTATATCACCCGATGCAAATTTTTCTTGGTACTGGCTGTATTTATCCTCTAGAGCCTGTCTTGAGTCAATAACGCTACTTTGCTTTGATGCCCAGGCACCAAGCTGACTTTCAACGGGGCGACTCAAAAAATAGTTTAAAACTTCGTCTCTTGGCAATGGCTCAGCGGCACCACCAACAATCACCTGCCGATCTAACTGCAGCCAAGGAAAATGTAGGCACACTTTGTTGTTACTCTTGATTTGTGTGGCTTTTCGGCTTTCCAAGTTGGTATAAAACACAAATCCACGACTATCAAGATGCTTGAGCAATACCATTCGTTGTGAAGGCTGACCCTGATCATCAACAGTGGCAATGCTCATGGCGGTAGGATCTTTCATCTGAGATTCAATGGCCTGATTCATCCATAGACCAAACTGAGCAAAGGGATCATCCAGAAGCGATTCTCGGGTTAATTGACCGAAATCATATTCGCGACGACTATCTTCTAAACTCATGCTTGCTCCACAATGGTCTTAACCAATCTAGGGTTTATATAATTTACCATAGATAACTAATATTTAGTGGCAATTATTGCCATTATTCAAGAGTTGTACGTTAGTTATTTTTTTATGTTCACTTTTTATTATCAATTTAACAATAAATTGCTTCCAAAATGAATGAAATCCCAATAATAACAATGATTAAGCTATAAAAATGCTTATGACAGGCGTATACTCCGCGACCTCTCAATGTTGAGAGTATAACCAAAGGTAATTTCATGTCTTCTAACGAATTTTTATCACTGGGTATCAGTGCACCGGTGCTTAAGGCTGTTCAAAATTTGGGTTACGAGCAGCCCTCGCCCATTCAAGCACAGAGTATTCCAATCCTTCTCAGTGGGAAAAACCTTTTAGGTACGGCTCAAACCGGTACGGGCAAGACCGCAGCTTTTGCTCTTCCCTTGCTGAGTAATATTGATGAAAAGCAAAAGACGCCGCAAATATTGGTCTTAACGCCGACAAGAGAGCTTGCTATTCAGGTGGCTGAAGCATTTCAAAGTTATGCCAAACATATTAAAGGCTTCCATGTACTACCCATTTATGGTGGTGCTGATATTGGCGGTCAGTTGCGAAGCCTAAAGCGTGGTGCACAGGTGGTAGTAGGTACTCCGGGTCGTATGCTGGACCATCTAAAGCGCAAAAGCCTTAACCTTAGCCAAGTAAAATCCTTGGTATTGGACGAAGCAGATGAAATGCTTCGCATGGGTTTTATTGATGATGTAGAAGCTATTTTGTCAAAAACCCCCGATGAGAGTCAGCGCGCACTATTTTCAGCTACGATGCCGGCAGCTATAAAACGCGTTGCCGACAAATATCTTGGGGATGCCCAACAGGTTCGAATTCAAAATAAAACTCAAACAGTAGAGCGCATTAAACAGCAATATATAACTGTAAAAGCTCACCAGAAAATGGATGCACTTACTCGTGTTCTTGAAGTTGAAAAATTTGATGGCATGATAATTTTTGTGCGAACCAAATCTTCTACTGTGGATATTTCAGATCGCCTTCAGGCCAGAGGATTCTCTTCTGCCGCGTTAAATGGTGATTTAAGTCAAGCCATCAGAGAGCGCACTATTAGTAAACTTAAGCGCGGCCAGGTTGATGTGGTTGTAGCTACCGATGTTGCTGCCCGTGGCTTAGATGTTGAACGCATTAGCCATGTGATTAACTTTGATATTCCTTACGATAATGAATCCTATGTGCATCGAATTGGTCGCACCGGTCGAGCAGGCAGAGAGGGTAATGCAATTTTGTTTATTACCCCAAAAGAAACGCGTCTTTTGCGCTCAATTGAAAAAACCACCAAAAGTACTATTGCACCCTTAACCATGCCATCTAATGCGCAGGTGAGTGATCAGCGCATTCAGCAATTTACAGAACAATTATCAAAGACTTTGGAAACGCCGCGTTTAGATAAGTTCCGTGAAATGATTGTTAAATATGTCGAAGAAAATGATCTCGATATGGCAGATGTTGCCGCTGCTTTAACCTATGAGAACCAAAAAGAACGCCCCCTATTTCCTAAACTAGATAATATTGTTGCGCCTCGTCAAGACAACTCTAGCAGAGACAGAGATAGAGGTAGAGGTAGAGATAACGACAATAAAAATAGAGACAGTAAAAGAAGAGATAGAAAGGACAGGGATAACTTTTCTAAAGACAGCCCTTCGAGGGCAGCTAGACCTAAATCTGAGCGTGTTATACGTGACGAAGATGGCAATGAAGTACCAATGTTAACTTATCGGCTAGAAGTCGGGAAAAACGACAGCGTTGAACCCTCAAACATCGTCGGTGCCATTGCCAATGAAGCTGATATAAGTAGTCAGTATATTGGTCAAATTATCCTTCATGATGAATACAGCACCGTCGATCTACCCGATGGTATGCCTGACGATGTCTTTAAAACCCTTAAAAAGGCTCGAGTTAGATCCAAAGCGCTCAATATCAGCATAGAAAATGCGGGTGGTAACTCTGCGCCTTCTAGTCGATCGCCCAGACCTAAAAAAGGCCCTAAAAAATCCAAACCTTCAAGTAAAGATGGCTCTTCGAAACGTAAGAGCACAAGAACAGATGGAAGTGCGCCTTTGAAGAAGAAGAAAAAGACTTACACTAAAAAAGACAAACAGAAATAAATCTATAGCTGTCGCCTAAACGGCGGCAGCGCATCTAATAACTGCCCTCCATAGCGCTTAGTTAAAAGTCGCTTATCCAGAATAGATACTGTCCCAGTATCTTTTTCAGTGCGTAATAATCTTCCACAGGCCTGAATAAGTCGCAGTGAAGCAATGGGTAGTGCTATATCAAAAAAAGAATTGCCGCCCTTATCTTCAATCCATTCAGACAAGGCTTCATGCAACGGATCATCGGGCACCATAAAAGGTAACTTGGCAATAATCACATGCTTGCAGTAATCACCTGGCAAATCGACTCCCTCAGCGAAACTGGCCAAGCCAATTAAAACACTGGTTTTACCCTGATCGACACGCTCTTTATGTAATCGCACCATTTCTCGATTAGAGTACTTACCCTGAACTAGACTGATGTTTTGCAAATCAGTATCCAGTCGATCATATACTTCATCCATTTGACGCCTTGAGGAAAAGAGCACCAAGGTCCCCGCTTTTTTCTCCACCATGGTGGCAAGATTATCTGCAATATAATCCGTATGCTGGTCAATTGAATTACCTTCAAAACAATCACTAGGAACACAAAGGTTGGCAACATTTGCGTAATCAAAAGCACCGGCTACTGATAAAAATTGTGCTGAATCAGGAATACCCGTTTCACGCTTTAAAGTGTTAAATGTTCCCAAAGACCTTAAGGTTGCAGAAGTAATCACGGCGCCATAACAACAACCCCATAGCTGCTCACGTAAAATATCTGTAGCCTGAATGGGACTGGCGTTAATGGCAATATCAATATTGCCTGCACCTGTATCATCTATGCGAACCCAGCAGGCTAGCGGAACATCTTTATTGGCAGGTCGTTGTTTTAAACGATCCCAAAGTGCCAATAAACCCTCTGATTTGGTAAGCCAACTTCCTACCTGTTGGTAAAATAACTCAACATCTGGGATAGGGACTGAATAGTCCCTATCGCTAAGTGCCTCGTTTAATGTATCTCTAAGCACCTCGGTACGCCCCATCCAGCGACTAGTCAGTGAACTAATATTTTGAGCCAAATCCCGAATAGCCTCACCGACATCACCTTGAGGAAAACGATAGAGCTGGCGATCGTCTTCAACATTATCCAAGTACGCCTGAAAGAGAGGATAGGCAACGGCTAAAAGATCCATGATCTCTTTGGCACCAGTTTCAATGCGCGGTAACATCTCAGTAATAGTGGTTTCTTTTTCAAATAACGGTGTCTGGCCTTTAAGCTGTTTGGGAATTCGCTCAAGCCAGTTCACTGTAGTATTAATTCGGCACTGGGCACCAAAATGCTTAACGGCTGTTTCACCTAAGCGATGTCCCTCATCGAAGATAAAAATACAGTCTTCCGGTGGAGGTAGAATCGCCCCGCCACCAAGGGCTAAATCAGCCATTACCAAATCATGATTGGCTACAATGCAATCAGCTTCTTCAAGTTCGCCCCGAGCCTTAAAAAAAGGACATTGATCGACAAATTGACAGCGCCTACCGGTACACTGGCGATGATCGACCGTTAGCGCTCGCCAATCTGCATCTGGAATTCGGCTATCCCATGCATCCCGATCACCATCCCAACTTCCATCTTCAAGAGATTCTGACAATTCTTGAAAAAGGTCTTCACTTTGGTCGTTGGGATTGAATTGCAGTTCATCCTCAAATAAAAAAAGTCCCGCCTCTTTGGATTTAATCGCATCCAAACATTGCTCGAGCCTCAGGTTACAAATATAACGACCGCGACCTTTCACTAGAGCGACTTGATGATCCCAACCACAGGCATCAAGTAAATCGGGTATATCTTTAAGAATTAATTGCTCTTGAAGCGCAATAGTACCTGTAGCTATGACAACCGTTTTTTCCAGCGCACGCGCTATAGGCAGTGCTGAAAGAAGATAGCCCACAGTTTTACCTGTTCCCGTGCCCGCCTCAATCACTGCCAGACGTTTGTCGGCATCATTATTACTTAGGCTGTTAGCAATGGCAGCCACCATTTGCTTCTGGCCCTGTCGAGGATTTAAATCACGAGATTTTAGAAATTGGCGGTAACCCTGCTGAATGGTTTCCTTAATTGAATCATCTAACAAACAATAGCTTCCTCATTGATGGAATCACCCAAAACTGGGTTTTGCTGTTGATAGTCTAGTTGATTTTTCACCGGAGCGGCGTAGGCATCTATGACCAAAGATCGGTGTTCTGGTGGAACGGATTGAAGGTGAGTTTCAAAATCAGTTTCAGCTTGTGACCAATTTTCGTCAGGCCATTGTTGCTTTAGTTGATCTAAAGATTGTTGGTCACTATTTGCCTGCATTTTCCAGGCAATAATATTGGTTGGAAATAGCTGGTATGCCCCATAAATTTGACGATCAACCTCAGTTGCTAGATCTTCTGCTGTTTCAAATGTATGTCCAATACAATCGCCAAAATTAACCTGTACTCGGCCTTTGTAACCCAAAAAGCCTTTTTGAATACTGTCTAAGTCTTCAAATTCACCCTTTATATAATCGATGCCTTGGCTTGCAGCATAAAGCTCTTTGGCTTTTTCAACAATGCAGGGGTCATATTCATAGGAAATACTCACCGGCATTAATTTTAATTCACCGATAGCCTCACCAAATGTTTGTTGTTTTGATTTGGATAACGTCAGCATCTTTAAGAGTGCGGTATCAGTTTTATCATTACCATCCTTTGCCCGACCTTCCGCCTGAGCAATCCAGCAAGAAGCCTTTTCCTCAGAAACACTGTAACGAATATAGGCAGATAGATTTTTAAGGGATTCAAGTTTTTCTCTACGCCCCTCAACCGAGCGTTTAACAATAAAACTACGATTGACTCGCATCAAATCACTGGCAAATGGTTTGCTCAATAAGTTATCACCAATAGCAATTCGCACCGTATCAAGCTCAACCGTATGAAGGGCTAAATTAATCATCGCTGGGTCAAGGGCAATATCGCGGTGGTTACTGATAAACAGATAAGCTTGATTGGGGTTCAATTGATCTAGACCGCCAAAACTATAGCCATCAGTGCTGTTGTCTAAGCTTTTTTGTAGGCCAGCTTTCACATGATGCTGGAAATCTGCGACTGTTCCTACATCAGCTGTTAGCTTGCGTAAACTTTGTTTAAGCCATGGTCTAGCCAGAGGTTTTATTAACCATGGCACAAACCGCATTATGAGAGGTATACGCCTAGATAAAAGTAGATCTATAAATTCATTATCAGCAATTAACCGCGATAATACTGCGGGAACCTCTGAATCCTTATAGGGACGGATATCTTCGAATTGATTCATTAAGCCTGCCTAACTAAATTTTTAAGGGAAATACCTAAATACTATCGCCCATTTATTTTTTTTGATGCTTTAATACCTAAGCACGCGCATTGAACCAACGAATATCGTGAGAATAGGTATCCACTGTATCGACTACATCTAAAACCAGTGCAAATAGTGCCATTCGAACTAAAACCCCATTATCGGTCTGTCTAAATATTGCTAAATTAGGGTTATTATTTAAATCATTGTCCAACTCATTGGCATCCGCTCTAGAATCCCTGGGTAAAGGATGCATTATCACTGTATTAGGTTGACAGAACTCCGTATAAATCGCCTGATTCAATCTAAAACGACCACGATAAAGGTCCGCTTCCTGCTTGCTACCAAAACGCTCTTCCTGAATTCTGGTTGAATAAACTATATCGACATCAGCAATACTGGGTGCTAAATTTTCCGAGGTTTCGACAATAACCCCTGCAAAACGCATTGCTTCAATTAATTCAGCAGGCAATATAAGCTCTTTCGGTGAAACTAAAATCACCTTTACCTTATCGTACAGGCATAATAGCTTGCACAATGAATGAACGGTTCGGCCAAACCTAAGATCCCCCACCATGGCTATGGTTAAGCCATCAATATCACGACCCATTGCGGCCATTTCTTTTTGAATGGTATAGAGATCAAGTAATGCCTGTGTAGGGTGTTCGTTAGCACCATCACCACCGTTCATTACGGGTACTCGACTGGCATTAGCAAAATCTGCTACAGAACCCTCATCAGGGTGACGCATACAGATAACATCGCTAAAACCAGACAGTACTCTCGCGGTATCCTGCAATGATTCACCCTTTACCAAGGCCGAACTTTCAAAACCTGCAGTCTCTCTAACCTCTCCGCCCAATAAATTAAACGCAGAGCCAAAACTGACTCGAGTTCGAGTGCTGGCCTCAAAAAACATATTGCCAAGAATCGCTCCCTCCAAAACTCTAGTCACTTTTTTTCGCAAAGCATAGGGCTGCATTTGGTCCGCAACATCAAAGATACGAGTCACATCTTGCTTCTCAAATTGATTGATTGAGAGTATATGGGCACCTTGAAAGTTCAAATCATTACCTCGAAGTGAATTAATTGTGCGAATTTTAGCCTGTTTAACTTCGGTACTCTAGCCCGAATATCAATTGAAGCAATAGAGTTTATTAGCGCCTGCTGTTTTTGTGGCCATCTAAAGCGAATTTTTCAGCTATTTGCTGACTCCAATTTTCAAGCTCGTGTAAAATTTTACGACTTTCAGTGGCTAAATTACTGTCCTTAAGCAACTGGTCTATTTCAGCCTGTTGTTGGCTTAGGGTAAGATATCCCAGCTCTTGATTAGTTAATCGCTCACCACAATTATGCAACCAATTACTTCTCTCATTGACCGTTAGTGATTCTGGAAAGTACCTAGCTTTGTAACTCAATAATAATTTGTTATATCGCTCATCAGAAAAATAAAACTCATGATTTTTAAAGTCTTCTAATGAAGCCGCGCGCACCTGATCTAATAATGGCTTATCGCGATTAGATAAAAAACCCGCATAAAGCTGTTGTTCGGCTTCATTACTGCCGACAAAATCCGATTCAGAAAATACTGCTTGAAGCTTTTGCTGCAAATCAACTTGCCCAAGACGCTGCCAATTCTCTTCACATCGCTCTACATTTATTGATAACCGCTTCGCCACGACTGCATCTACGACCTTAGAAGTAGCGACCATAGGCGCCTTATTAAGATGAACTAATTTAAGCGGAATGCGTTCAATATTCTCGGGCAAATCCTCAGCGCGAGTAAATACACGTCGTTTAATTTCATCTTTATCCAAACTGATGAGTAAATCTGGATCAGCGGATAGATCAATACATATAACAGCATTTTTATTGGTGGGATGAGCCGCCAATGGCATCATAATGGCACTGTATAGATTTTCCTTAGACAACATACCGGAGCAATGAAAAAATGGCTTACGGGTTTGCACATTAACAAGTTTTGCGACCGCAACTTTACCTCGGTTTTGTAGCACATAATCAAATAACTTGGGTTGTGCTTGCTTGACTAATTTTGCCATAGCAATGGTAGCCGTCACATCAGAAAGTGCGTCATGTGCAGAAGCATGGGAGATACCATTAGCCTGCGTCAGGTGCTCGAGTTTAAAACTTGGACTCCCAGGTTTATGATCTGGCCACTCTATTCCCTCAGGACGCAATGCACGTGTCGCGCGCAATAAATCGATAATATCCCAGCGTGAATTACCGTTTTGCCATTCCCGCTGATAAGGGTCAAAGAAATTTCGATAAAGGCTATATCTGGTTACCTCATCATCAAAGCGGATACTGTTATAACCAACGCCGCAAGTTCTTGGCTGTGATAACTGAGAATGAATTTGATCAATAAATTGTGGTTCTGGTAGGCCATACTTAAGAGCATGCTGAGGAGTAATTCCAGTAATCAAACAGGCTTGGGGGGCGGGCAATATATCCATCGGTGGCTGGCAGTAAACAACCAGTGGCTCACCGATAATATTAAGATCAAAATCCGTTCTCAAGCCAGCAAACTGGCTCGGTCGATCCATGGATGGTATCGCACCAAAAGTTTCGTAATCATGCCAATATAAACTATCTTTCATAACTCTTTTTCAACGCTGTTTAAATTTTCAAAGCTTAATAAAGCGATCCTCCAAGATACAGTCTAGACAACTATTTTTTGGTTGCCAAAAAAAACGGCGCAAAAGCACCGTTTTTTAATTAATAGCATTTTTTGATTATTCAAAAATTTTATTAATTGAAAACTGTAATGCAAAGTCATCTTCATTTTCATCATTTCGAGCCATTAAGCGAAGATCTGCCCGCAATTGATAATTTTTGGAAATTTTTGACCCAAAACCTGCGCCAAATGCTACTTGTGAATGACGGTGCTTAATAGGTAAGCCATCTTCATCGTCAAAATTGTATACATTTGTACCCAATAATAAGTAGGGTTGATATTTTTGGCTATTATCACCCATCCAAAAAAGAGCGGATAGTGACCCTATAAAAAAGTCTTCTCTGTCAAAGTTAAAAGCATAGCCGCCTTCAATAGATAGATCATCACTTAAAAATTTACCAATTTGCAATCCAGCCTGACCAATATCTATCTCTCCAACCCAATGATCACCCTCACCAAGGCTATAAAAACCCTGTGTAGCTCCAATGTACCACTGACCGGAAGAAAAGGCAGGAGAGGTTACAAGCATCGTCGCTGCAACCACTATAGATTTAAAAAATCTCATAAAACACCTTCTAGTACTAATTATTAATATTATTTTGCAAGTTTATCAATCTGAATCAATAGGTCAATCTAATAGTTGCTATGAGTTATGCTTTATTTAATCTCAACAACTTTTGCTTGTATTTTAGACTGCCACATCTTTGGCCCATTAATATGCACTGAATCGCCCTGAGTGTTTACCGCCACAGTCACCGGCATATCGACCACCTCAAACTCATAAATGGCCTCCATTCCAAGTTCAGGGAATGCCACCACTTCAGCAGATACAATAGCTTTTGATACCAAATAAGCCGCACCACCCACAGCGATTAAATATACCGAGCTATTATCTCGTATTGCATCAATACCCTGTTGACCTCGCTCCGCTTTACCAATCATTCCCATAAGCCCAGTTTGTTCGAGCATAGTGCGAGTAAACTTATCCATTCGGGTTGCTGTTGTAGGGCCTGCAGGACCCATGACTTCATCCCTAACAGGGTCAACTGGGCCCACGTAATAAATAAACCGTCCGGTTAAATCTACTGGCAATTGTTCACCGCGAGCCAGCATGTCCGTCATTTTTTTATGCGCCGCATCACGACCAGTTAACATTTTCCCTGACAGTAAAAGGGTCTCCCCTGGCTGCCACTGATCAATATCTGCTTGAGTCACTGAGTCTAAATCCACACGTCTCACTGTCTCGTCCGCTTCCCAAGAAATTTCAGGCCAATCATTGAGATCAGGGGCATCAAAAGTAGCGGGGCCTGAGCCATCCAAAACAAAATGCACATGCCGGGTAGCTGCACAGTTAGGAATAATCGCAATGGCCTTATTGGCGGCATGAGATGGGTAATCTTTGATCTTTATATCAAGGACAGTCGTTAATCCACCTAAACCCTGTGCCCCAATACCTAGCGCATTAACTTTTTCAAATAATTCCAGACGCAACTGTTCATTGCGATTTTCAGCACCCTTAGCCTGAAGCTCCTGGATATCTATATGCTCAAGAAGTGCTTCTTTAGCCATTAACATAGCTTTTTCCGCAGTACCGCCCAAACCAATGCCTAGTATCCCTGGAGGACACCAACCGGCACCCATAGTAGGAACAACATTTAATACCCAATCCACAACCGAGTCAGAAGGATTTAACATAGCAAATTTTGATTTTGCTTCCGATCCACCGCCTTTTGCAGCCACGTCAATTTCAAGCTTATCGCCAGGCACCACTTCATAGTGAATAACCGCAGGCGTGTTATCGCCAGTATTGGTTCGCTCACCATCTGGATCAGCAAGTATAGAAGCGCGCAAAATATTGTCTGGATGCGTATAGGCTTGCCTAACGCCCTCGTTAATCATATCCGCTAAACTAACCTTAGCATCCCACTGAACCTGCATGCCTACCTTCACAAACACAGTCACAATGCCGGTATCCTGACATATAGGACGTTTCCCCATAGCGCATAGTCTTGAGTTTATAAGGATCTGAGCCATAGCATCCTTAGCAGATTTAGACTCCTCACGATCATAGGCTTGCTTAACCGCCTGAATAAAATCCGCTGGATGATAGTAAGAAATGTACTGCAGAGCATCTGCAACACTTTTAGTAACATCTTGTTGGCGAATAATCGTCATTGTTCTAATTTAGCTCACTATAAAGTTATTTGTACTATCAAGGGCTAAGGGTACTTGAGTTACTTTGCTGATCCAAGCTTTGTGTTTTTACAGGCACTATCACAGCCTGCTTTTCAATTTGCTTTTCAAGCTCAATAATCTTTTGGTTAACCTGCCTGCGAAACGCATCCACAGATTTTACTGCCTCAAGATTAGACTGTATTTGCTTTTCTTGGCGCACAATAGTGGCCTTTAGATTTTGTACCGCTAAAAAATAACCATCCAAAGATTGTGATAGCTTGTCCATATCAGCAGATAAACCAAAAAAGTTTTCGCCAACACCTTCAGCAATTAATCTGTCTTTATCCACCTGAGAGCGCAGTTTTTTTACAGCAGATTCTAGGTCGGAACGCTTACTGGCAAGAAAAGAAATATCCTTTGCGTTTTTGGAAATATTGCCTTTATTTTTATCATTTGTAACACCCCAAAGCTTTCTAATTTCGCTCCAGTGTTTTTTGAGTTGCTCGCTGTGCTTGCCAATATTCACCTGCATGGCAACTCCTGACTGATTGACAGACTCATCGGTATTGTTAAGCCTAGAATCTAAAACCTGAAAACGCTGCTGTAGTTCAACAAACTGCTGATACTGTTGCCACCCAAACCAAGAGACGAAAAGCATCCCAAGCAGAGCTAGCGTGGCGACTAACTTCCAGGCAGATGATAAATTACCAGAGGGCTTTGCAGATTCTCTTGTTTTATAACGCTCAGATTGAGATCCATCAGAACCTAGACCTAAGTCATCCTCTCGTTCTGGAACAATTGGGTTGTTACGCTGGTTATCCATTGTTTAGTAAACACCTAAGTATTGAGGCTATTTGTAAATGATTATACTCCGATCCCATTGCAGAACCATACCAGTGGACTTAATTTATTGCATAAAAAAACCGGCGCTTTTAGCGCCGGTTTTGATTTAATCAGAAAAATTTAAAGCACATTTATCGACAAAGCTAATACTGCCGTTAAAACTAGGCTAGAAACAATCACGCCGCGAACTGTAGTCAAAGGACCTTGTTGGCCTTTCAAACCATTGAGTTCAATAGCCCCAATGATAACCAAAGCTACAATAAGACCGGTTCCACCTACTGCAGTACCATAACCGTAACCAGCATAATGAGGACCAGCAAACATTGCCCACAACATAGGTGCAGAGAAAAAAGTATTGGTACGTGAAGCAAGTAGGGCTTTTCCAGCGGCGGCAGCTTTATCGCCACCATCTACCAAACCTAAGGCAATTTTTTGTGCCGGCCAAATAACCATCCACACGTTAGCAGCCATTAAAGTACCCATAACCACGCCAATAATGATGTAGTTATTCATTTGAGAATTATGATGAACACCCCCCAAAAGAATAATACCTGTAATAAAGGTGAACATTGCGCCCCAACGGAACCACCAAAGTGCCCTTGGTGCAAGTTTCGCTTTGGCGTCAGCCAACCCTTCTGCAGAGGCTTCTTTAAAGTAAGCACCCTGTATAAAATTAAAGTAATAGAGCATGCCTATCCAAGTAATGCCAAATAGTCCATGGCTCCAACGAGCAAGAAAGTTAATAAATTCCATTGTCATAGCAGTTCCCCTTTGATGTGGTGCCCAAAAATGGGCTTTTATTCCTAAACCCCGCAATTGTTCTGCAAAGCCTTGTAAATATCAACTGTTTAAATTAAATAATACACTGAAATAAGTTTAATATTACAAAAAAACAAAAAAGCCCCATATTTAATTAATACGGGGCTTTTAATTGCGTAGCATTTAAAGACGATTACATCATTCCGCCCATGCCGCCCATGCCGCCCATACCGCCCATATCTGGGGCTGCTGGAGCACCACCTTCATCGGCAACATCTGTCACCATTGCTTCAGTGGTAATCATCAAGCCAGCAATCGAAGCCGCAGCCTGAAGCGCTGTACGAGTAACCTTAGCAGGATCGAGAATACCCATTTCAATCATATCGCCATAATCACCGGCACCGGCATTGTAACCAAAATTACCTTTTCCACTTTTAACCTTATCGACAACCACTGAACCTTCTTCGCCGGCATTTTCAACAATTTGACGCAGTGGCGCTTCCATTGCGCGTCGCGCAATACCAACACCTACAGTTTGATCATCATTATCACCGATGAGCGATGCGATCTTTTCACAGGCTCGAACTAGTGCAACACCACCGCCGGGAACCACGCCTTCTTCAACCGCCGCTCGAGTTGCATGCAGAGCATCTTCAACACGCGCTTTCTTTTCTTTCATTTCAATTTCAGTGGTGGCACCTACTTTGATTACTGCAACACCACCCGCTAATTTAGCAACACGCTCTTGAAGCTTCTCACGATCATAATCAGAGCTAGTTTCTTCAATCTGCGCACGAATTTGCTTAACGCGCGCTTCGATCACAGTGCCTTGTCCAGCACCATCGACAATAGTTGTAGCTTCTTTAGTCATGCTAATGCGCTTAGCAGTCCCTAAATGTTCAAGGGTTGTACTCTCCAAATCTAAGCCTACTTCCTCAGAAATTACCGTACCACCAGTAAGAACAGCAATATCTTCAAGCATCGCTTTACGACGATCGCCAAAACCAGGTGCTTTACAAGCAGAAACTTTTACAATGCCTCGAAGATTATTAACGACCAATGTTGCTAGGGCTTCACCTTCAACGTCTTCAGCAATAATAAGTAATGGCTTGCCCGCTTTTGCCACTTCTTCTAAAAGAGGCAGTAACTCACGAATATTAGAAATCTTTTTGTCGGCTAAAAGAATCAATGGGCTTTCTTGATCAACACTCATACTATCTTGATTGTTAATAAAGTACGGCGACAAATAACCGCGATCAAACTGCATACCTTCAACAATATCCAGCTCATTTTCAAGACCTGAACCTTCCTCAACGGTGATGACGCCTTCTTTGCCCACTTTAGCCATTGCTTCTGCAATAATATCACCGATGCTTGCATCACTATTGGCAGAAATAGTACCCACCTGAGCAATTTCTTTATTGTCTGAGCAGGGCTTAGCAATTTTGGCAATTTCTTGGACGGCAACGGTAACTGCTTTGTCGATGCCACGCTTTAAATCCATAGGATTCATGCCAGCAGCAACAGATTTAAGGCCCTCGTTAACAATGGTTTGCGCCAATACTGTAGCCGTAGTGGTTCCATCGCCCGCATCATCTGACGCTTTTGATGCAACTTCTTTCACCATTTGCGCGCCCATATTTTCGAACTTGTCTTTAAGCTCAATTTCTTTGGCCACGGAAACACCATCTTTGGTGACCAATGGTGCACCAAATGATTTATCCAATACCACATTGCGACCTTTGGGTCCCAAAGTTACTTTTACTGCATTAGCTAGAGTATTTACACCTTCTAGCATTCCTTGACGAGCATTGTCGCCGAATTTTACATCTTTAGCTGCCATGATTTTTATCCTTTACAAAATCTATTACAAAAATTCAAATAATTAGCCTTCAACTACGGCTTTAATATCACTCTCGCTGAGGATAATTAGCTCCTCACCCTCGACATCAATTGT
>JAQWIR010000043.1 GCA_029248755.1 Porticoccaceae bacterium
CTACAGCCGGAAAGTGGTCGGGGATGAGGGATTTGAACCCCCGACATCCTGCTCCCAAAGCAGGCGCGCTACCAGACTGCGCTAATCCCCGAATGTCTCACCAAGCGGTCTCTAATGAGAGGGCGCATAATACTGACCAACACTCATCTCGTCAATCTGTAATAAGGTGGAAATACCATTTTATTGCATTTAAGCGATGAATTTTTTAACCCACTATTAAAATTTGAGTCATTTAATGGCAAAATTTTAACAAAACCACAGAGTCAGACTTTCTTCTGCACGGTCAATCAGGATTGGTTACACTAATTGTTAACGGAGGGATTTCTATGTATTTTGGCGAAAAGGTAAGTCTCACAGCTATTGAAGACAATTTGTTCGAACTAAACTTTAATAGCTCAGTGGGCTCAGTTAATAAACTCGACAAGCAAACCCTAGAGGAGCTTGATAAAGCGATTAGGGCTGCGCAACAAGCAAAGGGCATAAAAGGACTTTTACTCACTAGTAGTAAAAATGCGTTTATCGTGGGTGCGGATATTACCCAATTTAAGCAGATGTTTGATGCCCCTCAAGACCAATTTCTAGAATCAGCAAATCATATCAATGGCATGATGTCCGCCATTGAGGATATGCCTTTTCCCACAGTAGTCGCTATTAATGGCTTTGCATTAGGCGGAGGGCT
Organism: Porticoccaceae bacterium; assembly: GCA_029248755.1. Classification (GTDB taxonomy): domain Bacteria; phylum Pseudomonadota; class Gammaproteobacteria; order Pseudomonadales; family Porticoccaceae; genus HTCC2207. The sequence goes on from JAQWIR010000043.1 coordinate 680, forward strand.
TGAAGTTTGTTTAGCCTGTGATGCACGGATTATTTCAATGAGCGCCAAAATAGGGTTGCCAGAAACAGGCCTAGGTATTTTACCGGGGTGGGGCGGTACAGTTCGGTTACCGCGATTAAGCGACTTTGCGACAGCCATTGAATGGATAACTTCTGCTCGACAATACAGCGCAGATAAGGCATTTAAAGCGGGCATAGTTGATAAGGTTGTTGGGCCAGAACAGCTGCGTACAGAGGCTTTAGAGTACCTAAATGATATGGTTGGTGGCGTTATTGATTACACGGATAAACGTCAACAAAAATTATCACCTGTTAATCAAGAACCTGCTGAAATTCAGGCGATTGCCAATATGGCTAAGGCGGTAGTAAATCAAAAAACAGCAGGTCAATATCCTGCGCCAATCAAAGCCATAGAACTTATGGAAAAATCTGCTTCTTTAGCGCGAGATGAAGCGATTAAGCGAGAAGCTGGCGTATTTTATGAGCTTTCGCAAAGTCTAGAAGCGCGTTCATTGGTTGGTTTATTTGTCGGTGACCAGTTCGTAGCTAGAAAGGCTCGCGGTTATCAAAAAGTTCTTGAAACTGAGCTATCTAATATTAATCTAGCCGCAGTTGTTGGTGCAGGCATTATGGGTGGCGGTATTGCTTATCAATCGGTGACAAGAGGTTGTCCTGTCGTGATGAAGGATATAGCGCAACCCGCTTTAGACTTAGGCCTCAAAGAAGCAGAAAAACTGCTAAGCAAGGCTGTTACTAAGGGTCAGTTAGATCAAGAGAAAGCCGCTAAAGTATTATCCATGATTAAACCTACACTGGATGATCAAGACTTGGCCAATTCAGAGTTTGTGGTTGAGGCCGTGGTTGAGCACTTACCGGTAAAAAATGCAGTTTTATCCGCCTTAGATAAACAATTACCGGATGATGCAATTATTGTGTCTAACACCTCCAGTATTTCAATTAACCAATTAGCTAAATCCCTTGATAAACCCGAGCGGTTTTGTGGTATGCACTTTTTTAACCCAGTGCATGTCATGCCCCTTGTGGAGGTTATTCGTGGCGAGCACACATCAGAAGCAACCATAGCAGCTGTTTGTAATCATGCCCTTAGGTTAGGTAAGAAACCCATTGTAGTAAATGATTGCCCAGGATTTTTGGTCAATAGAGTCCTTTTTGCGCAATGTTTTGCTATGGAACTGTTGTTGCGAGATGGGGTTAGTTTTCAGCAAATTGATCAAGTGATGGAGGCTTGGGGCATGCCCATGGGCCCAGCTTATCTGATGGATGTTGTTGGTCTAGATACTATTGTTCATTGTTATTCTGTGATGGCTGAAGGTATTCCGCAGCGGTTTGTTAACACGGAAAAAACGCCAACTGAAATGCTTTTAGAATCTGGTCGACAGGGTCAAAAAAATGGTATGGGTTACTACAGTTATACTGTCAGTAAAGGTAGCCGCCCTGAAAAATCAGTAGATCCAAAGAGTCTGGCCCTAATTGAATCAATCGCTGGTAAAAGTAAACAAGTAGACCCTCAAACCATTATTGATAGATTACTATTACCGCTGGCCATAGAAATGAATCACTGTTTAGACGAAGGTATTGTTGATTCACCCACTGAAGCAGATATGGCTTTAGTTTGGGGTGTTGGGTTTCCACCCTTTAGAGGGGGAATATGCCGTTGGATGGATGAGCAGGGCTTAGACGTTATCTGTGAAAAAGCCCATAAATATGCAGCATTAAGTGAGCTGTATAAACCCACTAAATCAATGGGAGTTATGGCTAGCTCGGGTAAAAAGTTTTACCCCTAGATTTGTATCACTGGCTTATTGTTGTTGGCAGTGTTTTGTGATTTGTTTGATTAAATTTGGGCCGTTATAAATAAATCCGGTATAAATTTGGACTAATTTTGCCCCAGCTTTGAACTTACTATTGGCATCCGATGCAGAATTAATGCCACCCACACCAATAATTGGAATCTGATCGCCTAAGTAGCCATGTAACTGTTTTATAACCTGTGTTGAAGACTCATTGAGTGGGCAGCCACTTAAGCCACCGAGCTCATCGGCATAAGTTAGACCCGCTACTTTATCTCTCTGGATGGTTGTATTTGTAGCTATAGCCCCATCAAATTTATGCTGTAGCAATGACGCTGCAATCAGTGAAATTTCCTCTGAGCTAAGATCAGGTGCAATTTTCAATGCTAAGGGCACATACTTTTCATGCTTTTCTGTTAGTTCGCTTTGTTTATTCTTAAGGTCGCCAAGTAAATCATCGAGTAGCTCACCATACTGTAATGATCGGAGTCCCGGTGTGTTTGGAGAGGATATATTGACCGTAATATAATCTGCATGAGGATAAACTTTTTCCATACAAATAAGATAATCATTCTTGCCTTGGTCAACCGGTGTATCTTTATTTTTGCCAATATTGACGCCTACAATAATAGAAGATTTTCGAGCCTCAAGATTTCTTACAAGGTTATCAACCCCTTTATTGTTAAAACCCATTCGATTAACAATGGCCTTTTTTGATTTGATCCTAAACATTCTCGGTTGTGGATTACCCGGTTGAGCCAAAGGAGTAACTGTTCCAACCTCCACGTGCCCAAACCCCATTTTGTGAAAGGCATCAATAGCTTCACCGTCTTTATCCAGACCTGCAGCTAAACCGATGCAATTTGGGAAAGAGATTCCCATTACTGTTATTGGAGAAGCTTTCAAGTTTTGTCGGTACAGCCAACTAAGCTGACTATTGCCAGTTTTATTTAAAAAGCCTAAAACCCAATCATGAATTTTTTCAGGGTCTATTTGCATCATGATTTTCTGGGCTATTTGATACAACATTAAATCTTAATCCTTAAAGTCTTCGTTTGACCTAATTATTGGCAAATTATACCACTTGAACTTTGGCTTGTGATATCTCTTCATTAACACTCGAAACCTGTATTAAGGTTTGTCCCTAAAAAAAGCTATAGTGTTTTTGCTATACTCGAATTTTTTAGCGGCTTATCAAAGTATTTTTACCAAAGGAACATGGCATCGTGCAAGTTTTAAGATCATTTTTTACAACCTTACTGCTAGGTATATTACTATCTTTAACCTCAATTTCAGTTTTATCTGAATCCGCCATTAGCTACTTTGATAAAAATGCACGATTTCACCCCGTAATCAGTCAACTGGGTATGGTTGTTTCCCAAGAGGCCATCGCCAGTCAGGTGGGAGCCGAGATTCTAGAAGCGGGCGGCAATGCTATTGATGCCGCTGTGGCCACAGGATTTGCCTTAGCTGTTACATTGCCCAGAGCAGGTAATTTGGGTGGTGGTGGCTTTATGATGGTCTATCTAGCCAAAGAAAATAAGACCATTGCCATTGATTACAGAGAAATGGCTCCTCATTTATCTGATAGGGATATGTTTCTCGATAAAGAAGGCAATGTGGATAATCACAAAGCGCGATTTAGTGCCCAGTCATCAGGCGTTCCGGGTACAGTAGCGGGACTACTTCATGCCTTGGATAAATATGGCACTATGTCAGTTAAAGAGGTGCTTAAACCGGCTATTAAGCTTGCCAGCGAGGGCTTTAAAGTCAATTATGATCTATCCGCTTCTTTACGTTCAAGTGATAAACGCTTGCAAAAGCACAAGGCCTCAAAAGGATATTTTTATAAAGCAAATGGTGATTATTATCTTCCCGGGGACACTTTTGTTCAGCCAGATCTGAGTTTGACTCTAAATAGAATTTCAGAGCGGGGCAAAACTGGTTTTTACACGGGGAAAACGGCTGATCTTATTGTTGCCCAGATGCAGCGTTCAGGAGGGCTTATTTCAGCTTATGATTTAGCCAATTATAAAGTCATTGAACGTCAGCCTGTTTGTGGTTCTTACAAGCAAATAAGTCTTTGCGCTATGCCCCCGCCTTCATCTGGCGGTATTCACCTAGTACAGATGTTGAATATTTTAGAAAATTTCGAGTTAAAGAGTATGGGGCATAATTCAGCCGCCTACATACATCATTTATCAGAAGCTATGCGTTCAGCCTATGCAGATCGCAGTTTATACTTAGGGGATCCAGATTTTACACCTGTGCCAGTCAATCAGCTTATTAACAAAGCTTATGCTAAAAGTTTGAGCAAACAGATAGACCCCAAAAAAGCACGTCTTTCAAAACAGGTTTATCCGGGACTTGATCAATGGGTCGCTTCTGAACCCATAGAAAGTGAAGAAACAACCCATTATTCGACATGGGATAAACAGGGCAATGTGGTTAGCAATACCTACACATTAAATTTTGCATACGGCAATGGAATAGCCGTGCAAGGTGCAGGTTTCTTATTAAATAACGAGATGGACGACTTTTCTGCAAAACCAGGGTCTGCTAATGGCTATGGTCTTATTGGTGGCACTGCCAATGCCATACAAGCTAAAAAGAGGCCTCTATCATCAATGACTCCAACCATCGTATTTGATGGCAGTGGTAAGCCAATTCTTGCTACCGGAAGTCCTGGCGGTAGCACTATTATCACTATTGTTTTGCAGATGATACTTAATACCAGCGATTTTAATATGGGTATTGCAGAAGCCACTGCCGCGCCAAGATTTCATCACCAATGGCTACCGGATATGATTTCCCTAGAATCTGGTTTTTCCGAAGATACAATCCGATTACTTGAATCAATGGGGCATCAAATTTCATCAAAAACTCGAGTGCTTGGCTCCACTCAAAGTATTTCTGTAAAAGAGAAATATCTTGAGGGTAGTGCAGATTGGCGTCGTCAAGGTGCTGCTGCAATTTCTCAAAATCATTAGACTAATTGTTACTAACAGTTATCTCCAATTTATCTAAAAGTAAATAAACCTCTGCTATTATTAATATATGAATAGATATTTTAAGTATCTATTGGCGGATTTCCTTTCGCAGTTAGTATTGTTAATTAATGCATTCATGTAATAGCAATTCTAGATCGGTATCTAAGTTTCATACTTCACAGTGACGGATTAATGTTGGGGTGATAAATGGATTTTGGGTTGATCTTATTTTTAACGTCGATATTGTTAGGTAATCCTAGCGACAATAATTCTGATGAATCATCTGAAACTCAAGATTCCACAGAGAACAACAATAAAACCACTGACCAAATTTTATCGGCTGAAGACACTTCTAGTGAAGATAAACAGACTGATCTAAGAAAACAAATTAATAATGTACCTACTATCTCTGGAACTGCTGATAAAGTGGTTATGCAGGATGATTATTATGATTTCACTCCTCTGTCAATTGATGTCGAAAATGACCAGCTCGAGTACAGTATTAATAATAAGCCAGATTGGGCAGTTTTTGACAGTCGAACGGGTACTGTTAGCGGTAAGCCTAGAAACGAAAATATTGGCACTACAAAAGATATTATTATTACAGTATTTGATAGCTATGGTGCTAGTTCTAGTTTACAACCATTTAGTATTGAAGTTATCAATGTAAACGATCAACCCATTATATCTGGGATTCCTAGTCTTTATGTATCGCTTGAAAAGACCTTTAAGTTTAAGCCAAAAGTAAAGGATATCGATTTAGATATTGGTTTAGATAAGCTGATATTTAGCATCAAAAATAAACCTAAGTGGGCCTCATTTAATCCAAATACAGGTGAATTAACGGGTAAACCTAGTGAAACTTTTATTGATAGCGATGCAATAACAATAACAGTCACTGATAGCTATGGTAAATCAGATAGTTTAAAGCCATTTTATCTGAAAACTAGTTATATAAATGCCTCGCAAGTACCTAAGGCTAATAATCAAACTTCTAAATCTGCAACCCAGATTACTAATAATGACTTACCAGCTTCTATTAATATTAATGGCTATGGTGATATTAATGAGGAATCCAATGGTCCAGAGTCAGATCAAATTTTAGAATCTAAAAAATTGGAAATTGTTAACGATCAAAACAATTTAGACGATGCAGGAAATGAGGATATAAGTAACCCAGAATTATCACAAAAAGAGGGTACATCTACACTAGATCCTAATTCAGATACTGAGACTAAACCTAGCAATCCAGAAACTACCGAATCAGTTTCTGAGCAAGAAACTCCTAAGGTAGCTCCTTCAGATCCTAGGGTGTCAGAACAAAAACTAGAGCCAGGACCAGAGATAAAGCAAGAAGTAGAACCAGTGCTTATTAAAGAAGAAAAAAAACCAATAACGCCAACAACCCCAGAGGTAGATCCCACAGAACCTTCAGTGCCAACTAATCCAACAAGACCAGAAGCAGCTCCTTTAGAGCCTTTAGTGCCAGAGCCAGAGATTAAGCAAGAAGTAGAACCGGTGCTTATTAATGAAGAAAAAAAACCAATAACGCCAACAACCCCAGAGGTAGTTCCCACAGAACCATCAGTGCCAACTAATCCAACAACACCAGAAGCAGCTCCTTTAGAGCCTTCAGTACCAGAGGTTAAGCCAGAATCTCCAATACAAGAGACTAGATTGGAGATAGATAGTTTACCTATCAATGAAATAGTGCCAACTCATCCAGTAAGTCCTACAGTGGTTCCTGCAGAACCTGCGCTGCCAGTTTCAGATCCAGCAACGCCTAAGGTCAATCCTTCAGAGTCTATGGAACTGCCAGAATCTCCAATACAAGAGACTAGATTGGAGATAGATAATCCGCCTGAACCTTTAGCATTAGAACAAAAACCAGAATCATCCGAGCCTAAAGATAAGTCAGAAATACAGCCTACGCCTACTACGTCTGACTCCGATGACAGTGTAAATAGCTCAAATGATCGTAACGATGCTTCCAATAGTGGCGCTGGTTCAAACAGTGGTGATAGCTCCAATGAGGGTAGCGGTGACTCTAATGATGCGACTGGCTCTGATGATGAGGCTGACTCCGATGATGGTGTAGATAGTTCCAACGATACTGGTGGTGATTCCAGTGGTGGCAGTTCTAATACTGGGACTGGCTCTGATGGTGAGGCTAACTCCGATAATCGCGGTTCTAATGATGAGACTAGCTCCGATGAAGGTGGTAACTCTAATGACGAGTCTGACTCCGATGATGGTGTAGATAGTTCCAATGATACTAGTGGTGATTCCAATGATGGCAGTTCTAATAATGGAACTAGCTCTGATGGTGAGGCTAACTCCGATAACGGTAGCGAAAGCTCTGATGGTGAGACTAACTCCGATCAAGGTGGTAACTCTAATGAGGGTAGCGAAAGCTCTAATGATGAGACTAACTCTGATGATGAGGCTAACTCTGATCAAGGTTTAGGTAGTTCCAACGATACTGGTGGTGATTCCAATGGTGGCAGTTCTAATAATGGAACTGGCTCTGATGGTGAGGCTAACTCTGATGATGAGGCTAACTCTGATGAAGGCGTAGATAGTTATAACGATACTGGCGGTGATTCCAATGATGGCAGTTCTAATAATGGAACTGGCTCTGATGGTGGGACTAACTCCAATAACGGTAGCGAAAGCTCTGATGGTGAGGCTAACTCCGATAATCGCAGTTCTAATGATGAGACTAGCTCCGATGAAGGTGGTAACTCTAATGACGAGTCTGACTCCGATGATGGTGTAGATAGTTCCAATGATACTGGTGGTGATTCCAATGATGGCAGTTCTAATAATGGAACTAGCTCTGATGGTGAGGCTAACTCCGATAACGGTAGCGAAAGCTCTGATGGTGAGGCTAACTCTGATGATGAGGCTAACTCTGATGAAGGCGTAGATAGTTCTAACGATACTGGCGGTGATTCCAATGATGGCAATTCTAATAATGGAACTGGCTCTGATGGTGGGACTAACTCCAATAACGGTAGCGAAAGCTCTGATGATGAGGCTAACTCCGATCAAGGTGGTAACTCTAATGAGGGTAGCGAAGGTTCCAATAATGATAGCGAAAGCTCTGATGATGAGGATAACGCCGATGGTGGTAGCAACACCAATAATGGTGGCGATAGTTCCAATAGTGGCGATAGCTCTAATGACGAGCCTGACTCCAATGAAAGTGATAACTCAAATCAGGGTGGTTCTGGCTCTGATGGTGAGGCTAACTCCGATGGAGGTAGCAACGCCAATAATGGTAGCGAAGGTTCCAATAGTAGCGATAGCTCCAATGATACTGGTGGTGATTCCAATGGTGGCAGTTCTAATAATGGGACTGGCTCTGATGATGCGACTGGCTCTAATGAGGAGGCTAACTCCGATGGAGGTAGTAACACCAATAATGGTGGCGATAGTTCAAACAGTGGCGATAGCTCCAATGATACTGGTGGTGATTCCAATGATGGTACTGGCTCTAATGAGACTAACTCCGATGGAGGTGGCAACACCAATAATGGTAGTGAAGGTTCCAATAATGATAGCGAAAGCTCTGATGATGAGACTAACTCCGATCAAGGTGGCAACTCAAATCAGGATGGTAATGGCTCTAATAATGGAACTGGCTCTGATGGTGAGGCTAACTCTGATGGTGAGGCTAACTCTGATGATGAGGCTAACTCTGATGAAGGCGTAGATAGTTCTAACGATACTGGTGGTGATTCCAGTGGTGGCAGTTCTAATAATGGAACTGGCTCTGATGGAGAAAATAACTCCAATGAGGGTGATGGTTCTACTCATGGGACTAACTCCGATGAAGGTGATAACTCCAATAACCGTAGCGCAAGTTCTACTAATGGGACTAACTCCGATGAAGGTGTAGATAGTTCCAATGCTGCCGGTGGTGATTCCAATGGTGGCAGTTCTAATAATGCGACTGGCTCAAATGAGGGTGATGGTTCTAATGCTCCGGTAGGCTCCGATAAACCGCCCAAATTAGACACTATAGAAAATCAAACAATTAATGAAGATGCTCCCGAATTTACTATTAATTTATTTGCCACTGATATAGACAATGAGAATGGTGAAATTGATTACAGGGCTGAACTAAATAGTGGAAACATGGTATCGGTTGCTATCCAAAAGGATAAACTTATTATCACACCGTTGAATAATGCTTATGGTAAAACTGAAATCACTATAATAGCTTTAAGTAATGGCAAAGAAGATACAACGACATTTGAGTTAATTATTGAACCGAAAAATGATCCACCTATCATTACCTCTACCGCACCCACCAGCGCCACAGAAGATATCGAATATATCTATCAAGCCATGGTATCCGACCCCGATGATACCAACAATGGCAATGATCTAACTTGGACACTCAGCAATCATCCCAATGGTATGGTGGTCTCTAACAAGGGTGTTGTGACCTGGACACCAACAGAGGGCATAACCAGTTCAGATGCGGTAACCTTATCGGTTGCTGATGGAGCGTTTTCATCCACACAAACCTTTACTATCGGCGTGGATGCAGTTAATGATGCTCCAACAATAGAATTAATCGACTGTATAGATGAATTTATTGAAGATTCTAATACAAACCAAGTAGGACAAAAAGTCTGTTCTTATATAGCTGAGGATCCCGATAATGATCTAGACATTGAGTTTTCTCAAAGGTCTAACACTAATCAACACTACAAACTGGCTAATGATTCAAATAAAGTTTTATTAACAGAGGTGGGTCTTAAGGCCATAAATTTAGGCCAGCAATTAGATCTGTTACAACTCAGGGTAGAAGAAAAACAAAATAACGGATTTACAGCATCCGCGCTATGGGCCGAGTCACGACCCAAAATTCCCTTCGTAGTAGAGATGGATGACCCCATACAATTCGAACATAAAACCAACAGCGATAGGGTTCCAATTACAGGTACTATAACCGCCAAAGATGAAGATAATACAATCGTTAAATACGAAATCCTTGACCATCCAAATATTGCCACTAAATCAATTGATATGTATGGAAATTGGAGTGTTATGCCAACAAAAATCTATGGCGATCTTACTTTTACAGTTGAGGTAACCGACGCTTCCGAATTCAAATATAAATACGACATTACAACACAAGTCCCATATAACAACTTAGGTAAAGTTACTATTAAGGGAGCGGAATCTTTAGTGATAGACGATGTTTCAAATTTTACTAACAAAACTCTATCAGCCGTTGTCAGTGATGATGATTCTATAAGTGAACCTATTAAGTTTGAATGGAAGCGTGATGGTGAAGTTATTTCTGGCAAGGATTCTCATGAATATGAGATTAATGCCGACAATATTGGCAAAGAAATTACTGTTAGTGCCACTTATACAGACGAAAAAGGATATGAAGAAACCGTAAATGATTCTATAAAAATATCAAATCAACATTTTGTTCGTATGGTCAAAGAATCCTTTATTGCATCGACTAATGATACCCAAGTTAGAAGCACCCTTACATATATTAAAAAGCATCCTAATTACTCGGAAATAAATGAAACAACTTTTGGAGAGTTTTTTTTAATAGGAAGAGGTGAAAATAAAGTAAAAATGGAAAAAGCCACTTCAGCTATTGATGAGTGGAACCTTATATTTCCGGATATATTTATGATTCCTCACCACATACCAAAAGGAATATTAACCATAGGTAACGAAGATATCACAGACGAAGAATATGTTGCATTTCGTTCATTTGGATATGATATGGATAATAAGAAGTATGCTTTTGGAAAGAAATTCTATATCGATTTTGAAGAGCTTGTAGAATTTTATGATATTGATAATAAAAAAATTAAGGGTGATAGTCTTCAATTAACTGCAACTACAGATGATGGTTCAGAACTACCCATTTGGTTAGAATTTAAGCAGCTAGACATTCAGGGGACAAAAAAGTATTTCTTTATGGGTGCTATTCATAAGAGTCTTTATATAGCCCCAAAGATTTCAGTCAAAGTAGTCGCCAAAAATATTGATTATGAAAACAGTGCCCGAACCGCAACAGTATCCTTAGAAATCCCCCTTAATGGTTATATTGATCTTGAGGCACTAGATTTGCATGGCAACAAATTTTTTATTACTGATTGGGACCAATACCCATTAACACCTGACTTATTTGGTGTAACAAATCCTCACGATATCAAGGAACCCGAAAAACTTAAATATACAGTGAGCGAATTAAAAGGAATGGAGTTCAAAATATATAACGAAAACAATGAGTGTGAAAATCCGAATGAGTGTGAAATTCCTGATTGGGAGGAAAGTGGTGTCGGCTCAAGTATTACAAATTATCTTTCACAAGAAGAACTTGAAGAAGAGGCATCTGAAGTTGCTAATGAAGAAAAAATAATAACCTTTACTCATGCTGATATTGTCGCAGGGAAAGTATATGTTATTCCAAAAAATACAGAAGTGGGAGAATTTAAACTTTCTGCAGAAATAAATAGTTCTATTGGTCTAAAAAACATTAAATATAAGTTTGATAAATTTGATAGTGTTCGTCAGATAGGTAATAAAATTATCCCTAAATGGTATCCCTTAACCGTTGAAGACCTTGGTTTAGTTGATGGATACGACGTAGTTGACTCTTCATATATTAAATATACTTTTAAGGATATCAAAGGTTTAAACTTCAGGGTTTATAGCGACCCTATTCCAAAAGAAGACAATCTTCTCAGAGAAGGAAATGGACAATGGGAAGACTCAAAATCTCAACCACCTCGCGATATCTCTTTTAGTTATGATGAGCTTCAAAAAGGCCATGTTTATTTTAACCTAGTCTACACAGACAACCGACCAGCTCGTATATCAGGTGCTGCTCCAAAACAAGTTCATACAGCTACGGTTAAAATGGATGTCCGTTACTCTAGCTATTTAACTGAATATGAACTACGTTTCTCTGAATTAAAAATAAACAATATAAAAATAGATTCAAATGATGTAAATGAAGATCAAATTACTAATTTAAAGACTATTAATATCAATATTGATACTAATGATTGGGCAAATTTTAAGCAGAGTAATATTCAAGTTGAGAATCTCTTTTTCCCTAGCCATACGTTCAGCTGTGATCTAGTAGATAAGCATAAATGTTTATTCAAAGTTGTTGTAAGAGACGATGTTTGTAAACATGGCTGTACGCCAAGAGTATATGTATCTTCTCCTAGTTCTACGATTTTTGGTGAATTTACTTGGAGATATAATGCCCCAACGGTAACTAATGACTCCACAGAAGAGCTGATACCCAGAGTATCCATCGAAGACAAAATGGATAAAGAGGTATTATCTACCGAACCTACCAATAGCAGGCAAGTAACACTCAAAATTACAGGTGTATCCGATTTAAATCTACAACAAATAACTATAGAAAATGGCCAAATTGTTAGGGATATGCGAAAAGTGGGTGCTAATCACTACGAAGTTGAATTAGCCGCAGATACACCAACTGAATCAGAAATCCTAGTTAAAGTAATAGTTAAGGGAAAAGTAGGCTCTGTCGAATTAGGCTCCGTCGAATGGATATATGAGCCAATCTCTAATCACAATCAAAATATCAATACCCTCAAACAATTTATTACTGGCATGGATCCTCATTATGGGACTAAGCACAATGATCATTTTATTGGTAACTTTGTAAATAACTGGCTGATTGGGGGTGCAGGTGATGATACGTTAGAGGGAAATGATGGTCACGATATCCTTATAGGGCAAATGGGTAGTGATAAATTGTATGGAGGTGACGATATAGATTTGTTGCAAGGAGGAGGGGGTGATGATTGGCTAAGTGGTGGTGCAGACACAGATGATCTGCACGGTGGTAAAGGCCTTGATGAAATATATGGAGATGATGGTAACGATTTCCTTTATGGAAATGAAGGCGATGATACCCTTGATGGTGGTAATGGTAATGATATGCTTAAGGGTGGTGAAGGCGATGATACCCTTGATGGTGGTAATGGTAATGATACGCTTGAGGGTGGTGCAGGCAATGATACCCTTGATGGCGGTATAGGTAATGATACGCTTAATGGAGGTCAAGGTAATGATTGGCTAGATGGCGGTACTGGTAGCAATACCTTTTGTTTCAGTAATGGTGACGGTGATGATGCAATTCATTATTTTCAAGAAAATGACAGCATTCTGTTTATTAAAACGATAAATAATGTAGTAATAAAAGAAGAAAAAACTCAGATAGTTATTACCTATGGTGAAAAAGACAAAATTACTATCACTAGGCATGAGAATTTTGATATTGAGTCTAATATTTATAAAGTGGAAAGCTGTATTCCAACAGCTGAAAAAAACAACATCGATTTTAACACCATAACAGGAAACGACAACGACGACGTTTTAATAGGTGATGATGACAACGAAACCATCGAAGGCCTTGGCGGTACTGATAACCTTAAGGGTGGTGGAGGCAATGATACCCTTGATGGCGGTCAAGGTCATGATTGGCTTGATGGCGGTATAGGCGATGATAAGCTTAAAGGGGGCGAAGGCAATGATACGCTATTTGGAGGAGATGGTAATGATTTGCTTAAAGGGGGTCAAGGTGATGATTGGCTAAATGGCGGTACAGGCAGTAATATCTTTTGTTTCTTTGATGGTGATGGCCATGACGAAATTAAAGATTTTCAGTTATCTGAGGACTCTCTATATTTTATAGGCCAAAATCTAGTTGGGCCGAAAGTGAAAGAAAAAGATAATGATGTTGTTGTTAGTTATGGTTCTGATAAAGAAAATACAATTACACTAAAAGGCATCTCAGATGCTGAAGCAGTTAAGCAACGTGTGTTTGATAAACTTAATACATGCGGTTTACCTGACGACGAAAAGTTAGAATTAAATACTGGGGCAAGCGAAGCCGAAAATGGCAAAGTTATATACCCCGCACCTATAATCCATGTCCTTAATAGCTCTGGAAAAAAAGCAGGAAATAGTATTGCTGTAGTAAAAGTTTCACTTGAAGGAACTGGAACTGGAGCCAGTCTAGAATGCAATGAAACTTGTTCTAGCCTTGATAATACAATTAACAAAAATGCAGAATATGGCATAGCTACCTTTGACGGATTAATTTTAAAAGGTTATTCAGGAACCTATAGACTCAGCTTTAGCTCAATTGGTTTGACGACTATTTACCACGACATAAAACTTACTGGCGAAGAACCCACCAAGCTTGTTATTACAAACACAAACTCTGATGACGAAAAATACAAAATTAATATTAGCGATTTGATAAACACAAAGTTTGAAGAATACAAACAAAAAAACGAATCAAAACCTAAAGATAAAAGAGTTTCATTAATACATATAAACAATTCTTTATACTCAGATAAAGTTATATTTCAAACTATTAAACAATTCGGGACGCCCATAAGTATTCATTTAAATGAAACTATGGCTGAGAATATTAAATATTTCACACAAGCTAGAGCAGGAATAACCACCAAAGATACCGGTCTTAGTACGAACTATATTGTGGAATTTCAACCATATGAGTGTAGGCTCGGTCCAATTGTTGCTTCAAAGCATGGACGAACGTGGACTATTGAAGATGAAGATGGTAAACAAAGGGTGTTTTACATAAATAACTATAACCAATTTGATATTCCAACACGGGAAAGTCAATATCAAATCGCCCCTGAGTTAATGAAAAAAAGTGAGTTTGGCGAATATGCTGGAGCTAAATTTGCAACCACTAAACTTAAACCCGTATATTATGACTGTAACGAGGGAGAAAAAGATCAATTCACCTTCATCACACCCTCAATGGCCATTGAAAATGGAGGAACGCTGCCTTCAATTGAGGTTAAACTTAAAGACAAAGACGAGAACTTTATAAAATCAGGTAATTATGAGGTAACAGTTCGTCTCAGCGATGCGACTGATGGAAAACTAATATGTGTCGAAGGCACTGATCATTGCCAAACTGCAAGGTTGGAAAGCAAACAAGGCTCTGAAATCAAATGCCAAAAATCAGGTAGATATTGTACACTTGAAGCATCAGATGGCGTCGCTAACTTTGAAGGCCTTATTCTCAGAGGAAACGCAAACAAAATATACAATTTGGAATTTCGTTATGGCGATCTAAGCTATTTAGAATTCGAAGGAACAGAGAAAAGTAAATTAAAACCTAACTCAACTTATAACCACAAAGCCCAAGTATATATAGATGGTGGTGGCAAGGTTTCAATACATAATTCCGAAATTAAAGTAGTAGAAAGTGAAGTATCAACTGACGGCGCTGGCGAAACCATAATTACAGTACAACTTAAAGATGCCGATAATAATGAAATAAGAAGATCAGTTGAGTCTACAGTTGAAATATCGACTAACTTTGGTGTCATTGGTGAAACAATTGATAATGAAGATGGCACCTATACTGCCACATTAACTAGCAAAAAAGTTGGTATTGCAACCATAACTGCCACGGTAGACGATCAAGAAATCGAGGGTAAAGCCAGCGTAACCTTTAAAGCTGATGACCCTCATAAAATCGAAATTGATAGTGATAGTGATATAAATTATAAAGACAAAGCCATCGTCGGAACTGAAGTAACAGGCATACCATTAACATTCAAAGTAACAGATAAAAATAATAATCCAGTAGAGGGAATAGATGTTATCTTCAAGGTGGTTAGTGGCGACGGCAATTTGCAATCTAAAAGTAAGCCAGAGTGGTCTTCGAAAGAAGAAAAGGTGACAACAAATAATGAGGGTATTGCCACTTTAAAAGACATAGAGTGGTTTTTAGGGAGCAAAATTGGATTAAATGAGTTGCATGTTACCTTTGACGGCGCTCCCTCTGATGTTCAACCTATAAAATTTCAAGTAGAAGGTACTCCTGACAAGGCTGCCCATATCCATGAATATACAAGTGATGAATATCAGTATGATAAAACTGGTACCGTAGGCAATATACTGACAAATCCACCTAAAATCTTAATAACAGATCAACACCACAATCCAGTAGATTACCAAGACATTTCGTATACGGTTTACGATACTGACAACAAATCCTCTGTAATAACAGCAATTACAAAAAAAGATGGTATCGCGACATTAGATGCTTGGACATTGGACACCAGGGCAGGTGATAACAGAATAGTAGCAAAAATCGATTCTGAAAAAGAAGTTGAGTTTACAGTTACAGGGGTAGCCGATAGAAATAGACTATTAATTGCTTCTTCTAATCCTGATAATCCAACTCAAACAGCCATTGTGGGAACTAAAGTAGAAACACCACCTAGCGTAACAGTAACTGACTTTCACGGTAATCCCGCTCAAAAACAATCTGTGACATTCGAAATAGTAGATCTTACAAATCTCCATCAAAACGGCTGTGTACTACAATTCAAAAAAAATTCTTTTTATGGAAGCTTAAAGGAAGATTTATATTTAACGGATTCACAATCGTCCTTCTTTTATAAAACCCATGAAGATAAGACAGATGAAAACACTATAGGTAATAAACCTCAATTTTCTTTTTTCAATACGCCAGATAATTTTCATTATAGATCTTGGATAGGTTTAGAAGAAAATGGAGATAAAGTTAAAGATGAAGATAAACATAAAGATAGATCAATTGAAAAGATATACTGTACTACTTATCAAAATAAGTCTAAACATGTAGCGACCAAAATCACTACAGATGAAAATGGCAAAGCCAAAGTACATAATTGGTTTGTGGGTTATAAAGTGGGCGCAAAATACCAATTAAAAGCGTATATCAACAAAGGTGATACTAACCAACGTTTCATTACGTTTTTTGCAACTGCAACAGCCTCACTAAACCATACTAAACGGATCTCAGTCACAGAAATCACAGAGAATGGCGGTATAGAAATCGTCAAAGATCTAGATGCAAACTATCAAGCAAAGCTAAGCCGCATAGAGATTGATCAAATACATGATACATATGGCAACAAAATCTATGATAAAGATATAGATGATATCGAGCCCCCAACAGGGGAATTTAAAATTGATATTAGTGTTAAAGATGATGAATCAAAAAACAATCCATTTGAATGCGATGTTGGATCTAATAATACATGCAAGGCTGATAATAATAAAGTGACCTTAACTTTTACACAAGATGATGTGGAAAACAAAAAACTCAATTTTGAAGATGTATTGTTTACAGGTGAATATAATAAGGAATACGAAATACTATTTAAGATCGAGGGAATAAAACGCAAGCCACAAGAATTCAATTTGGATCCGACTCTTAAAATTAATGAAACTAAAAATAAACTTACCTTAAATGAAAAAGAAATAGATGTTCGCAATGAAGCCCTCTTCAATAGTTCACTGATAATTGAAGCAAAAGATGGAACAGACAAAGTGGTGGGCATCAAAATTGAAATCGAAGAAGAGGAGGGAACACTCAGCTGTGATGGTTATGATAATAACTACTGCACACAAGAGGGTGAATCTGTAACTATTTACCCTTCAGACGGAATATTCACTTTAGAAAAAATGGGTATACAGGGCAAAGTAGGTCAAACCTATACCTTGAAATTTACTTCAGAGGGACTAATTTCTACTACGCATAAAGTGAAAATAACGGAGGCTGGAGATCCAGCTAAACTCTCTATTAAACAACAGCCCTCTGTCACAGCAAAAAACGGTTTGCCTCTAGAAGTTCAACCAATAATCCAGTTATTGGATGGTGATGATAATCCAGTAAAAAAATTGGATATAAAGGTTAGTGTTAAGGCAGTTAAATGCAGTGACGAAAATTTCGATTCAGAGGATTGTAAAAGAAGCCAAGTAGAACCTATCACTCTTCAAACCGCTAGAACTGGAAACATTGGTGAAGCCACCTTCAAAGGTCTATCTATTCAAGGTGTACCAGGTGTTTATAAGCTGATTTTTTCAGTAGACAGTTTAGAAAAGCTAGAGCCGGTATATGGAAAAATTAAACTATCAGCTGGACCAGCTACTCAATTAAAACTTACCCAAGCGCCTTCTAATACTGCAACCAATACTGAGCCTCTAGAACAGCAACCAATAGTTCAAATAGTGGATTCATTCGGTAACCCAGTAAAACAATCTGGGATCACCATAGAGGTAGAGCTAGGGCTAGAACCAGAAAATGAAGAGGAAACAAATGACCTTCTAAATTTAGCAACAATGTGTACTGGAATACTCTCTAAAGATAGAAATAATGCTAGCAATAAAGATATTTGTACAGAAATCAATAACGAATATTACAAACTTACCAGCATTGATAATTATTCGGCCATAACCAATAAAAATGGTATAGCTACGTTTGAAGATCTATTAATTATTGGCGATATCAATAAATCTTACCAATTAAAATTCAAAGCCAAAAGTGAAGGTATAGAAACGATTAGTTCTACAATTAAAATTGATACCACCAGTGAACCTAAGTTCGTTTTGAGTGATTCCTACAATTATGAAACAGTTGTAGAGAGTGAAGACCAAATTACACTTTATGCATTTTTAGCAGATGCTGGTGGAAATTTTTTAAATCAAAATGGATATGAGGTTAAAGCCTTTATTTCTGATGAAACAGATGAAACAGATGAAACAAAAGCCAAAGCAATTGGTACCTTCCATTATTTACATGATAAATCTTTTAAATCCGATGATTTTAAAGTTGAAGGTCCAATAGGTATCTATAAAATAAAATTTACAGCTTTAAAAGATAGCTCTAAGATTGCCCTCATTGGGTCGCGAGATATAGAAATAATTACAGGAGGCACACCGTTTGAGCTCAAATTTGAAAAACAGCCTCCCTCCCCAATCGATAACGAAAAACTTTTTTCAACAGAAATCCAGTTATTAGATAAATATAAAAATCCATTGGAGGGTGAATTAGTTAAAGTCGGTTTAACGCCCGTTACTTGCAACAGCGAAGACTCTTCAAGTATTAGCTGTCATTATTCACAATTAAAGGGTGAAATAAGTGTCAAAACCGATAAAGAAGGGCAAGCTAAGTTTGAAGACCTTCATTTTAGGGGCCAAATAGGTACTTATAGCCTAGATTTTACAGTGGATGATTCACCTCTAAACTATAGTAAAAAGGTTATTCTTAAAGCTGGATCAGCCAAAAAAATGATAATTTTACTAAATAATACTGCAACTTATAATACTGCAATTATTAATAAAACCAATGGTGAGACTATAGAAGAGGAATTAGTAGTTCAATTAGTAGACGGAGATTCAAACCCTGTTAAAAGAGATAATGTAACTATTACCGCTAAACTTGGGTTCAACTTTGATTATGAACATTGTATGGATAGATTTGGCTGTACTAAACCAATACTTAAGGGCATTAAACAAATAAAAACTGATCAGAATGGGCAAGCTAAGTTCACTGACCTATCTGTCTCAGGAAAAAAAGGAAAACATAAATTAAAATTTACCGCCACTGTCGATGATATTGATATTGAGTATCATTTAACAATTAATATCGACAAAGCCAGCAAACCCACACAAATAAATGTTTATCAAGATCAAAAAAAGAATGGATTTGCAAGTGAGTCGGCATTGAGTCATGTAGAGGTTCAAATACAAGATTCTGGGGGTAATAACGTTGACAGTAATATGCTCGAGGAATCAGAGCTTGAAATATATCTAAAAGACGCAGCTACAGCAGAATTAGGTTGCGCTGTCTCTGAAAATCATGGATGTGTTCCATATGGAAATGGCAAAAAGATAACCATACCAATCGATCAGCCCACCACCACTTTAGATACTGTAATTCTAGCGGGTGAAATAGCCACCCATAAACTGGAGTTTAAAGCCGAGTTTAGCAATACAGATTATGCTATCGATGAGCAAAATTTTAAAATTGATCACCCGGGAAAAATGACAGATATCTTTATTATCGACCCGATAACCAAAGAAGAGATTAAAGAATATCATGATATCGTAGAAGTAAAACAAATGAGTCATTGCAATCCACTTAAAGGAGGTAACTATACATTTAAAGATAAATACAAAAATACAATTAAGAATACGTTTACAGGGGATACCCTATGGCAAAGAGAACACAAGGAAGAGCTGTACGCGGAAACTTTATTCTTTGATGTAAATACAGAAGGGGAATCAAAATCAGAGGGTGTTTATAAATCCGATGATTCTATGATCTGGAGCGAACCAGAAAATAAAAATCAACCCGGAGATATTGGTAGATATAGAGCTAGCGTGGACGGAAAAAATATTACAATTTGTACATACAATTTTTATCTGAAAAAGCCCAAAGAAACCATCACATTAAAATGGCCTATGGAAAAACAATTTTCGGAATCAATTTCCAAACAGATTCAAGAATCTCAAATAACTTCTCTTTATGACACTAATTCAAACATTAATAATGACCAGACGCTAGAGCAGTCAGATAGCGACCTGCTGCTACAATTACAAACGTCCAGCCTGAAATATCTAAAAATATCAGATGATAAGACAATGTTTACCTATAAAATTACCGATGATCTTGAACGCCACCCAATTCAGCAATTGGAATCGTTTGATGAATTTTCTTTTGATATTTTAGACAAAAAAAGCAACAAGCATGCTGAAACGTCATACGATGTTGTGATCAAGCTAGATCCATCTTATTCAAAACAATGGTATATGAGCGACAAAGATCACGAACATCAGATTCTATGGCAAAAGGATAAGATTAAAAATACCAACAAAAATATAGATATTGTTATTCTCGGCGATAATTTTGACCCTGTTCACTCAGATTTAGTCAATATTAAAACTGATAATTCTATTACTAGCGTAAATCGTACTTACTATAAAAACATAAACATTTCTGAAACATATAACAATGTTTCGTTGGCAGGTATTTTAGGTGCAACTGGTTGGAATTATAAAGGCATCATAGGAATCGCAGATGACATGTCTATAACCTCTGTAAGAGTTACTGATCGAATTATAAAGGTAACAGAAGATGCATATTTTAGGACAGAAGTCGACCAAAATGATGAGATAAAAGCAATAGAGGAATATTTTAATGATGATAATACAACTATTTTTACCCTAGCGTACGATCTTAGCGCAAGAGATACATCACCAATAAACGAAAAATTAAATAAATTGGTTTCAAAAGAAAATGCTATTTTTGTCCGTGGTGCAGGTGATGGTTTGATTAATTACTATGCGGGTGATGACGATAACGGCAAATGTATCTCTGGACCTGACCAACTGAAAAATATTTGCCCTGACTATGATCAATACTGCAAAGTTAATTTTGGAAACAATATTAAATTGACATGCCAAAGTTCTGCAACTGATCCTCGGGCTAATCATCCAGCTATGATTAATGTTGCATCTATAAATGATGCTGATCCTAAAGTATCTAGTTCAGCTCGCGGACCCAATATTTGGATCGGTGCTCCAGGCGTGAATTTAACGACCATCTGTAAAAATGGTAAAAGTTGTGACGCATACAAAATAACAGAATCGTTTTCTGGTAGTAATGGGGCAGCAGCATTTACTTCAGGTATTATTGCTTTAATGCAACAAAAGGCATCAAATGGTTTGACCTCAAGAGATGTAAAATATATTTTGGCACAAACAGCAGAACCTATAGATGGCTCTGGGTCAACCAATAGTGCAGGTTATGTATATAGCGAATCCTTTGGGTTTGGTGCTATTGATATCCGATCAGCCCTTGAAATAGCCAAAACTCATGAAAAAAATTATCTTGGTTCTCCAGAACCGTTTAAAGGTCATTCAAACATTGTTCAGAAGGAATTTGACATCAATATATCACCGGCTACCTTCACCAGTGAAATTAATATGGATAATGATGATAATTTCATTGAATCAATTATAGTAAAATCTAGATTTAAAAAAGAATGTGGTTATTTCTGGTGGACTTGTGAAACACATAGATATGGTTTTAGATATTCAATTATCCTTGAATCACCAAAGGGCACTAAAGCAACATTGTTAACTCCGTATAGTAAGATTAGATTAAATTTTCGAGACCACGATTTAGACATACTAACAAATGCTTTTTATGGTGAGAAAATCAAAGGAAAATGGAAACTTTACATACAATCACACGTTTTCGATGCGAATAAATTCCCATATTATTCTGAATACTCAATAACTGGTTGGGATATTAATTTTATTGGCACCAAAACCGATATTAGTAAAAACCCCTAACCTCAAAAACTATCCGCAAATATTTTTTTAGCCTCTACGCAAGGCCAAATATGGCCTAAAGCAAAAGCAATAAATTCTATTCATCGATGAATTAAGATGCAGTCTAAACTCAAATAAGTTCGGTCAATATTCACTGACCATGCTTTATTGAGAAATATGATTTTTATCGTTTTATCGTTTTATCGTATTTAAGTTTTCTTATTAAGGCTAAAAGGAATTAAGCAACAGCACTCCTAGTCTATAAATTCTCTAGTGTACAAATTCTGTTGCTTTAGTGGTTAAAGGATTAACGTTGGAGATCGATATGCACAAGGGATTTTGCACAGTATTAGGGTTGCTATTTTTTAGTTTATTAACCGCTTGTAATGATGATGTTGAAAAACCAGCTCCAGTGCCACCACCCCCACCTTCAGAAATTACAGTGACGGGCCAAATTATGCTTGGGCCTGTAATGCCTGGTAATAGTCTAGAGGTTGAGGCATTAGATAAAGACAATAAAAGTCTTGGCACTTCACCTGTCAGCAGTGATGGTTCCTATGGCATCAATCTTAAAGACCATAATGGCCTTGTTATTGTCCGAGTGTATTCAAATACTCCCAAAAATCAATGCTCAGGTTCGGGCGACTATATCGATGAAGCCACTGCCGAGCCTGCATGTTTTGGCACTAGAACGCTTCTAAGCACATCTGCTGTTAATAAAGGGACGGATAGTAGCAACGGTAAACTTGAAGTTCATTCGACGCCATTAACAACAATGGCTGCATTTCACGTAGGTTTAGACGTAGATGCACAAGGCGAGCTTTTTGTGCCCAGTAATCTATCTAAAGAACAGGTTGAAAGTTCAAATAAAGTTATTGCTCAAGCTTTAGGTCTTGGCGATAAACCCATTACTGAAATCAAGCCTACATCACTTATAACAAGTGAAAAGCAGTTTAAACAAGGTGATGCCTATGCTAATGCACTGGCTATAATCTCTGGCGCTGAAGCCGACAATACCAATCAATTACCCAATGATCTTTTACGACAAATAAGCAAGGGAATTACAACAGTTAATAATAACCCTAAGCTAGATCAAAGCACCCAAGACTTGATGGTAAAGGGTCTACAAAAGGTTTCCGATAAAATTAAACAAAAAACAACTAATAAGACTATTATAGATGCCATTATCAGTGACCTTGATAAAGCTCAAGTCAACTTCCCAGATTCTAACCATACAGCAAATTTAATCAAAAAATTACCTAAGCCCCAATTTACTAATCGTAATAAAACATCAAATGTACAGGCAGTATGGCAGTGGAAATCTCATAAATTAGGCTCTGGTAACTTCAAGTATAAATTTGCTGATGACACTGAATGGATAGAGACAAAAGATACAGAATTCGTCTCAACAACTCCATTAAAACTGGGTAGTCATACTCTAGAAATTAGAGAAAGTGATG
>JAQWIR010000006.1 GCA_029248755.1 Porticoccaceae bacterium
AACAAAATCCACACAAAAAACTGCAAGTGCTATAAGTTGTTGTCTGGAAGGGTTGACGACTATTGGTTGGGTTTAAGACTCAAATAAACAGATATTGCTGCATCACACTTATTGGTGGATGTCACTGATGAGTGTGTAAGTTCAAATTTACCACTATAGATAATGTAACCCCGTAAAACCAGTAACAACTAAACGTAACAAAAGACGCACCGCTCCATGTTATTGGGGCTTATTTGTAAGTTAATAAGCAAAGGATTATTATGCATTTAATAATAAATAATACTGGTCAATTCAAATGCTTTTACGTCAATTTATTCAATATGTCCTTGGTTTCACCTTTTCAGTCACAAGTAGCTTTGTATTAAGTAATACTGACTTTACCTATAACATCATTAATGGCGGTATTGAGATAACAGGTTGTGTTGCAACTTGTCCAAGTGATTTGATTATTCCCGAAGAAATTGATGAATATAGTGTGACCAGTATTACTCTGGGTGCTTTTGCTAGAGTCGGTCTCACAAGTGTTATTTTTCCCAATAATATAACTAGTATTGGTGATGCAGCATTTGCAGAGAATCAGCTTACTAGTATTTTTTTACCTGAGGGTGTTATTAGCATTGGAGAGCTAGCATTTACAGGAAATATGCTAAAAAATATTGTGATACCTGATAGTGTCGTATCTATTGGCAAAATGGCTTTTGCGAGTAACCAACTTGAGGATTTAATTATTGGGGAAAATATAACTTCCATAGAAGAAGGTACTTTCGCATTTAATCAATTAATAAATTTGAGCATTCCAGATGGCGTTATTGATATAGGTAAATCAGCTTTTCAAAACAATCAACTATTAAGTGTTATATTACCCATTGAAGTTACAAATATTGGCATTTCGGCATTTGCAAATAATCAATTATCAAATTTAGTTATTCCAAACAATGTTGTTAGTATTGGCTCTACATCATTTTTTGCAAACAATTTAACAGATGTTGTTATTTCGGAGAACCTGACATCTATTCCTGCTAACGCTTTTCGTGAAAATTCAATCAGAAACATAGTAATTCCCGGAGGTGTGAACAATATTGGGGATGCAGCTTTTGCAGTGAATAAACTTACAAGCATTACTATTCCTTATAGTGTTAATAGTATTGGAGATTACGCATTTTCTTTGAATGAAATCAGTTATGTAAATTTTTTGGGTAGCCTACCAGAAATCGGTGAAGCTGCACTTTACAGTGGTTTTGGCCCTGAAGTAATAACTTATTGCCCTGAAACAATTGGCTGGTCGAATGAACCCATCCAGGGTGTTACCCCTAGCTTAGCTGTAGATTGTGACTCAGATTCTGATGGAATTATTAATGCAGAGGATACCTTTCCTTTTGATGCGACTGAAACTATTGACACAGACCTTGATGGAATTGGCAACAACAATGATGATGATGATGATAATGATGGAATTCTAGATGAGTACGATGCCTTTCCCTTAGATGCATCAGATGTTGAATTTCTATATGACGTAATTTATGGCGCCATTAAACTGACTGGTTGTGTTCAAGAGTGCCCGAGAGATTTAGTTATTCCAAATGTCATTGACGGATTTAATGTTGAAAGCATAGGCTCTAGTGCTTTTAGTGATAATCAATTAACTAGCGTAATTATTCCGGAGGGTATAAAAAGCATTGGGATTTTTGCATTTAGATATAATCAATTAACCAGCGTAACTATTCCCGAAGGGATAGAAGTCATTGGTAGTTTTGCATTCAGCGATAACCAATTAAATAGCGTAAATATCCCAGAGGGTTTAACAAGTATAGAAAGCTATACTTTTCACGAAAATCAATTAACTAGTGTGGTTATTCCAGACGGTGTAACGAGCATAGGGAGAAGTGCTTTTCTAAGCAATCAGATTACAAAATTAATAGTTCCTAATACTGTTACCAAAATTGAGAGAGTAGCATTTGGTTTCAATGATATAAGCACTCTTGAATTACCCGATAATATTCTTGAAATCTCGACGCAAGCCTTTACACATAACAAACTTGAGAACGTTATAATTCCATCTGCTGTAAATAGTATAGGGAAAGATGCTTTTTATCAAAACCAATTAACTAGTGTGGTTATTCCAGATGGCGTAACGAGTATAGGGAATAGAGCATTTACTGGTAATCAATTAACTAGCGTGATTATTCCAGATGGCGTAACGAGTATAGGGGATAGAGTATTTTCTGCTAATCAATTAACTAGCGTGGTTATTCCAGAGGGTGTTACAAGTATAGGTGATAGTGCATTTTCTATTAATCAATTAACTAGCGTGGTTATTCCGAGTGGTGTTAATAGCATTGGAGAACATGCGTTTAACTATAATAATCTAACAGCTGTTTATTTTGATGGTGATTTGCCTACATTGGAATACTTCAACCAGTTCGAAAACAACTCACCATTATTAACGATAACATATTGTCAAAATAATACTGGAGGTTGGGATAATATTTTCATAGAGGGTATTGCCCCTTCTCAAGATGAAAATTGTATAACAAACTTCGATTTTGACAAAAACAACACCCTTGACGCCCTCACCGATGGCTTATTACTTCTAAGATATGCCTTTGGTCTTCGTGGTGAAAACCTTACAAACGCTGCTATTGGCTCGGGTTCTAGTTTGACTACAGAAGAGGTTGCCACGAATGTGGAACAGGCAGCAAGTTTAGCTGACATAGATAATAGTGGAACATTGGACGCTCTAACAGACGGTCTTATTTTTCTTAGATATGGCTTTGGTCTCAGGGGGGATATCTTGGTTTCGGGGGCTATATCCTCAGATGCTACCCGAACATCATCAGCTGACATAGAGACATACATAGAATCTCATATGCCTTAACCATAGCCCTCTAATGTATCCCAACAGAACCAGCAACAACTAAACGTAACAAAAGACACCCCCGCCCCCTGTTTGTCGCAGGGGATTGCAGTTGTGTACTTGTGTAAATCTGATGGTAGACAAAAGGGTAGACGTAAATGTACCTTTGACAATGAACTTGAGGAGTGTCAACATCAGTAAACACAAGTATCAGCGGGGTAGCTATTGCCTACCTAGGGAAATGAAGGGGTGGCCCCGGGCACCATTTTTAAATTTTGATGCTTTCTTGCTTTTTATATTTCTATTAAGTTTGAGAGTCAGCGGCATCTCTTGTGAGAAAAGCCTTTGCGATCACACACTGCTAGTTCACTTTCAATGCCTTTATCGCCTTGCTGGCGCATCCAATCGGTTAAATTACTTTTTAAGACAGCTATTTCTTTTTGATACTGTGGTTGTTGAATAATATTTATCTGTTCAAATGGGTCATTAATTATATCGTACAGCTCATATTCTGGGCGTTTTAGATAGCCCGTATAATTTTTTTGACCGAGTTTTTTTTCTGCTTTAAGTTCTGCTTTGAACCATTCTCCGTTGGTCAAAATATTGGAGAAGCTATTTTCTGGCATTAGATTATGTATTAATTTAAGGCGTTTGGTGCGCACTGATCGTATAGGGTAGGGAGCACCTTCATGAATATTAAAGCTGGTCTGTATGCCATAGACATGGTCTTTATGCTGATATTTTTCGCCAAGTAAAACTGTTTTAAAACTTGTTCCATCCAAGTTTTTTGGTACTGATTGGCTGGCAATGTCAGTTAGTGTTGGAATGACGTCGACATATTCGATCATTGCATCGGTGACTGTATTGGCTTTGATTTTATTGGGCCAGCGAATAATAAAGGCTGTTCTTAAACCATTGTCATAATTGGTCCATTTTGCAAAGGGCAGTGCACTCCCTTGTTCGCTGGTGAAAATAAAAATGGTGTTATTTTTGATGCCAAGCTTTTCAATTTCCTGTTCGAGTAAACCGACTTCTCGATCCAGATCAGTTACTTCTGCGAGATATTTTGACAGTTTTTGTCGCAGCGCAGGCGTATCATTTAAAAATTCTGGCACCTGTAATTTATGTGGCGGATATTGCTTGGTATTGCCGCGATTCCAGGGTGTATGTGGGTTTGCCGATGCAGCGATTAGGAAAAATGGCTGAGCTTTATTTCTTGCCATAAATTTACGTGTTTTTTCAATGCCAAATGTTGACTCTCCTTCAGCACCCTTATTTTCTTTACCTACTCGCGCAAAGGGGAATGATTTCCCAGGAAATACATGGCCTTTCCCAGCTAAGCCCACACGATAACCCAGTTCTCTAAAATAATGAGCGGCGCTTTTGATTCCATCATAAACCTGCGTGTGATTACCATAGGCGCCATTGCGAATTGGATAGATGCCTGTATAGAGCTGTTGGCGTGTGACGCCGCACATTGCGGTTGAGGTGAATGATTGGGTGAACATCATGCCTTCTTTGGCTAGCTTATCGATATTAGGCGTGATTGCATTTTTAGGGGCATAGTCGAGCATCTGGTGATAGGCCCCAATATCAAACCAGTTCATATCATCGGCTAGAACCATAATAATGTTGGGTGATTTTATTGTGGCAGCATTTGCTGCTAATAGTGGATTAATCGTGCAGGAAATAGCGGTAGCAAAAAAGAACTGAATTAATCTTTTTGAAAATTTATTCATAACGTTTCTCGCTAGTGATGTGAGGACTTTATTTTACTCTTGAATCTTATAGTTTTATTTTGATGCTGTTGAACCGCGCATAATAATGTCAATGGGCAGTTGTCTGATTGTGTCACTAGCTTCATCATCGCCATCATTTATTTGGTTACGGCATTGTTCAATCAACATTTCCACCGCTGAAGCGGCCATCTCCTTGATGGGTTGACGCACGGTTGTAAGCTGAGGCCATACAATGGTTGCTACCATGCTGTCATCGAAGCCTGCAATGGATAAATCATTTGGAACAGATAGACCAGATTTATGCGCTGCAGCAATTAATCCGGCAGCCATTTCATCGTTACTTGCAAAAATTGCGGTTGGCCTATTAGCTTGGTTGAGTATGGCTTCGCCAGCATCAAGGGCGCGGCGATACTCAAAATTACCCTGTAGGATAAAATTTTCGGGTACTGATAAGCCTGCATTGGCCATGGCGGATAGAAACCCTTCAAGCCTTCGTCGGGTTGTTGCTGTCCCTTGTCGACCCGTAACATAGGCAATAGATGTATGGCCCAATTCGATCAATTTGTTAGTCATGTCTTGCGCGGCTTGAAAGTCGTTTATTTCAACACGAAGTCCAACTTCTTTTGAAATACTGGGCGAGATTCGAGCAAAGGGTTTGCCTGCCGATTCAAGGGCCTGCAAAATTAATGGTTCATCACACAGCGGTGGGGGTAATACCATGCCATCTAAATTGGATTGCACTAAAAGGTTGTTTATATCCTCAGTTATTGTCGATGAAGTAAGATCGACAGGTTCAACTATCAAGTGATAGCTATCCTTGCGAGCTTGCTCTAGGGCACCTTGAAGTAGTTCGACAATATAACTTGAGTTTGGATTATCAAATATCAGGGCAATCACATAGGAGCGAGATCCAACAGCTGCTCTTGGTGCTACACTTGGTCGATAGTTAAGTGTTTTTATAGCTTCTTCAACAGCAGCTCGCGTTTTTGGGCTGACTCTGGGTTCTTTTCTGACTACGCGTGAGGCAGTCTTTATGGAGACCTTTGCAAGCTTTGCGATATCGCTGAGTGTTGATTTACTTTGAACCATTTCTTCCTCTGAATTTGTAGCTTTGACGCACTTAAAATTGTTAAGCAGTTCTAATTAGCGCATATATTATGCAGGTATCTTCATTAAAATTAAAATTTAATTCTTAATTTTAGTACTTTAGTGGTTAAAAGTAGCCTCTTCTCTTGACGAATTAGTGTTATTTTTTTCTTGATGATGACAATATTATCATTATAATAACCCAAAATTTTTTAATGGTTTTGTCGTGCTTAATATACCTTGCATAATCCATGCAATTTTATGTTTATCGATTATGCTTGTCAGTTTTGGCGCGCATAGTAATAACCCTTTGCCTTCTGAAAATACGAGTCGTCCTAATGTTTTATTTATTTCTATTGATGATTTGCGCCCTGATATTGGAAGTTATGGACATCCTATTGCCAAAACGCCTAACTTAGATAGCTTTTCTAAATCTGCTATTTTATTTGAGCAGGCTTACACGCAGCAGGCGGTATGTGGGCCATCACGCGCCGCATTATTAACGGGATTAAGGCCCTCTACAACGGGTATTAGGCGACTTGATCAGACGGTTTCTGCCACTGTCCCTCGCGTTACAACCATGAACAAAATGTTTAAGCAGAATGGTTATGAGACGGTCTCTGTTGGAAAAATATACCATCATTTTAAGGATGATGTTGATGGGTGGTCTAAGCCTCCTGTTGATGCTATTTATGATTTTAGGAAAGAGCGTAAAAAACGCGGCCTACCTAAGGGTCCTCCTTATGTTGTCTGGGAGTCTGAGGAGCTTCTTCCTGATGCTAGGAATGTGGCCTATGCGGTTAAAGAGCTAGATCGGCTCGGTAAGCAAGATGATCCTTTCTTTCTTGCGGTAGGTCTGCATCGCCCTCATCTTCCTTTTAGAGCCCCTAAAAGTGATTGGGATAAATATGATCCTAAAAACGTACCTGCGCCAAAAACGACCAAGCAGCAACTGGGAGCGCCAGATTGGGCGGTAGTGGCTTGGGAAATTTGGAATTATGATAACTTGCCTCCAAAGCCCGGTCCCATGCCAAAATCTGAAGGAGATAAATTGCGTCATGGTTACCTAGCCGCGATTTCTTTTGTTGATGGCTTGGTAGGACAGCTACTTGAAAAAGTAGCGGCACTTGGTTTGGATAAAAACACTATTGTGGTCATTTGGGGAGATCATGGTTTTAAGTTAGGTGATCATGGGGGCTGGTCAAAGCATTCAACGGTAGAGTTGGATATACACATTCCGCTGATAATTCGTGTGCCTGGTATGAAGGCACCCGGATCGCGAACAAAGGCGTTGGTTGAGACGGTGGATATTTACCCAACACTTATTGATATTGCAGGTCTTGAGCAACCCCATGTATTAGAGGGGGTTTCTTTACTACCTTTAATAGATCAACCAGATCGCACTTGGAAGGAGGCTGTATTTGCACAATTTCCTCGTTATGCACAAAATCAGTTACTGATGGGAGAAACTGTTCGAACGGATCGTTTTCGGTATACCGCTTGGGTGGGAGTTAGGAGCGGTATAACTGTGGCTGAAGAGCTTTATGATCATGTGAAGGACCCCATTGAGTCAACCAACCTAGCCAGCAATAAAGACTATCGCAGTGAACTTGAGCGTCATGATAGTATAAGACTAGAGGGTTGGAAAAAAATTCAAAATAAATTAGAAAGAAGTATTTTTTATAAATAACTTAATAACTTAATAAATTAAGATAAAAGGAAACTATGATGAAAAAAACAAAAATTAGCTTTGCATGTCTTCTACTTTTACCGATGATCAGTTTTGCAGATTCTTCATGGAAAGCCTTTGATAAAGACAAGGACAATGCCTTAAATTTAAGTGAATTCGCTGGTTACAAAGCTTCAATATACGCTGAGCTAGATATGAATGAGGATGGCAAATGGTCGAGGTCAGAGTTCGTTAAGGGCTTAAGAGATATTAAAGGTATAGACCCGCATTGGCTGAGAGAAAAATTTAATCGCTTCGACAAAGACGATAACCGCAGTTTGTCGCTTGAAGAAGCCGAAAATGAGATTGCCAAAAACTTTAAATGGTTAGATAAAGATAAAAGCAAAACCATTACGAAAAAAGAAATGCCCAAGCGTTTTTAGAACGCTATTAAATAACAGTAATCTTCGGGATATATTGATCAAAAGTGTCAATATATCTCGAACTTAATCACTTCTTGTACTCTTCAAGGTCAAATTAAGAGGTGAATTTTAATAAAAAATGTTTGGTAGATACTTACAAGAGTATTTTTATTTAGTTGGATATTCCCTGCTGCCAAAATTGGAGAAATATAATGAAATACAATACCTCAAAGATTTTTTTATCAATCGTTGCAATCCTCAATATCGTTGTGTTTAGCCCTTCTTTATTGTCAGCAGAGGATAAGCAGACCAACAAAATAGTTGATGAATCTATCGACGAGGTCATTGTCACCGGCATTCGTGCAAGTCTTGAATCTGCCCTTGAAGCAAAGCGGGCTTTATCCAATTTAACCGAAGTAATCAATGCAGATGATATTGGTAAGCTACCTGATGAAAATATTGCAGAGGTTTTGGAGAATATTCCAGGTATACAGATTGATCGTGAGGGGGGTATTGGCTCTCAGGTTTCAGTTCGGGGTAGTAGTCAAAACAGGGTTGAGATAAACGGCAGAAGTACCACTCCGTCAGCTGATGCAAGAGGCGGAATAAGCTTTACAGACTTACCATCTACATTGGTGCGCTCTCTTAATGTAGTCAAGGTCCCAACAGCAGATATGGTTGAAGGTTCGCTAGGCGGTACCGTTAATGTTAAGACTTATCGTGGGCTAAAGCTAAGAAAGCCGCTCAAAGTTGTTCGCGTCAAATCTGAGTACGCTGAAAATGCAGACAAATGGAATGAAAACTTTTCTGCAACATTTGGTGATAAGTTTTCAACAAGTAAGGGAGATGTTGGTGCGATTATAAATTTGTCACATATGGATAAATATGTGCGTGAAGACGTACTTCGTGTTTCTCCAGGTATTAGAAATTCTGTTGATTTAAACGATGATGGAATTAATGACCCATATTATAAGCCTGGATTTAGTGATCTTCAGTTTGGCCTGCAAAATATTGTTAATTCAGCCTTTTCAGGTTCTCTTGAGTGGCAGGCACAGGACGACTTAAAATTTTATGCTGAAGGCTCTTTCACTGATATTAATAAACAAGACTTAAAACAGGTTGCGAGTATGGGTGCAGCTAGTTCTGATCTTGAGTTGGATGATCCTAATGCGACTTTTCGAATGGTTGAAGTAGCGGGTTATCAAGTGCCGATGCTTACCTCGGGGATTATCGGTGGGGGCGTATTGAATGGGCGTGCCGATTTACCGTCCGAAACTGTGGCGCCTAATGATGGGGTACAAATAAGAGCTAAAAATCTATCGGGAAGTCGAGATACTCAGTCATATGTTGCTGCGTTTGGTAGCGAGTGGGACACAGACGAACTTAATATTATTGCTGAGATAAGTGCTGCAGGTTCTGATACGACCCAAACAGACCTTAAATCGATTTTTCAATTTCAAAATGACCCTAATTCTGAATATTTTCACACTAAAGAAGGACGGCAACGTGTTCCCTTTTACTACACACTAGAGGGCGATGTTTTAGGTTATGGCCCCTACGGCGAGGACTATAATGAGCGGCTTATTGATCCAGCCTATTGGTCTTTGTATCAGGTCAAGGACATAGATTTTTACTACAAAAATAAAGAAGTAGCTGCAAAAATAGATTCTACAATGTTTCTTGATATTCCCTTTTGGACCAGTGTAAAAGCAGGTTTACGTTACACTGATCGATTAAGCAGGAGAGATAAACAGGAGCAGGCGACTGCCATTTTCCCTGGGCTATCAGGGCTGGACTTTGAAGAGTATCTAGTACAAACCCCTGGAGACTTCTTTAGCTTTAATGAAAATGGAAGCTATCTAGATAATTTTCTAACCGTAGACCCATTAATGGGTGCCACTCATCGTGAAGATATTCGTGACTTGGTATCTATGGATAGAAATGGATATATCGACCCTATTCAGGGTTTTAAGGTTGATGAAAATACATTGTCTTATTATATTCGAGGTGACTTTGAGACGGAGCTTCATGGAATTCCTGCTCGAGGTAATATTGGTATCCGCAATATTAGAACCCGCCAAGTGGCTAGTGGTAATGAACTATCTTTGGTTGTCGATGAAAATGATGAGATACAAATTATATCGGAAGATTTTTCAACCACTCAAAATTATTCTAATGATCTCCCAAGCGCTAGCTTGGTATTGGCCCCAACAGAAAAATTACAACTTAGATTTGGTTATGCTCAAATAATGCGTCGTCCAAACTTTGCTGATCTCTCACCTACCTATATGTTTCCTTTAAACATTGGTACAGCGGTTAAAGAGGGCGATCCAACACTGAGACCTACACTCGCTGAACAGTTTGATGCTGGTATTGAGTATTATTTCAGAAAAGGAAGTGTAGCCAGTATTGGATTTTATAAGAAAAATATGGAATCCGTAATTAATAATAAATTATATTGGCAGGGTATCTGTAACCCGCGTATTGAATTCGATGCTAATGATCCTGCCCATAACGGCTTAAGATGTGCGTTTGGTGCCCCGGGCGTAAAGGTAAATAAAATTGTACCTGAAAATATTACGGGTGGAACTATCAACGGTGTTGAGCTTTCTTTTTTACATTATTTTCGTAATCTACCTAAGCGATTTAGAGGTTTAGGAGTAGTTGCAAATTATGCTTATCAAAAGGGCGAAAGGCCTATTGATGAAGTCAATTTTCAAACACCAAATTTCTTGAGAGTTAACGGTGAAAATCAATTGTTTCCCCTCAACTTTACTCGATTGTCTGAGAATTCCTATAACTTTACTCTTTTCTATGAAAGATATCGTTTAAATTGGCGTTTAAGATACACTTACCGAGATAACTTCCTACTTTCTCCATCGATCGATATAGCTAATGGACAGCCTCTATATACAGCGGATAGAGGACAGCTGAATGGTTCTTTGTCATATAAAATCAATAAGATATTCACTGTTACATTTAATGGGGTTAACCTTCTTAAATCACGCAAGACTAACCCAGGAGTATTCCCCGATGGGCCGATCGCCAGAATGTCCGATTCGGATCGTAGACTTTCATTGGGTATAAGGGCTAAATTTTAATATGTTGACCCATGTGAAAAGCCTTTCGCAGAGGGTAAGGGTTGTTGTCGCAATTACAATCCTTGCCTTACCTTCAGGGGCCCTATGCAAACCTGTCAATTATTTTGTCAGTGCCTCTGTGGGCAGTGATAAAAATACTGGGCTGTCTGAAAATAGTCCTTGGGCCTCACTCAAAAGGGTCAAACAGCAAAAGTTGCAACCCGGGGATACTGTTCGGTTTAAGTCGGGTGATTTTTTCAAAGGACAGTTAGTGGTCGATGAGTCCGGTAGTGCTGATGCGCCTATTCACTATACTGCCTATGGCGATGGCGACTTGCCCATTATTGATGGCGCTGCATTAGTAAGGGGCGCTTCTCTTGCTGCAGTCTTGGTGGTTGATCAAGATCAACTTGAATTTAGTCACTTGAACATAAGAAACTTTCGGAAAAAATCCCGTGATTCGGTATCAGACCATAATGCCTTTGGTATTCTTATTAAAAATACAGGTAAGCGCAATCTTCGCGGATATAATCTTCATGATCTTGTGGTTGAGGAAGTTTTTCCAGTAAAAGCAAGAGCAACAAATACCGCTTCTGGTGAGAATTCTTTTAATAAGACATCGGTTTCGGGCATCCGTATTGAGACCCTTCCTAGTAAGTCAAAGGATCGTGCCTTTAATACCGGTGATATTTTTATTCATGGTAATTTTTTACGTCATACCGCTCGTTTTGGCATTGCCATCCGTCATCGGGCATCAAAAATTGAGGGTGTTTTTGGGACTCCGGCTAATTATGATACCAATGTGCGAATTATAAATAATCGCTGTGAAGACACCGGTGGTAGCTGTGTCTTAATGAGTGGCGTTATGAATGGTCTACTTGAAAAGAATAGTTTTATTCGATCTGGCGCTATGGTTGAGCCTACCTTATCTGTTAATCGCGGCAGTGGAGCCTGGTTCTTCGCTAGTAAAAATATTGTTGCACAGCGTAATTTTTCTTATGGCTCTCGTGGCCATAATGATTCTGCAGGCATGCATGTAGATTATGGCAATGAAAATGTTCTGGTGCAGTATAACTTTACCCTTAAAAACGAGGGTTACGGCACTGAGATATTAGGTAAAAATAAGAATGTGATATGGCGACATAATATTAGTGTCCACGATGGAACAAGGGTTGTCGGTGTTGAGCGGCCAGAGGGTGGTAAAAGTAAACATCCAGGTAGAACAATTCAGGTTAGCAATTTCTCAGTACCTAAACGAATTAAATCCCAAGGTGTTTATATTTATAACAATACCTATGTTATTGCTGGTGACTCGGAGCCTAAGATTAGGTTTATGGGTAAGGATATGCATCTTTGGAATAATGTTTTTGTAGTTGAGGATGGCGGTGCATTGGGCGAAAATCTTAAATCGGGTTGGTCGCAAAAAAAGGATTTGGATATAAGGGGTAATGTTTTTTCTGGGAATGTGGCTAAAAACTTTATAGATTCTGACTTAAGCGCTAGCCTTGCAAAAATTAAATTTGAAGGAAAGATAGGCAGTCTTTCTACCTATGCAGTTGCGCCTTCATTAATCAAAAACAGCCATAAATTTAAAATAGATCATCCTAGTTTTCCTGCCGCAGGAAAGGGCATATTCAAACATATTACTGAAAAGCCGGAATTTGATATTTTTGGCAATGCCATAGTATCTAATATTGCCTCTTATGGGGCTGGATATTAAGACTATGGATTTAAACAATAAAGGTCAAAATATGCGTAGTTTTACAATGGAGTTTCGTGCTTTTTCTAAGGCCATTGTTTTGAAAAAACTAGGGTTGCTCTCTATTGTATTATTTGTAATTACTGCCTGTGCTTCAAAGGAGACTAACAGTAATTTAAGTGTCTCTGATAATGTTTCAACTGCACCTAACTTTATAGTTGTTCTAACAGATGACTTAGGCTGGAGCAGTTTGTCTGTGTCGATGGATAAAAACTATCCAAAGGCTAAAAGTGACTATCACAAAACCCCAAATATTGACGCCATAATAGAAGGTGGTCTCCGCTTTTCCAGTGGCTATGCTGCCGCCCCTGTTTGTTCGCCTACGCGCTATAGCATTCAATTTGGTAAATCACCGGCGCGCTTAAAGCGCACGAGAGGGCTAGGTAAAAATCATGCCGATCACAATCAAGTAGGTATTCCTCAAGTACTTAAGGCCATTAATAAGTCTTACCGTGCAGCCCATATTGGTAAGTGGCATATCGACAAAGATCCATCGGCTTATGGCTACGATGTTCATGATGGTATTACTAAAAATAAAGCGGGTGATTTTGATAACAATAAGACCCAGTGGCATGGTTATTCTGATGATGATCCAAAGCGGGTAAATTCACTGACCAAACGGGCTGTAGAATTTATGCGTGATTCGGTTGAAAAACAACAACCATTCTTTCTTCAAATCTCTCATTATGCGGTGCATTCAAATATTGTATATAGCGATGCCTCTTTTGCTGAAGTAGGTAAACGCGAAAAGGGTAAATTACATAAAAATCAGGGTTATGCGGCCATGTTAGAGGATATGGATTTGTCCATTGGCTCTTTACTCGAGGCTTACAGTGATCTTGATCTTGCAAAAAATACTTATATTATTTTTCTTTCAGATAATGGTGGCATGCCGGTTCTCCCCATGCGCGTGAATAGAGGAAGACCCTACCGAGCGGGACTTAATGAGCCTCTGCTAAGGGGGAAATGGGATCTCACCGAGGGTGGTATTCGCGTACCATTCGCGATTACTGGACCCTCTATCAAGGCGGGTGGGCAAAGTGATACACCGGTCATGAGTTATGATATTTTACCGACCATAGCTGATCTTGCTGGGTCTTTGAAGGGCCTGCCTGAAGATCTTGATGGCGTAAGTTTTAAACCCCTTTTTGATGACAATAAGGCTGATTTAGATCGTCCTTTTGATGGGCTGGTTTTTCACTACCCTCATTATAATAGGGTAGGTATGAATGAGCCTCACTCTGCTATTCGACATGAAAACTATAAGTTAATTCATTTCCCGGCTTCAGATCGTAATTTACTTTTTGACCTAGCAAAGGATCCGGGTGAGCGAGTTGATTTATCCAAAAAGATGCCCAAGAAAGTGGACGCATTAAACTTAAAGTTAAGTACCTATCTCACTTCAGTGGATGCTCAGTTACCGCAAGATGCCGGTAGCTGGAAAAGAATAGGGCGAAATGGAAAAGTTAGAACCAGATTTTTTAAGCGCTACTACCAGCTAGATAATAATTAATTGAAGAATTATTAAGTAACAGTATAAATAAACTATAAGAAGATATTAAATTTTATGAACAATCTATTTTTAGTAACAATACTTACACTCGGGTTTACCTTTGGCGTTATTGCACAGGCTTCTGAGCCCTACAAAAATGCTGAGCTTTCTGATGAGGTTCGTGTCGATGATTTGCTATCAAGAATGACACTGATTGAAAAAATCGGACAGATGTCACAGTTTGTGGGCCCCGAGCATATAGCTCGTTCAGAAAAAAATATGACAATTGAAGAAATGCAGGCGGGTGATACCTTTGGTATCTATCCTAATTTGCACTCCTCACAAATTCCCGATGTGATTAAAAAGGGAAGGGTAGGTTCGTTCCTGCATGTTAAGAATCCTGTGGAAGCTAATTTTTTACAGAAACATGCGAGTCAAAGTCGCTTAGGTATTCCTCTTTTAATCGGTATTGATGCAATCCATGGTAATGGTTTAGTCGATGGGGCAACAATTTATCCGTCGCCAATCACCATGGCCAGTAGCTGGAATCTTGATTTAGTTAAACAAGCTAATATTGAAACCGCTAAAGAAATACGTATTAATGGTGCTCATTGGGCATTTACACCCAATATTGATATTGCAAGAGATGCCCGTTGGGGTAGGGTTGGCGAGACATTTGGAGAAGATAAATTTCTTGTATCCGAAATGGGTGTGGCAGTCATCGATGGTTTGCAACAGGGTGATTTT
Source organism: Porticoccaceae bacterium (assembly GCA_029248755.1). GTDB lineage: Bacteria > Pseudomonadota > Gammaproteobacteria > Pseudomonadales > Porticoccaceae > HTCC2207. The sequence goes on from JAQWIR010000006.1 coordinate 14,849, forward strand.
TCAAGTGACACAAGTGTTCTTTCTACGGCAAAGCATTTTGTGGCGGGCAGTGATCCAATTAATGGACTTAATTTATCTCCCATGGATGTTTCGATGAGATCCTTGCGTGAAGATTATTTCCCTCCTTTTAAGCGCGCAATTGAAGCGGGCGCTTTCACCCTAATGGCAGCGCATAACGAAGTTAATGGTGTTCCTGCCCATGCTAATCACTTTTTACTCACAGAGGTACTTCGAGATGAATGGGATTTTCAGGGGTTTGTTGTTAGTGATTGGTTGGATGTCGGACGTTTAAAAACATATCATCGCACGGCCACAACCTTCAAAGATGCTGTTTATCAAAGTGTTGATGCGGGCATGGATATGCATATGCATGGCCCTAAATTTTTAATGCCGCTTTTAAGATTAGTGAGACAAGGGAAAATTTCTGAAGCGAGAATAGACGCGGCTGTCCGTCCTATATTGTTCGCTAAGTTTCGTTTAGGGTTGTTCGAAAACGCCCTCGTTGATGAATCTAGCGCTAAAAAACTGATGTTTAATGATGAGCACAAAAATACTGCACTGCAACTAGCAAGAGAAGGTATTGTGTTGCTTAAAAATGCAGATAATATTTTGCCATTACCCGCTGGCAAGCGCATCTTTATAACCGGACCTAATGCTGATAATCATTCAATCATGGGTGATTGGGTATTGCCACAGCCTGAAGAAAATATCACAACCATGGTTGAGGGGTTAAGAGAGGTAGCACAGGGCAAAACTAAGATCGATTATTTTGATTTAGAGGGAAGTGTAAAAAGTATTGAGCCCAAACAGATTAAAAAAGCAGCTAAACGTGCTAAAAAAGCAGATGTAGCTATTGTTGTTGTGGGTAGTAACCCTCTGAGGTATGACAGAAAAGGTAAGACGTCTGGAGAAAACGTTGCGCGAAGTTCTATTGGACTGTTTGGTCAGCAACTTGAGTTAGTTCAGGCTATTCAGGCATCAGGTACGCCTACTATTGTTGTGCTAGTTAATGGCAGACCTTTGGCTGAGCCATGGATTGTTGAAAACGTGGATGCATTGATAGAAGCTTGGGAGCCGGGTGCTATGGGTGGTAAAGCCTTGGCAGAGATTGTTTTCGGTGATGTTAACCCTAGCGGGAAGTTGCCTATCACAGTTCCTTACAGTGTTGGACATATGCAGGCTATCTATAATCACAAGCCTAGCGCTTTAGTCAGAAAGTATGCAGATGCACCCACTCAAAATCTTTATGAATTTGGCTATGGCCTAAGCTACACCGAGTTTGAATATAATAATGTTAGGTTGTCTAGTTCTAATATTGATATAAATGAGTCAACAAAGCTTTTCGTAACAGTCAAAAATACAGGTAAGTATGCGGGTGATGAGGTTGTTCAGCTCTATATTAGAGACAATTTTTCACAGGTAACAAGACCTGTGAAAGAGCTTAAAGGCTTTAAGCGTATATCCCTGGAACCAGGTGAAGAGCGCGAAATTGATTTTGATATTAATCCAGATATGTTGGCTTATTATGATTTAAAAATGAACTGGGTAGTAGAGCCCGGTGCTTTCAAAATAATGGTCGGCGGGTCATCGCGTAATCGTGATCTGAAATCAGTCAGACTTAAAGTGATTAAAAATTAACGCTATAGCTAAATAGTATTTTTTAGGTATAGGTCAATATTCATTAAATAAAATAGGAAGAAAAAGAAATGCCAATATTTTCCTCGAGAACAAATAATTGGGCCAAATTTACCAGTTGTTTATTAGTTGCAGCATGCGTTTATTCGTCATTTACTATGGCTGATAAGTCTTCCGCTAATAAAAAGCTTAATGTTATTTATATCCTTACAGATGATCAGCGATATGATGCATTAGGGTTTATGAACCCAGAAATTGTTACGCCCCATATGGATGCCCTTGCCGAGAAAGGCGTTCATTTTAAAAATAGTTTTGTAACAACTGCGCTTTGCTCGCCTAGTCGTGCATCAATTTTGACCGGTCAATACATGCACACTCACGGTGTGGTTGATAATAACAAGCCTGCTAAGGAGGGGACGGTTTATTTCCCTAGTTATTTGCAGAAGGCTGGCTATGAAACGGCATTTTTTGGCAAATGGCATATGGGTGGACATCACGATGACCCACAGCCTGGATTTGATCATTGGTTAAGCTTTGCTGGACAAGGTGATTACTACCCAACCCGCAAGCAAAATGGTCGCGTAAGTCGTTTTAATATCAATGGAACCCATGTAAAGCAAAAAGGTTACATAACAGACGAACTTACTGATTACACATTGCAGTGGTTAGACGATGAGCGAGATAGCAAAAAACCCTTTTTCATCTACCTTTCTCACAAAGCGGTACATGCGAATTTTGACCCGGCAAAACGCCATAGAGAGCAGTACAGTGATGCTGAGATTAAGATGCCCGATAGTCTGGCTGATACGCCCGAAAATTATAAGGGTAAGCCTATGTGGGTTAAAAACCAGCGCAATAGCTGGCATGGCGTTGACTTCCCATACCATAGTGAACTTAACGTAAAGGAATACAAGCGTCAGTATAACCGAGCACTTTCAGCAGTAGATGATAGCTTGGGAAGAATAACCGCTTGGTTAAAAGCCAATAATCTCGAAGAAAATACAGCTGTAATTTTAATGGGTGATAATGGCTTTATGTTTGGTGAGCATGGATTGATTGATAAGCGAAATGCCTACGAGGAATCAATGCGTGTGCCGCTTATCGCCCATATTCCTGGTGCTAAGCAAAATTATGTCGTTGATGAAATGGCAGCTAATATTGATATTGCTCCCACCATACTAGATATTGCTGGAATCAAAGAGCAACCACCACAATTTGCAGGTGATAGCCTATTGCCCTTAGCAAAGGGTGAGGAGGTTGAGGGATGGCGAGACAATCTACTCTATGAGTACTATTGGGAATTTAATTTCCCCCATACACCCACGACTTTAGCGATTCGTTCAGACAATTATAAGCTAATTCAGTATCACGGTGTTTGGGATACTGATGAGCTTTATGACTTAAAAAATGATCCTCAAGAAATGAATAATCTAATTGATAATCGTCGCTATTTAGAGGTTAAGGTAAAGTTGCGTAAAGCTCTCTTTGCCCGATTAGCGGAAGATGGCGAGCATTCTGTTCCTTATACCAAAAAGTATAGTAGTGGAGCAGTGTTGCGTCAGATTGATCGCTCTAAAGCCGCAGAGTTTCCTGAACACTGGTTACGTAAAGGAAGTGAATATGATCTTCGACGATTCTTCACTCCAGATGATAGAAAACTTAAGCGTGGTAACAATTAAAGCAAATAGCTTTTCGCGTTTATCGATTAAAGGTAATACTAGTGAAATCATCATATAACTTGACCATGGTGGTTATGGTTTCTACTCTGTCTTTGGCCTGTAGTGGCCATAAAGATACATTGGCATGCTTGTCAAATGTAGAGGCTATAACTACCCAAGATATTCGTGGGGGCGAGTTTAAATTTGGTGAGAATCGTTTCTATTCCAATGAGGGACCTATCTTAACCACACAGGTAAATGATTTTAATATTGATCGCACAGAGGTAACTAATCAGCAATTTAGAGCGTTTGTTGAAGCTACTGGTTATGTAACAGCTGCTGAGCTTGGTTTGTCACAAGAAGAATTTCCTAATATTCCAGAGGAACTTCGCGTTCCTGGTTCCATGGTGTTTGTTTCACCAAGCCCTAACAAAAACGCTTCTCCTAACACTTGGTGGCAGTTTATCCCCGGCGCTAATTGGCGTCATCCTTTAGGGCCTGATAGTTCTATAGAGGGTAAAGACGCCTTTCCTGTAGTGCAATTGACCTATGATGACGCATTAGCTTATGCAACATGGTTGGGACGAAGATTACCTACTGAAGCGGAGTGGGAGTATGCTTCAAGAGGTGGTTTAGAGGGAGCATCCTATTCTTGGGGAGAAGAGAAGCCTCATATGGGCGAATCAAAGGCTAACACATGGCAGGGGCATTTCCCCTATACCAACATGAATGTGGATAGTTTTATTGGTAGCGCTCCAGTTGGATGTTTTCCTGCCAATGGATACGGTTTGCATGATATGACGGGCAACGTTTGGGAGTGGACGAGTACAGCATACGGCCCTGATCATGAAGGGAGCTATGGGGATGATGGGTATGACCCTCAGCAGCCCGGTGTTCGGGTTAAAACCCTCAAAGGCGGATCTTTTTTGTGCTCAGATAATTACTGCCAACGTTTTCGCCCTGCATCTAGACAAGCTCAAGATATCACTTTAGCTACTTCACATATAGGGTTTCGAACCGCTAAATAGGGATCTTAATTTCTTGGTATCAAACACATAATGTATTCAAATTGCCGAGGGATTTACTAACCCTTTTTACTCTTTCTTGTCTCATTGATTGCTATAGGACTAATAGCAAAATCAATGTCACTTTATTAGATTCTTTCATGGACCTAATAACAATAAATTTTTAGCAAAAAAAATGGCCGCATAAGCGGCCATTCTTTTTATCTACATTTAAAGCCCATCACTTAAATCTCTAAGTAATGAGCTTACACCATTATGGCAATAGATCACTCACATAGCTTTCGATAACCTCTGGTGTGGTTCGGGTAGCATCACCCGCAATCGCACCGCTAGTTAACATGGTACCTCTAAGACCAAATAGATATCTCAAAAGTATCAATCCATCTGTCAAGGCATCCAATCTACCATTACCGTCAATATCAGCAAAAGATCCGGCTGCATTAGCAACCGAAGCTTCAACTTCAGCTGAATCCAATGGTGAGTTTCCAGCTACTGCACCTGCAGTCAACATAGAACCACGAAGACCAAAGGCATATCTTAGTAACAATAGGCCATCAGTCAATGCATCACCTGTACCACTTTGGTCAAAGTCAAGATTGCCTGAAAGCAATGGTAGTTCATAGTCAGCACCCGAGAAACTATAACCAGCTGGACTACTAGACGATGAGAAGCCAATCAAAGTAGACTCAAGATCATCATCAGCAACACTAAAGTTAACCGTAACAAGATCTTGTGTTAACGCTCCTGGCCAGTCAAGACCGGTAAATGAAGCCCAGCTGAAGGATACATATCTATCAGTATCGGCATTAGCATCTACATCATCGCCAGTGGTCCCTTCAACAGTAACGCCGCTCGCAGTAACAAATCCAGTTGCAAACTGATCTGCAAAGTCAATATAAGTGAGCACAGTGCTATCGAAGTGAACACGTAATCCAAGACCTGTTAGATTAGCATTACCATCGGTTACATCGTAAGTGACAGTCACAGAAGCAGAACCATCAATCATGCCAGATCCCTCAGCTGTAACAATCTGTGAAGGTCCAGCGGGACCAGAATTAACACTTATATCAGTAATATTGACCGCAATATCACGATCAACTACATACATAATCATCGAGCTGAATGTGTTGTCACCCTGTGATGGAATCGCAACCGTATACTCAGTTGGCGTAGCTCCAGAAACAGTGATTGTCTCAGCGTCATAAGAAGGATCAACATTTGGATGTGGTTGATATTCAAAACGGAAGCGTACATCTGCAGAGACACCCGATGGGACAGAACCATTAAAGGTAACCGTTCCACCTTCAGTGAAGGTTATTGGGTATAGAGCGTCATTCATGTTAGCAAATCCACCCCAACCTTCTGCACCCGTTGGGAATGTGAATGAATCACCACTTATAGCCGTGCCACCAAAGGCTTCACTAAACACACCTTGATTTGGATTAGCTGGATCAACCTGAACACCTTCATCGTTAGGTGCAAAGTCAGCATTATCACCAACACCATCATTATCAGTATCCGCAGACTCAGAAGGGTTGTTCGGATAAGCATCGTCTGCATCAACAACACCGTCACCATCTGTATCTACTGGATCTACTGGATCTACTGGATCTGTAGAAGCCGTTCCACCGAAGTAAAGGTTATTGAATGCAACAGAACCGTCACCATCTACTTTAAACTGGAACGCATCTGTTAGATCAACAACACTCTCATAATGACTTAATGGAATCTGAACACTATTCCACTGACCTGTAGTAGACACATCTAGAGCATAAAAAGTTTCCTGCCCTGGGCTAATCAAGTAGAAGTCTAATCTAGTTGATTCTATTACATAGTAATCAACA
>JAQWIR010000021.1 GCA_029248755.1 Porticoccaceae bacterium
GGTATTTGCCCACTAGATCCCAAGTGATAAAGAATGGTGTCCAATCGATATAGGGCACTAAAGTTTCAAGTGGGTAATCATCTAATACGCTAACCCCGAGTTGCTTAGGGATATCTGGGGTAAAGTCGCGCCAATTTAACTGTGGTTTCTGCTTAACCGCATCCTCATAGGCAAACAATGTGCCTCTAGAGGTTCGGTTGGCCGTGCGCAATCTAACCGCGTCATAGTCTTTTTGGATGTCGCTAACAAATTCATCGCGACTATTTTTGTTCATCAGCTTGCTCGCGACACCCACTGCTCGGGAGGCATCAGACACATAAATAGCCTGATTGCCGTCATAGTTTGGGGCTATTTTAACCGCTGTATGGGCTTTAGAGGTTGTTGCGCCACCAATTAATAGGGGCACAGAAAAGCCCTGACGCTGCATTTCCTTGCCCAGATGCACCATTTCATCAAGAGATGGGGTAATCAAGCCAGAGAGGCCGATAATATCCACCTGCTCTTGCTTGGCCGTCTGCAGAATTTTTTCAGCAGGCACCATCACCCCGAGGTCAATCACCTCATAGTTATTACACTGCAACACCACACCGACAATATTTTTACCAATATCGTGAACATCGCCCTTAACCGTAGCCATTAAAATCTTACCGTTACTACTGGCAGCTTCATCCTTTTCTTTTTCAATATAGGGCTGAAGGTAGGCAACGGCTTGTTTCATTACTCGCGCAGATTTAACCACCTGAGGAAGAAACATTTTGCCTGAGCCAAATAGATCGCCAACAATATTCATGCCGTCCATTAGCGCGCCCTCAATCACATGTAACGGACGTTCAGCTTGCTGACGAGCCTCTTCAGTATCTTCCAGTATAAAAGCAGTAATACCTTTAATCAGCGCATGCTCTAGTCGTCGATTAACATTAGCTTCACGCCAACTTAGATCTTCTGTTTTAGCTTTGGCGGTGCCATCACCGCGAAAATCATCGGCAATAGCGAGTAAATTGTCAGTTGCTTCATCATTTCTATAAAGTACAACGTCTTCAACCGCATCACGCAAAGCAATGGGGAGTTCATCGTACACAGCCAATTGACCGGCATTAACGATACCCATGCTTAAACCCTCGCGGATAGCATGGAATAAAAACGCAGAATGAATCGCTTCCCTAACGGGATTATTGCCTCTAAAAGAAAAAGACACATTAGATATACCCCCAGAAACCAGTGCATGGGGTAAGTTGTTTTTAATCCAGCCGGTAGCCTCGATAAAATCCAAGCCATAGCGGTTATGTTCTTCGATACCTGTAGCTACCGCAAAAACATTAGGGTCAAAAATAATATCTTCAGCAGGAAAGCCAATATGGTTAACTAGCAAATCATAACTGCGCTGACAGATCTGTTTGCGACGCTCAAGATTATCTGCCTGACCCTGTTCATCAAACGCCATAACAACAATGGCGGCACCGTGTTGTTTGCACAACGTGGCTTTTTCTATAAACTCATCTTCGCCTTCTTTAAGACTAATAGAGTTCACCACAGGCTTACCCTGAATGCATTTTAATCCAGCCTCGATCACCTCCCATTTGGAGGAATCAACCATAATCGGTACACGCGAGATATCCGGCTCAGAAGCAATCAGGTTTAAAAAGGTCACCATTGCTGGAAGTGATTCCAGCATGCCCTCATCCATATTGACATCAATAATTTGCGCGCCATTTTCAACTTGCTGAAGGGCAACTTGCAGCGCCTCATCATAATTTTCTTCAAGTATCAGGCGTTTAAATTTAGCTGATCCTGTGACATTACAGCGCTCACCCACATTCACAAATAAGGAATTTGTATTTATGGTGAACGGCTCCAAACCTGAAAGGCGACAAGCAGGTGCAATATCTGGAATTTTGCGGGGTTTAATAGGGGCAACAGCCTCGGCAATCGCCTTAATATGCTCAGGGGTAGTACCACAACAACCGCCAACAATATTAAGTAAACCCGACTGGGCAAATTCTGTAATAGTCTTAGCCATTGCCTCAGGCCCAAGATCATAGCCGCCAAATTCATTAGGAAGTCCAGCATTGGGGTGAGCAGTGACTAAGGTATCCGCCACATTGGATATTTCTAATAGGTGAGGGCGTAACTCATCGGGCCCCAAGGCGCAGTTAAGGCCGACACTTACCGGGTTACTATGACGAATAGAATTCCAAAATGCCTCTGGTGTCTGGCCGGATAAGGTCCGACCACTAGCATCAGTAATAGTGCCACTAATCATGATGGGCAGTTGCACATCCAGTTGTTCAAATACTTTTTGAACGGCAAATAGTGCTGCTTTTGCATTAAGGGTATCAAAAATAGTTTCAACCATAATGATATGGCAACCACCTTCGATTAAAGCTTGTGTTGATTCACAATAATCCTCAACCAATTCATCATAGGTGACATTGCGCGCACCGGGATCATTAACATCCGGTGATAAAGATGCGGTTCGGCTCGTAGGGCCCAAAATGCCAGCGACAAAACGCGGTCGCTCTGGCGTAGAAAACTCATCGGCCGCCTGTCGCGCTAACTTGGCAGATTCGAAATTAATCTCCGCAGAAAAAGACTGCATATTGTAATCAGCCTGAGAGACGCGAGTTGAGTTAAAGGTATTGGTCTCTATGATGTCTGCGCCAGCGTTAAGATAGGCACGGTGAATATCCAGAATAATGTTGGGCTGAGTCAGACTTAATAAATCGTTGTTGCCCTTAATCTCTGAATCCCAGTCGGCAAAACGCTGGCCGCGAAAATCGGCTTCCTCAAGACTATGCTGTTGAATCATAGTGCCCATAGCGCCATCAATTAACAGAATTCTCTGTTGTGCGGCCTCCACTAGGGAAATATAATTTTCATTTAAACCAGTCTTACGCATATTATGCTCAAGAGCCTTTATTCATTGATCCATCAAAATATTTTGATGGATGCGCATCATACCAGTATTTTTCAAAAAGAAAAGTTTTGTTTAGACCTTGCATGCCGTAAAATACAGAAACTTCTACACTAGTTTGGGTTAGAATCAATTTCATGGTTAACGTCACTATTACAGAATCAGCTCAGGTCTATCTGGCAGGTCTGCTCGAAAAGCAGAATTGTGAAGGTATTGGTATTCGTATGTTTATCTCTGACCCAGGCACGCCTAAGGCAGAAACCTGTATTGCCTACAGTCGACCGGGCGAACATAACGAAGAAGATACTATTATTGAATATGATCAATTCAATGCGTATTTCGAGGCCCGCAGTATTCCATTTTTAGATGATGCAAAAGTTGATTTTGCCGAAGATAAATTTGGTGGCCAGTTAACTATTAGGGCGCCTAACTCGCGCGTTCCCACTGTTAATGATGATAGTCCAATCGAAGATAGAATAAATTACCTTCTTCACAGCGAAATCAATCCGGGTCTAGCATCCCATGGTGGCAATGTTGCTCTTGCAACTGTCGATGATGGCTTTGCAATACTTGAATTTGGCGGTGGTTGTCAGGGTTGCTCGTCGGTTAGTTTAACCCTTAAAGAGGGGGTGGAAAAAACCCTAATGGAAAAAATACCTGAGCTTAAAGGGGTCAAGGATTCAACTGATCACACCGATACCAGTAATGCCTATATGTAGAATCAAAGGTTAATTTAGAAAGTTACAAAAAACCCCGCAGAAGCGGGGTTTTTTTTATAGCTTTAGATCGACCTTAGCTAACTTCAACAATCTGCTCGGCGGCAATGGTTTTGCCCTGTTCAGCAGATTTCTGGAACGATTCAATCTGATCAAAGTTCATATAGCGATAGATTTCATCAGCCATTGAGTCGATTTTACTAGCATATTGCATATATTCCTCTGGGGTGGGTAAGCGTCCCAGAATACCACCTACCGATGCTAATTCAGCGGATGCCAAATAAACATTGGCGCCGTCACCTAAACGGTTGGGGAAGTTGCGAGTAGAGGTTGATAGCACCGTAGCACCGGCTAGAACACGCGCTTGGTTACCCATGCATAGTGAACAGCCGGGCATTTCAGTGCGCGCGCCCACTTTGCCGTAAATATTGTAATAGCCTTCTTCCATTAGGGTATGAGCATCCATACGTGTGGGCGGGCAGATCCAGAATCTGGAATCCACAGCGCCGGCCTCATCTAGTAATTTACCAGCGGCACGGAAGTGGCCAATATTGGTCATACAAGAGCCAATAAAGATCTCATCAACCTTGTCACCAGCCACTTCGGATAAAAGCTTGGCATCATCTGGATCGTTTGGACAGCAAACAATAGGCTCTTTAATATCGGCTAGATCGATTTCGATAACCGCGGCATATTCAGCATTGGCATCAGCAGACATTAGACTTGGGTTGGCTAACCATTCTTCCATTTGGCGCACACGGCGCTCTAGGGTTCTTACGTCACCATAGCCCTCGGCAATCATCCAGCGCAATAGGGTGACATTAGAGCGCAGGTATTCAGCAACTGAATCCTCGCTTAACTTAATGGTACAGCCAGCGGCTGAACGCTCTGCTGAGGCATCGGAAAGCTCGAATGCCTGCTCAACAGTGAGGCTTTCGATACCTTCACCTTCAATTTCTAAAATACGTCCAGAGAAGAAGTTCTTTTTACCTTTCTTCTCAACCGTTAATAAGCCTTCTTTAATGCCGTAGTAGGGGATTGCATGAACGAGATCACGCAGTGTAATACCCGGCTGCATTTCGCCTTTAAAGCGCACTAGAACAGATTCTGGCATGTCCAGAGGCATAACCCCTGTAGCGGCTGCGAACGCAACAAGACCAGAGCCGCCAGGAAAAGAGATACCCATAGGGAACCTGGTATGAGAATCACCGCCAGTACCCACAGTATCTGGCAGTAGCATACGATTAAGCCAGCTGTGAATAATGCCATCGCCGGGGCGCAGTGAAACACCGCCGCGATTCATAATAAAGTCGGGTAAGCTGTGTTGCGTGTCGATATCAACCGGCTTGGGGTAGGCCGCGGTATGACAAAATGACTGCATTACCAAGTCGGCAGAAAAACCAAGACAGGCGAGATCTTTAAGCTCATCGCGGGTCATGGGTCCGGTAGTATCCTGAGAGCCTACTGTGGTCATTTTGGGTTCGCAGTAGGTACCAGGGCGAACACCATCGACACCACAGGCTTTACCCACCATTTTTTGTGCCAGCGAAAAGCCCGCTTTTGTTTCTAGCGGGGTTTCTGGCTTGCGAAATACCTCAGAGACTGGAAGGCCTAAGTGCTCTCGAGCTCGCTGAGTTAAGCCGCGACCGACAATCAGGTTAATTCGACCGTCCGCTTGAACCTCATCAAGAATGACCTCTGATTTATGTTCAAACTCACAGATAATCTCGCCAGCATCGTTGAGAATTTGTCCATCATAGGGGCGAATTTCAATAATATCGCCATAGTGAATATCATCGACTGGCGCTTCAAATACAAGGGCACCTGCATCTTCCATAGTGTTAAAGAAAATTGGCGCTACTTTATTACCTATACAGATACCGCCTGAGCGCTTATTGGGTACGCCGGGCATATCTTCGCCAAAGAACCAGAGTACCGAGTTAGTGGCTGATTTGCGCGAGGAGCCAGTACCCACAACATCGCCAACAAAGGCCACGGGAAGTCCTTTAGATTTAATCTCTTCAACCTGTGCCATAGGGCCTATAACGCCGTGCTCTTCGGGGTTAAAGCCGTCACGAGTCATTTTGTACATGGCCTTCGCATGAAGTGGGATGTCAGGCCGCGACCATGCATCCTGTGCCGGGGACAGGTCATCGGTATTAGTTTCACCGGTGGCCTTAAATACTACTGCTTTAATGCTAGCTGGAACGGCATCGTTAGTTGTAAACCATTCGGCATCAGCCCAAGACTGCATGACCGATTGTGCCTGCGCATTACCGGCATCGGCTTTTTCAGCCACATCATGGAATGCATCAAACACTAAAGTTGTTGCTTTAAGTTGAATGGCGGCTAATTCGCTAAGTTCGCTATCGTCCAAAAGCTCAACCAAGGTTGCCACATTATAACCACCATGCATATTGCCCAGTAGTTCAACAGCAGCGGCCCGACTAATAAGCGGCGAGGTGGTTTCGCCATTTACAATGGCGCTTAAAAAGCCAGCTTTAACATAGGCGGATTCGTCGACCCCCGGGGGTACACGATTAGCAATTAGATCGAGTAAAAATGCTTCTTCATTTGCCGGTGGATTCTTTAAAAGTTCAACTAAATCAGATGTCCACTCTGGGGTTAATGGCTTAGGTGGGACACCTTCTAATTGACGTTCTGTAACATGGGCGCGATAGGCTTCTAACACTGAATACCTCATATATAACAATCGGTTATAAGATTTAATTAAATTAAATCTTAGGTTTACAGGATGGTATGAGCCGATTGTACGACAATTTGTAGTTTTTTTACAGAAGAGAGTGCAGTTATAGCAAGGTGTTTACATATAAATAATTCAATCGAGGACCAAAAATTATTCTAATTAGGCTGTTAGTTAATGACTGATAGTTTATAATTCAGGCTTTAAAATTACACCGTTAATTACCTATGACAGTTGTTCAAGAAATTGAAGATTTCCTACCCTGTAATACACCACAATTATGGATTGAAAATGCCTTAGCTAATCCTGAATTAATGCTTATTGATCATGCTAATTGCGAAAAGAAAGCCGCTAGTACCGCTCTCAATTTGATGTATCGTTATGTAGATAATTTTGAATTATTGAACAAAATGTCGCGTTTGGCGCGTGAAGAATTGCGTCACTTTGAGCAAGTTATTGCTATTATGAAGCGTCGCAATATCGAATATCGGCAAATAACCGCCTCGCGCTATGCGGTTAAACTTAGAGAGGCGGTTAGACCCAATGACCCTGATAAGCTTGTCGATATACTGATTGTTGGCGCATTAATAGAAGCGCGGTCCTGTGAGCGTTTTGCCAAGATAGCGCCCTATCTAGATGATGAACTTCAATCGTTCTATCTGTCTCTACTTAAATCAGAGGGTCGACACTTTAAAGATTATCTAACACTGGCGGGTACAGTTGCTTCTGCGCAAGAGGTGGATACTCGTCTAGCCGTGTTTTTGAAGATTGAAAAACAGCTAGTAGAGACGCCAGATACCGAGTTTAGGTTTCACTCAGGGCCCTGTGCTTAGCCCATAAAAAAGGCAGCCATAGGCTGCCTTTAATGCCTCTATATTTGTTTATCTTTTGTTGAGTGGCACATAGTCGCGGCTATCAGCACCAGTATAAAGCTGACGTGGACGCCCGATACGATAGGGGTTGGTAATCATCTCGTTCCAATGGGAAATCCAACCGACAGTTCTTCCTGTGGCAAACATCGCAGTAAACATCTCTATAGGTATGCCCAGCGCTTTAAGAATAATGCCAGAGTAGAAGTCGACGTTGGGGTAGAGCTTCTTGCTCACAAAATACTCATCTTCCAATGCGATGGTTTCAAGCTTCTTGGCCAGTCTAAATAGTGGATCATTTTCAAGCCCTAATACCTCAAGCACTTCATTACAGCTTTCGCGCATTACAGTGGCACGCGGGTCGTAGTTCTTGTACACACGGTGCCCAAAGCCCATCAACCTAAATGGATCATTTTTATCTTTGGCCTTAGCAATATATTCAGCAATATTATCTTCATGGCCAATTTCGTTAAGCATTACCAATACAGCTTCGTTGGCACCGCCATGGGCAGGTCCCCACAGGGCCGCAATTCCCGCCGCTATACATGAGAACGGGTTTGCACCGGACGAGCCGGCCAAACGAACCGTTGAAGTTGAGGCATTTTGCTCATGATCGGCATGTAATAGGAAAATACGATCAATGGCCTTGGCTATTGCGGGCTCAATTTTATAGTTCTCACAAGGTGTGCCAAACATCATATGTAAGAAATTCTCAGAATAAGATAGAGAATTATCTGGGTACATAAAGGGTTGGCCCATAAAGTGTTTATGGCACATCGCGGCAATGGTCGGCATTTTTGCGATTAAGCGATGAGCTGAAATTTTGCGATGATTTTCGTCATTGATATCGAGAGAATCATGGTAAAAAGATGACATAGCACCGACAATACCGCACATCATTGCCATTGGATGGGCGTCGTGGCGAAATCCGCTAATAAAATTTTCTATCGAACGGTTTACCATGGTGTGGTATTTAATATTGTTCTCAAAATCCGCTTTTTGTTCAGCGTTGGGAAGATTGCCTTCAAGTAACAAATAACAAGTCTCTAAATAATCTGATTTTTCTGCAAGCTGTTCGATAGGATAGCCGCGATGAAGCAAAATACCTTTGCCCCCATCAATGTAAGTGATGTCAGATTGACAGGCTGCAGTAGCTGAGAAACCTGGGTCATAGGTAAAGTAACCATGCCCTCCAAGGCTGCTAATATCAATTACGTCTTGACCTCGAGTGCCTTCCAAAATTGGGAGGTCGACGGTCAAATCTCCATCTATAGAGAGAGTTGCTTTACGGTTGGTCATGCATGATCCTCGAGAAATACTGATGGTGTGTCTGGCTTGAGCCGAGCGGTAAACTATAATTGCTCAGACAAAATTGTCAACTTTAAGCATGTATTTTACCCTAATTTTAGGTTTAAAAAAATAAAAGTTATTGGCGGTTGTTTTTATTGGTGCTTCACAATGATCAACTTTGTTTTTTTGTTTCCCTGTAAATTATATTAACTTCATCTGTTTTTGGGGTTCCGTTTGAATTAGAAGGGTGAACTATCTATAATGCCACGCCGTAGTCTGAGAGCGGTAATTTATAAAGGTTGTTCGAAGTTTTTAGCTTTATTTACAGTCGCCAACCTTGTTCGCTTAATTAGAGTTTCCATTAAAGAGTTAGTCCACTGTGAAGACAAAAAGACCCGTTAATTTGGACATTGGCTCCATCAAGTTGCCAATAACCTCATATGTTTCTATTTTACACCGTATTTCTGGTGTCGTTTTATTTTTTGCGGTTGCTTTATTGCTTTGCGCTTTTGATTCAAGCCTTGAGTCTGAGCAAAGCTTTCAATCCCTAAAGCAATCTCTTTCAAACCCCTTAGTAAAATTTATTATTTGGGCGGCATTGGCCGCGCTGGCATACCACTTTTTTGCGGGTGTTAGGCACTTGATAATGGATATTGGTGTTGGCGAGGAAAGCTTTGAGTCTGGCCGCCGAAGCGCTTGGGTGGTTGTAGCTGTGGTATTTATTGTGGTTATTTCTATTTCAGGGTGGATTTACTTATGGTGAAATCTTTAATCAGTGTGGGCCGCAGCGGCCTATCTAACTGGCTATTACAGAGAGTTTCGGCTCTGATAATGTCTGCCTATCTTATCTTTATAGTGGCTTACTTTTTCGTTAACCCAAGCCCTAGTTACGAGCAATGGCAAGGTTTGCATAGTTCTCTGGCTATGCGTATTTTTAGTCTATTGACCATTCTGTCAATTGCCGCTCATGCCGCCTTAGGGGTTTGGTGTGTTTTAACGGACTATATAACTGTTCGTTTAATTGGGCCAAAGGCCACGCCAATTCGTATGTTTTTACAGTTGGCAATGATTGTCGTAATAATTTTTTATGTGGTTTGGACTTTAGATATCCTCTGGGGAATTTAATTAGATGGAAAATATG
>JAQWIR010000022.1 GCA_029248755.1 Porticoccaceae bacterium
ACCTGTGCTTTCGAAAAAGCCATCGGCGGTCTACTCTCTGCTGCACTTTCCGTAGGCTTTCGCCCCCCAGGTGTTACCTGGCACACTACCCTATGGAGCCCGGACTTTCCTCTGCAATACACCCTTTTAAACGCAAGCGAACAAAAGAGACCTTACTACAGCGATTGCCTGGCCAACTCGGGCGCAAGGGTAACATGCAACAGAGCGATAGAATAGAAAAATAAAGACTACTTTGGCTTTACAAAACGCCAGTGAACAAAAAATAATGGCAAACAAATAAAGACTGCGATCAGTGATTTAATTAATGACTGCTGGTTTTTTCTAACCTCAGACTGCAACTCTATCTGATAGCTTGCCAGCCTTTTTTCAGCAATCTCCTCATCAGATAAATGCTTAACTGGCTCTGGCTTTTTGACCTCTATCGCGCTTGGTGGCCCTAAAAATATTGGCTCCCCAAGCAATGACTTTTGAAACTGCTGGTTAGACTGATGCATTTGATAAGCCCAACCACTTATAGTTATATCAGGCTTTGCGGCGCCAATAACAGCGTAAAAACCAATAGCCAACCAAATCGAAGCACAGGCTACTGTGATAAAGCAGACTAATAAGGCATATATTTCAATGATGGGTTTTTTCATATTTAAATCCTTTTAAATATGCGTTGAAAAACAATTAATGACTAAACTGTTAGGTTAAGAATCTTTCAATAAAGGATGATCAGCTGGCAACTGTCGGGAAATCCAAAGTGCCAACTTATGTCGCATATTGGGATCGCTAATTTGATCTTTAGCAAGGGGTTGTATTAGCTTATCTTCAACTAATACCTTATAGATAAATTCAACTTTAAGCTTGACCGAATCATGGGACTCGATCTTACCGTAGGCGCGCTTCTGAGCGTATACCGCACCTATTTGTAGCGCTTTTTTTACTAATTCAGGCTCATTTGGAATTTTATTCATACGTTAACCTTACTGTTAATCAACAAAAACGCGGGCATTTCTAAATAGCCGCATCCAACCGCTATCCTCACCCCAATCCTCTGGATACCATGAGTTTAGCACAGTGCGAAATACTCGTTCTGGATGGGGCATCATCAGGGTAGCGCGACCATCTGTGGAGGTCACACCGGTAATGCCATCGGGCGAGCCATTGGGGTTGGCCGGATACTTAGAGGCCACCTGCAAATTATTTTCTAAGTAGCGCAGTGCTATTTGATTGGTTTGCTGCAAGCTACTCAGCGCGTCTGGATTAGCAAACTCTGCTCGACCCTCGCCATGGGAAACCGCAATCGGCATATAGGATCCGGCCATGCCCTGCATAAGAATCGACGGTGACTCTTCCACTTTTACCAAAGAGAAACGCGCTTCAAACTGCTCAGAAAGGTTGCGAACAAATCGCGGCCATAACTCAGCCCCTGGTATCAAGGTTTTTAAATTAGATAACATCTGACAACCATTGCAAATACCTAAACTGAATGTTTCTGGACGATGGAAAAATTGCTCGAACTGATCGCGCAGCTGATTATTAAACAATACTGTTTTAGCCCAACCCTCACCAGCACCTAAAACATCACCATAAGAAAAACCACCACAGGCGACTAACCCAGAAAAATCTTGAAGTGATTGACGCTCGGCAAGCAAGTCACTCATATGCACATCAACCGCACTAAAGCCGGCGCGGTCAAAAGCTGCCGCCATTTCTAAGTGGCTATTGACACCCTGCTCTCGCAGAATAGCCATTTTGGGTTTTGCGCCTTTTTGAATATAGGGGGCACAGATATCCTCTGATGGGTCATAGCTTAGTTTGGCCGATAACCCCGCATCAGGATTAGCAATGCGGTCAAATTCTTCTTTAACGCAATCGGCATTATCTCTACGAGCGGCGATTTGATAAGAAGTGCGACTCCAGTGCTCCTGCAATTCGGTTCGCGGCTTTGAAAACAACAAATCACCATTTGAACTAATATCTATGGTATCAGCGCGATTCACTGTTCCTATAGCATGAGCGTTAATATTAGCCTTGGAAAATTGCTCCAAAACCTGTTCGGCCTGATCTGCTTTGACCTGAATAACGCCACCTAGCTCTTCATTAAACAATACCGCCATAGCATCATTATCTAATGCACCAATATCGATAGAAACACCGGTATGCCCGGCAAATGCCATTTCAGCAAGGGTAGTAAACAAACCACCATCAGAGCGGTCATGGTAGGCCAACAAGCTATCGCTTTCGATTAGAGCCTGGATGCTATTAAAGAAGGCTTTTAAGGCATCGGCATCGTCCACATCTGGGGCTATACTGCCCATTTTCGAATAGACCTGTGCCAGTATTGAACCGCCCAAGCGATTAGCACCAGCACCCAAATCAAGCAAAATTAATTGGGTATCTTCAGCCAGATCATGCAGCTGCGGCGTCAGTGTTTTACGCACATCGACTACGGGAGAAAATCCAGTAATAACCAAAGATAATGGCGCTGTTACTGACTTGTCTTGATCTTGTTCCTGCCATGCAGTTCGCATAGACATACTATCTTTACCCACAGGGACGGTAATACCTAATTTTGGGCACAGATCCATGCCCACGGCTTCTACAGTGCGATAGAGTTTTTCATCTTCACCGGGTGAGCCTGCGGCACACATCCAATTTGCCGACAGTTTAATATCTTTAATATCCGCAATACGCGAGGCACAAATATTGGTAATAGCTTCACCGATGGCCATACGCCCTGAAGCTGGAGCATTTATCAGCGCTAGCGGGGTTCGCTCGCCCATAGCCATAGCCTCACCGGCATAACTATCATAGGTCACCGTAGTCACGGCACAATCGGCCACAGGCACCTGCCATGGCCCCACCATTTGATCGCGAGCGACCATACCGGTCACCGAGCGATCGCCAATAGTAATCAAAAAGCTTTTACTGGCCACTGATGGATGCTGTAACACCCGAACCACCGCTTCATTAATATTTAAATACTGGGTAGTAAAGTCTTCGCTAATGATTTCCTGCTTATTAGCTGAACGATGCATTTTTGGCGCCTTGCCAAACAGTACCGACATCGGCAAATCAACCGGATTATTGTCAAACTGCTGATCTGTCACCCGAATTGTTTTATCTTCAGTGGCCTCACCTACCAGTGCAAATGGACATCTTTCACGCTGGCAAATAGCCTCAAATCTTTGAACATCTTCTGGCTTAATCGCTAGCACATAGCGCTCTTGTGCCTCATTACACCAAATCTCTACGGGTGACATACCCGGCTCATCATTGGGTACGGTTCTCAATTCAAAAACACCCCCAGTTCCGCCATCTTTGACCAATTCTGGCAATGCATTTGAAAGACCGCCGGCACCCACATCGTGAATAAATGCAATGGGGTTGTTATCGCCCAACTGCCAACACTGGTCGATCACTTCCTGACAGCGTCGTTCAATTTCGGGATTCTGACGCTGTACCGAGGCAAAATCTAAATCCGCTGAACTAGAGCCAGTGGTCATACTTGAGGCGGCACCGCCACCCAAACCAATCAACATGGCAGGTCCACCTAGTACCACTAATTTTGCACCGGGGGCAAATTCAGGCTTATCCACATGCTCTTCACGAATATTGCCATAGCCACCGGCAATCATTATCGGCTTGTGATAACCGCGTCTTTCGCCAGCAAAATCAGCCTCAAAAGTACGGAAATAACCACATAAATTAGGCCGCCCAAATTCATTATTAAAGGCCGCACCACCAATCGGGCCCTCAATCATAATATCTAATGCCGATACGATACGATCCGGCTTGCCGTAATCTTCTTCCCAAGGCTGGGTATAGTTGGGAATCTGTAAATTCGAAACCGTAAAGCCTACAAGCCCTACCTTGGGTTTAGAACCACGGCCCACCGCACCCTCATCGCGAATCTCACCACCAGAGCCAGTACCAGCGCCAGAAAAAGGCGCAATAGCTGTTGGGTGATTATGGGTTTCAACCTTCATCAGTAGATGAACAGGTTCTTGGGAGTAACCATATTCTTTAGACTCTGGGTCAGGATAAAAGCGACCACCCATACTGCCGGCAACCACGGCCGCATTATCAGAATAAGCTGAAAGGACATTCTCACCGCCCAATTTATGGGTATTGCGAATCATGCCAAATAGGCTATTGGGCTGATCTTCGCCATCAAGAGTCCAGCTAGCATTAAAGATTTTATGCCGACAATGTTCAGAGTTTGCCTGTGCAAACATCATTAATTCAGCATCGGTTGGATTGCGCCCCAACTCTTTAAAGCTAGACACCAGATACTCTATTTCATCATCAGCCAAAGCCAAACCCAGAGAAATATTGGCGTCTTCAAGCGCCTTAACACCACCCGTCATAATATCCACTTCGGTGAGTGGTTTTGGTTGATGCTGGACAAACAGTGTTTGCGCCTGCTGTAAATCAGAGAACACAGTTTCAACCATCCGATCGTGAAGTAAATCCCCTAGATCATTTATCTGCTGTTCTGATAATGCTGCGCTAGACTCAATATAATAGGCCGTTCCACGTTCAATACGCACAACATCCTGTAACCCACAGTTATGGGCAATATCTGTGGCCTTACTAGACCATGGTGAAATAGTGCCCGGCCGAGGCACCACCAACAGTAATTGACCACTGGCATTAACTGCCTGCTCCATAGGTCCATACTGCATCAATGCTTTGAGGGTATTGGTATCGTCGCTTGATAATGGTTTTGAGATATCAGCAAAGTGCTGATATTCAGCTTTGACATCAGTAATTGATGGGACTGCCTGCTTTAAATTAACAAGCAATTTTCTTTGGCGAAAGGCGGAAAGAGCAGGTGCGCCAGAAATAATAATCATACAGGGTGAGTCCCAAAACTATACTGTTATTTTAAACCACGCATTTTATCTGAAAATTTATGTTTTAGGCAGATATAGATGCATAAGTTTGCACAGAAATTTAGCTATAACCTGTAAACCATGTAAAATATTTACAATAAAAACAAAAATATCCCACTTAGTACATTAGGCAAGGTTATTAATGGATCCATTATCCACTGGCATGAAAAATCTTCGCAATCGCGTCATGCTTATAGCTATTGCCCTACTATGCTTGGCTTATATTTCTGACAGTACCCATATTAGCGATCTCGAAAAAGTAATAAAACGCGGGCATCTTGTGGTCTTGACCCTGCCCGGAGCTACCACTTATTTTGAGGACGGCGACGGTAAAAATGGCTTTGAATATTTAGTAGCAAAAGCATTTGCAGATAGCTTAGGGGTAGAATTAAAAGTAACAACAAAATCTACGCTTTCGAGTTTATTGCTATCAGTTGGTGGGCCACAGGGTGACTTTGCCGCGGCGAACCTAGTGAGTACAGCTGATCGCGGAAAATCATTTAGATTCTCCACACCCTACCATCAAGTTGTTCAGCAATTAATTTATCGTGCAGGTGACAAAAAACCCCAATCGATGAAAGACCTGCAGGGGGACTTATCAGTTATTGCCAACTCGTCACACAGTGAAAATCTCAAACAACTTGGCCAACAACTACCTAACCTGCAATGGATTGAAGAAAATGATGCAGAAATAAGCGAAATGATTCGAAAAGTACATGATGGTGAAATTAGTTATACCGTAGCTGATTCAATAGCATTCGAAATAAGCCGGCATATCTACCCAAATGCGCGCAAGGCATTTGATATAACCAAACCCCAGGCTATTGCATGGGCGTTTCCAGAACGCGGGGATGGCACACTTTTAGCCGCGGCAAATCGCTTTTTACAACAATATTCCGATAGCGGTCAATTAGACGGGGTTAAACAACAGATCTTCTCACAGACAAAACACTTTTCAGCCGCAAACTCACAACAACTTGGCCAGTTAGTGCGCAAACGACTCCCCAAATATGAATTATTGTTTAAGCAAATTGCAGAAAAAAATAATCTGGACTGGCACCTTATTGCCGCTATTGCCTATCAAGAATCACACTGGAATCCTCGGGCCAAATCGCCAACCGGTGTGCGCGGTTTAATGATGCTGACACTGGATACTGCCAAAGAAATGAATGTAACCAATCGACTGGATCCTATCCAAAGTCTAGACGGCGGAGTCGCTTATTTTCTAAAACTAAAATCGCGCCTACCCAAACGCATCAATGATCCAGATCGAACCCTTTTCGCTCTAGCCGCCTATAATGTTGGCTTTGGGCATTTAGAGGATGCACGAATACTCACCGTACGCAATAATCACAACCCAGATAGTTGGGAAGATGTGCGCAAACACTTACCGCTACTCAGTAAAAAGCAGTACTACAGCACGGTAAAAAGAGGTTATGCACGAGGAAACGAGCCGGTTATCTATGTGGACAATATTCAGTACTACAGATCTTACCTACAACTCAATTCTGTATCCAAACAACCCACCATAGATAGCATAGAAACCAATGCCCTAGACAACTGGCAACCCACAGCCCCAGATTCGTTGTAAAGCGAAAAGTAAACCTACCTTCGGCCTTTAAAAAATCCCTTCATCAATTCACTACAGTCCTTTTCAAGAACCCCACCAGACCAATCGAGTTTATGATTAAGATGATCGGCATCCATCAACACAGGATTACTCACAAAAGCACCTGAACGAGGCTCCGGCGCGCCAAAAATAACGCGCTTAATGCGCGCATGCACCATAGCACCCAAACACATAGTGCAGGGCTCAATAGTCACATAAAGTTCACAACCAGATAGTCGATAGTTCCCCCGATTTTTCGCCGCATCACGCATGGCGACAATTTCTGCATGAGCAGTTGGATCCTTAGAGTCTATAGGGCAATTAAACCCTCGACCAATGACCTCGCCATTAGCAACCACAATAGCACCCACTGGCACTTCCTCTATACTGGCGGCCTGTTTTGCTAAGTCGAATGCTTGCCTCATAAAGGCACTATCACTTTCCAAAAAATTATTCCTGTAATCGCCACGCTTAACAAAAAATAGCGTAAACTCAACGTTATAGACAATGTTTAAACTACTATTAAATGTCAATTAGCCCTATAAGCCAACCGATTAATCTTTATTCAGACTGGAAAGCTGAACTAAGTCACTGTGTCAGCTCAATTGATGAATTACTCAATCAACTGGGGCTCAATGCCGATGATTTAAGTGCCAACGAGCAAGCTGCTATTGATTTCCCCATTAAAGTACCACAGCCCTTTGTTCAACTGATGGAATATGGCAACCCAAATGATCCCCTGCTAAAACAAGTATTACCCATTTCGTCAGAGCTTGATATCGATAGTAATTTCAGCACCGATCCAGTGGATGAATCCAACTACAATCCAGTGCCTGGCATTGTACATAAATATCACAATAGAGTGCTGATGATTATCAGCCCTAATTGCGCTATTAACTGTCGCTACTGTTTTCGCCGACACTTTCCCTACGATGAAAACCGCCAAAGTAAGCAACAGTGGCTCGAGGCGTTAGACTATTTAAAAACCAAACCAGAAATTAACGAAGTGATATACAGCGGCGGCGATCCACTGGCGGCTAATGATAATTTTTTACGCTGGCTAACCGCTGAAATAGAATCTATTTCACATATTAAACGACTGCGTATCCACAGCCGATTACCCGTGGTTATCCCCGCTAGAATCGACGAGTCACTCATAAACTGGTTAGGCCATACTCGACTAAAACCCACCTTTGTGTTGCATATTAATCATGCCAATGAAATAAGCACAGAACTTAGCCAAGGGGTTGATCGATTAAAGCAAGCTGGTATCAGCGTACTTAATCAAAGTGTATTGCTTAAAGGTATCAATGACAGCAGCGACCAACTCATTGCTTTAAGTGAAAAACTATTTGATGCAGGTATTATGCCCTATTACCTGCATATGCTAGATCCCGTTCAAGGGGCCAGTCATTTTGATGTATCAAAAAAACATGCGGTAGAAATTTTTCACCAAATTCAGTCTGAATTACCGGGGTTTCTGACCCCAAAACTGGTACAGGAAAGGGCTGGAGAAACCTCAAAAACTCTTATCCTATAAATTAAAAACCCATAAAAAAAGGTGCTAATAGCACCCTTTTTTCGCCCTCAAAGACCATTACTGTTACTCTTCGTCTTCATCACCATTGACCGCATCAATCACCGAATCAACCGCAGTAATGGGCAACTTAACAATACCCGCCGCTGTATCCACAACCGCCACAGGAATACTTAAAAGCGTGCAACCGCCAAGACAAGAGAGCACACAACAAATCATTAATTTTTTTAACATAGTAATTCCCTTAAGATTAAAGCCAACGTCTTACCTGCTGGCAGTAGGCATCATATTTGTCTGAGAAAAGTGCTTTCATGGCTCGCTCCTCAGGTAATATTTGAAAATAATTCATATAGGCCATAAAACCTGGCACCAAAATAAACCCTAAAATAGCACCGGTTTTGATCCATAGACTAAGTATAAGCAATAACATACCCAGATACATTGGGTTTCTACTAAATTTAAATATTCCAGTCATTACCAACGAAGAAGCCTGTTCAGGCTTTAAAGGATTAATGGTTGTTTTAAATTTTATAAACGCGCTAATCGCAATTAACAATACTATAAGTCCAGCTATCATAAAGAATAATGAAATTAGATTTTGACCACTAAACACTATATCGGGTGTCAATTCGGTGGAGAAAAAAATTAGCGCGGCAAACACTAATGTAACAATGGGCGGTGGAATTTTGTTTTTTAAATTCATCTTAACGTCCTAAAAAATCCTACTATATATTCACTAACTATAAACATAAATTGCAAAAGGTGGGCTATTATCAGTATAAATTAGGACAGAACCTTAGTTGAAAATGGAATTTCTTTTACTAGCACATATTAGCGCGGGTATTGTTGCATTGCTTAGTGCGACTCTGGCACTTTGCTCTGGGAAGGGCGGAAAACTGCATCGTCTGTCAGGTGCGATTTATTTCTGGGCCATGTCAGCAATTTTCATAACTGCCATCCCGATGGCAATAATAACCGGCAATATCTTTCTATTTTTGATTGCTATTTTTTCTTTCTATCTGGCCTTTGCCGGTAGACGATTTGCTAAAAACCGCAAAGGCATAGCTACAATCATTGACTGGGTTGCTATTGGGTTGGTGCTGATTTCAGGTATAGCTATGTGGATACTCGCCGTTATTTATTTTCTGGCACAAAATTATCAATATATAACCCTTGGCGTATTTGGATTTATCGCCCTTGCCGTCGGCTATCAGGACTACATGAGATACAAAAACAGAACAGTGATTGGCAAGAGGCGGATAGCTGGTCATTTAACCCATATGATGGGCGGAACCATCGCTGTAGTAACCGCAGTGCTTGTGGTCAATGTCAGTATGGAGCCAACTTGGCTTTGGTGGATTCTCCCCACGCTAGTAATAACACCCATTATTTTTTGGTGGAATATAAAAACTTTAGATAGGAAAAACTGATTTATGAAAGGTCTTAGACATCTATTGTCCTGCCTATTTATCTCAAGCCTTTTTATCTCAAGCCTATTTTGGAATATCTGTTGGGCTGAAAATCTAGTTATTAGTATAGAAAATATTCCCCAAAAGGGTGTATTAAATGTTGAATTACTGAAGCCTGCAATGAAGCAAGGGGGTGCTCGATCCTACCTACAATTACGACAACCTGTAGAAGTGGGAAACTATACTAAAAAGCTTTCCGTTCCCGCAGGAACCTATGCCATACGCCTGTTTTTAGATGTGAACAATAATCAAAAATTGGATAAAAATTTGTTTGGCAAACCCACCGAACCATTTGGTTTTTCCAATAACCCCATGATTCGCTTTAAGATGCCAACATTCGATAAGATTTCTTTTTCAGTAAAAGATCATCAAGAAGTAATCATTACTATGTAAATACTATTCCCACTCAATGACATCATGATTGTAATCCATTGATTATAAAATTTTGAAAAGTCTGGAAATAGAACATTTGGGTTCACCCAACATTAAAAGAGGAAGCTACTTCCACACTTCTTACCGCTTAGCATCTCTTTAAACAAGTCTAACTGTCTATTCTCTAGACCACGACTTGTCCACCAAATCGCATGCTCATTGGTATCTCGCTGATTATCAATGACCAGACCCCACATAGGCGCAATCTGACTGGGGATCATTGAGTAACGAACATCTGTGACCAGATTTTTTTCTTTATCAAAGCCCAAATAGTCCTGTGAAAACCAACGAAATCTTTCAATATCCTTTCTTTGCTGGCTGTCTTTATCAAGATTAGGTAGATGAAATTGATAGTCAAATATTCGAATACTCTCACCCGAACACCAGGTTGATGATTGAACCGTTCGAACGGCATCAACATAAAACATTTCTTCATGCTGATAAATGGACTTCCATAAAATCAGATTTCCAAAGGATGGTTTAAGCGTCAGGCGTTGTGGATTATGTCCTCTCGAATAAGCAAGCTCGTTCGCAGCGGATAAAGTTCTTTCATACTGCACAAAACCCAAGGACAGATAAAAAATTATCCAACCAATGGCAAAAAAACTAAACAGCCGTTTTCTGGTTTTTATAGCAGCTCCTACAAGAATTAAGATAGGGATGGTAAACAGAGGATCGACAATAGATATATTATTCCAAGTCACTCGCTCGTTGGAGAAAGGCCAAAAGAGTAGCGTGCCGTAAGAAGTGCATGCATCAAGCAAGCCATGGGTTGCATAGCCCAAAAAACTTGCCAGATAGACAGTCTTTAGACTTAGGGACCTTTTAACTAGGGGAAAGATAACCAGAGCAACAATCAAAGCGCCAAAGGGAATAAAAAAAAGCGAGTGAGAGAACTGCCTGTGGTACTCAAGGGATAAAATAGGATCCGTTGATGACCTTATCAACACATCTAAATCAGGCACCAATCCTGATAGAAAACCGATAATACCAAGCTTAACAATATTATTCTTGTTAGCTATGGACTGCGCAAAGGCTGCGCCAACTGTAGCTTGAGATATTGGATCCATAGTGATTCAGTAAAATGTTATTTCCAATTAATAGTATATTTATAATATCAGCAACTTACATACTGCATGCTTAATATTTAGAAAATATACTGTATTTTAAACATACCTAAAGATATCACGATAACTAATATGACTTAAGTTTTGAATTTAGCCAGTCATTATGTAACCTTTACTTCCCTTTATATAAATGATACCTTTACGTTACATTTTTTTCAATTAGAGAAATATATATGTCAGAACTTATACCTATACTCGGAATTTTGGCGGGAATCATTATCCCTCTAGGCGTATTTACTTGGTTATATTTTGAAGAAAAAAATAAGAGAGAGACGCTTATTGAAATCTCAAAAAATATTAAAGATTCCGCTGAAATTAAAAAAATTCTTGAACAGCTAAAAGGTAAAAAAGAGCCTGTTAATCATAGAAGAAGCGGCACCATCACCTTATTCGTCGGCATAGGTTTATACCTTTTAGGCGCTGTTGCCTTAGGCAGTGTCATTAAAGGAGTGGGTCTTCTGGTGGGCGCAATTGGCATAGGCACCATAATTGCCGGTTATATCTTTCCCAATGACAGCGCTCTTTTATCCAGAGCTGTTGAAGATTTTGAAGAAAAATAGCCATGGGTAAAAACCATGAAAAACTATGCAACAACCTTCGGGAAATAAGAAAATCAAGAGGGCTGACCCAACAACAGCTTTCTGAAAGCGCCGATGTTTCTAGAAAAAGTATTAACGCCGTTGAAAATGGAATCTATATTCCCTCAACGGTGCTTGCATTAAAAATCGTAAAAACCCTAAATTGCTCGGTTGAAGACATATTTGAATTACCCTGAAAACTGACAGCTTTCCGAGGTCATTGTTATGGGTTTTGCTCAGCATGACAAACCACAACCAGCTTATTTCCTGTGGGATCAAGAACGTAAGCGGCATTGTGTTGCTTATGCAGTTCCTATGTATGCAGGATACTGTTAAAGTGCCCAGTTAAACTATTAAGGTTTTTTTGTTAATCAAAACTAACTTGCCTAAAAATCACCTGTCATCATTGGTGATGTGGTCAAATCCAAATAACGCATTCTTCCAACTCATTGCTGTAATTTTATTTTATTGCATTATTAATATCTGTAAAAACCTGATTGAAAACAGGTGTTAGTTTTCTCGCCCCAGTTTTTGTTAAATGTCCTGCATCGACATAAACAGGTTGATGCAATTCATCAACCATAATGCAGTTTTTTTCACAAAACAAATAAGCAGAATCATATATATTTATTGAATTTAGATTATCTTGCAAAAAAATCTTCACCTTTGAATTACTTAGTTGATAATCATCTAAGCTCAAAGAAGATAGCGGCGTATTATTTTTTATATTATGGTAAATTTCTTTAAGCGGTTGTTTTCCATCGAATTGTGGTGTGGGCATAACAAAACTCGTAGTTATGCCTTTGCCTTTCAATGCATGACTCAATTCTATTATTTGATTTAGTAAAAAATCATTCTCTCTAATTAAATTTTGAGTTGAGTAATGAAATACAACACTGTCTATATCATTAGCAGTAATATCAGTTAAAAGCTCATTAACCGTAAGCCTACCTTTGGTAAGAGCACTATTTTTCTTTGTTAGAAATGTATTATATCCATGCCGTTGTGCAGTTGAAGAAAAAGCATGTCTAATTGCTCCAGCATGACTATCACCCACCAGTAACATATTTTTATAATTATTATTTACGCTATTTAACTCACATATGCTTTGTTTTATGTTTTTAACTTGCTGCCAAGCACTGCATCGTTTTGAGGAGTATGTAAGAGATGCGTCGTATAGCAATCGTTCTTCTTTTGAGAATAGCTGGAGTTGAACGGGCTTTGATATAAGTATTAACATCACTAATGAAGCAATATATACCTTTATATTTTTGCTTGAGTACGATTTTTTTTGAAGCCATTGTTCTCCACAATGGTAGGTTATAACCGTCAATAACACGATTAAAATGATATTATTTAAAAGGCTAAAATCAGAATCCAAATTAATGACATTGCTTTCAGCAAAAGGCTTGTAATTGTAAAAAATTATGACAATAAAATGGGCTAAATACGCACTGTATGAATATTTACCAACCTGTATCAATGCTTTTCCTAAAATAGACTTTTCAATGTATATGGGTAGACCATAAGCTAAAATTAATCCTGTCGCTATACATACAATTAATGCCCATAGGCCTGGATGACCGAAGATTATGTTAGAGCTCTGTTCATCTACGTTAATAAAAGGAATGCATAGAATAATAACCAATCCTAGCACTCCAACTATAGGTTTACTTATTTTTGGTAGATTGTTTGCGTTAAAGTATGTGGCCGCTAAATAGCCTATAAAGAACTCCCATACTCTAGTTGGCATTAAAAAAAATGATGCATCGGAAGAATTTACAAAAACTAAATAAAGGCAAAGAAAGAATGATGCTGCAAAAATTAAAGCTGTATTAATTGCACGTTTACGAGCAAAATAAAATAATATTGGAAATAACAAATAGAACTGTATTTCAACACTTAATGACCAAAAATGCAGTAGAGGTCTAAATGCTGTGGATGAATAATAAGAGTCTATATTAAGAAAACCAATATTAGACAAGAAAAAGGAAGCAAACAATGCTTCTTCTAAAACCTCTTCTAAATCAATTGGGTTAACAATAAATATAGCCAAAAATATTGCTAAAAATAGAGTAAAAAAGTATGCGGGTAAAAGTCTTTTAGCTCTTTTTTTATAAAAATCGATAGCAGTTGAGTTCTTATATAAAACAGTCATTAAAAAACCACTGATTACAAAAAAAACATCAACACCTAAAAATCCAGAATGAAAAAAATCTAAATTGAGGTGGAATAAAATTACGTATATGACTGCAATTCCACGTAATATTTGAATATCTAATCTGAAAGGCATAGATTTTTTTATTGATGCAATCACCACTCATGACACCCTGATTTTAAATTATTGAATATATTGATATTTTAGCGTGAAAGTAGAGCCTTTGCCTTAACCCGACAAAACAATCAAAACCGTTTAAAAAGATCGCCGATAGTTTCACCCTATTTAACCAAGGAGAATACCATAATCTATGGCATTTCAAACTATCATAAACATACCAAAAAATATCTGGTTACATTACAATTAAGTTGAGGGTTAATTTGGGAAACATAAATGCATCAAATACTGGCAATAATACTGGCAATTTTATTAGTAGGTTGCAGTTCAAAACCACTGGCAAAATTTAATGTAAATCAAAACCCCAAAACCATCGTAACAGCTAATAAGTTCAACTTAGGTGAAGTTTTAACCCACAGTTACTTCTTTGAACAAGCCAACAAGAACCAAAATTACACTCTATACATACCTAATTCTTACGATGAATCTCAGAGTTATCCTCTAATTATACTTCTGCATGGGCTTCGCAGTAATCCTAATCAAATCATTAACTACAAAGGGATTATTCCCGAGGCAGAAAAGCGTGGCTACGTTATAGCTGCCCCCTATGGATACAACGAACGTGGCTGGTATGGCAGTCGTGGAAAGGGAAAAGATGGTGTTGCGTTCGGAAAAGCAGATGATCCAGAAAACCTTGGTGAGCTAAGCGAGATGGATGTCATGAACGTGTTGGAAATTGTGAAAAAAGACCTCTCGATTGATCCTCAACGAATCTTCTTGCTTGGTCACTCTATGGGCGGTGGAGGGGCAATACATTTAGCTGCAACTTATCCTCAAGTATGGACCGGCTTAGCTTGCTTAGCACCATCATTTAATGGGAAATACTCAAGCTTAGATGATTTAAAACATTTACCTGTGTATGTAGTTACCGGTGATAAAGATCGTCTAGTTCCTGTCAGAAAAATTCGACGCTTAGTTGAAGAAATGAAGCAGCTTAAAATGGATGTGATCTACCACGAAATAAAAGGCGGTCGACATTTTAGAACCATAACTCACAATCCAGAAATGATTGCAGAGGTTTTTGACTTCTTCGATCAAAATCAATAAAAAAATTTCCATGAATTATGAAAGTGATGTTCGTTACTTATGATTTTCAATAGACACGAGTTTGTGAAAAAAACTGTGAAAGTAGGATTTAAAAACTCAATAAAAACAACAGGTTACAAAAGTGTGAAACAGTTTAATAATTTATAACCTATTGATTTTAAATGGTTTTTTTAGATATGGTCACTCCCACTCAATGACATCATGATTGTAAACCATTGATTATATAAATATTTTAAAAAGTGTGTAACAAGTGTGAAAGTAGAACCTTTGTTTTCACCCTACAAAATCAATCAAAACCGTTTAAAAACTCGCCGATAGTTTCACACCGTGTTAGTAAAGAATATCATAGTCCAGAGTACAGGTAATTCATCATAAAACATTACAAGTTATGCTTCTTATTCTGGGGCTATTATTTTTATACACTTACCATAAACAATTTAGCCCCGATTACTCGAGGCTAAATTTTGGGAGTTAGAATTAATTTTTAAAGATTACATATCTGCAGGCATATGCTTCTCGAGATGGTCAACAATTGATTGATGAGCCTCTCTTTTCGCATTAGAGCTAATAACTCCCTCTGTGAGCCCACTATCTTTAATATCAAATAAGTACCGCAATAACATTACGCCATCAGTAAGAGCGTCAACATCACCACTATCGTCAATATCTGCAATGGTCATAGCCTTATCCATACTACCCTCAATATCTTCAAGCGTCATATTTGAGTCAGTGGCGATGGATCCTTCAATCATCGATTGCCCTGATAATCCAAAGGACGCCTTTAGCAGCGTTAAGCCATCGGTCAATGCATCTGCTTTTCCATTACCATCAATATCCCATGTAGTGCTGATAATATCCAAAACATAATTGTCTGCAGAGAATGCATAGCCCGCCGATGTATTATCGGACGAGAAATTGATTGACGTTGATTGAAG
>JAQWIR010000028.1 GCA_029248755.1 Porticoccaceae bacterium
CAGCAGAAGACTTTGATAGGTCAGCAGAGTTAGAGATAGCATCGATTAATTCAGATTTATTCACAGTGTTCCCCTTTTATTATGGAGTTAATTTATCCAGTATTGATACGTTGCGGGCCATTAAACTAACTTCAACCTGCGAATTTATTGGCCACGTAGTAACTTTATACCAACGGTTATATGTCTGGTCAAGCTAACTTTTAAAAAAATTTACTCTAGAACCTAGTGAGTACTTGGTCTTAGATCGTTTTCGTGGGTTTTTTCGACCCCATTTGTACTATTATAGTCCTCTTCACTCAATGGTTTAGGTGATGTTTCGAGTGCAATTTCAAGCACTTCATCGATCACTTTTACCGGACAAATCTCTAAATCATTTTTTATGTTATCGGGAATTTCCTTAAGGTCTCCGGCATTGTCATAAGGAATAATCACAGTGCGAATGCCGCCACGATGAGCTGCTAATAATTTTTCTTTAAGACCACCAATCTTTAGAACCTGACCACGCAATGTGATTTCACCGGTCATAGCCACAGACGCTTTAACTGGTATATCAGTTAATACCGAAACTAAAGCAGTACACATACTAATACCTGCAGATGGACCATCTTTTGGCGTAGCACCTTCGGGAACATGAATATGGATATCTTGTTCTCGGTAGAAGCTTTTTCGAATCCCTAACTGTTGAGCTCGGCTTCTGACCACCGTAAGTGCGGCCTGAATAGATTCTTGCATTACATCGCCAAGAGAACCTGTCTTAACCATATTACCTTTTCCGGGAATTACCGAAGATTCGATATAAAGCAATTCTCCGCCTACCTGAGTCCAAGCTAATCCTGTGGCTTGCCCAATTTGGTTTTCCGCCTCAGCACGACCATAATCAAAGCGATGAACACCTAACATGTCCTCAAGACCGTCTGCTTTAAGATTAATTTGACCATCGACTTCATTGCGAACATTTTTTGTCACGGTTTTGCGGCAAATTTTTGCAATATCACGTTCCAGCCCACGAACACCGGCCTCCCGAGTATAAAAACGAATAATATCGCGCAAGGCATCTGACTGGATATCTAGCTCATTAGGTTTCAAGCCATTGGCTTTACTTTGCTTAGGCACTAGATATTTTTCGGCAATAGCGACCTTTTCATCTTCGGTATACCCAGGAATCCGAATAACTTCCATTCGATCCAATAATGGGCCTGGGATATTCATAGAATTAGAGGTACAGATAAACATCACTTCAGATAAGTCATAATCCACCTCTAGATAATGATCGTTAAAGGTATGATTTTGCTCTGGATCCAATACTTCTAATAGCGCAGATGCAGGATCACCTCTGTGGTCCATCCCCATTTTATCGATTTCATCTAATAAAAAGAGAGGGTTTTTAGTTTTAACCTTGCTGAGTTTCTGAATAATCTTGCCCGGCAATGAACCTATATAGGTTCTGCGATGACCGCGAATTTCTGCCTCATCTCGAACGCCACCCAAACTCATCCTAACGAACTTTCTGCCTGTGGCCTTGGCAATAGATTCACCTAATGACGTTTTACCAACACCTGGGGGACCGACTAAACAAAGTACTGGACCTTTTAATTTTTTAACCCGCTTTTGTACTGCCAAAAATTCTAAAATTCGTTCTTTAACTTCTTCTAAGCCATAGTGATCTTTACCAAGACTGTCTTCAGCATTTTTAAGATCATGTTTTACTCTAGAGCGCTTCTTCCATGGCACGCCTACCATCCAATCAATATAATTTCTCAATACTGAGGCTTCGGCAGACATTGGTGACATCATTTTTAGCTTTGAAATTTCAGATCTGGCTTTTTCTAGCGCTGACTTTGGCATCCCTACTTCTTCTATTTTAGCTTCTAGTTGCTCAAACTCAGAAACACCATCCTCGTCACCCAGTTCTTTTTGAATCGCCTTGATCTGCTCATTCAGATAATACTCACGCTGGCTTTTTTCCATTTGTTTTTTTACGCGCCCGCGAATTCTCTGCTCTACTTCCGCAAGATCAATCTCAGCCTCCATCAACCCCATAAGATGGTCAAAACGATGGGCTAAATTGGCAATTTCCAGAACTTCCTGCTTTTGACTAAGGCTGAGCGTCATATGGGAGGCAATGGTATCTGCCAAGCGATTATTATCTTCAATGCCATTAACTGTAGTAACAACTTCAGAGGGAATTTTTTTACTCAGATTAACGTACTGTTCAAACAGTACTTTGGTGGCTCGCGCTAAGGCATCTAACTCTTTTTCATCCAACCCATTAATAACTAGTTCATTAAATTGAGTTTGAAGAAACTTGGGACCCTCAACAGGATTAACCAACTGAACTCTACTCACTCCTTCAACAAGAACCTTTAACGTGCCATCTGGTAGCTTAAGCAGCTGCAATATTGTAGCTAGAGTGCCAATTTGATGAACATCATCTAGTATTGGACTATCCTCAGCAGGATCTTTCTGCGTCACTAAAACCACTTTCTTGTCAGTACTCATACCCTCTTCTAGGGCTAGGATTGATTTTTCTCGACCTACAAACAAAGGCACCGCCATATGCGGATAGACCACAACATCACGTAAGGGTAATAGTGGGTAATTTTTTGCAGCGTCTGTTTTTTCAAAATCCATGGGTTACTCTCCTGATCTGTCGATATCATCGACAAAGCTATAATTACTATCTCTACGGAACTATATGGGGACTCGATTGCAGAAAGCAACCATAAGGGGAAATTAATTACTTAAAAACAATTTATGCAATAAAAAAGGCGCCTAATTGACGCCTTTTTAATATTTAGTCCTCAGCAGCGACTTTCTTGGCTTCTTTTTGTTCGTAAACCAATAGCGGTTCATTTTCTCCATTTATGACAGAGCCATCAACCACCACTTTTATCACATCTTTTTCTGCGGGAATTTTATACATAGTGTCTAACAAAACTGTTTCAAGGATAGAACGTAAACCTCGTGCGCCAGTTTTGCGCTCAATCGCTTTTTCAGCGACCGACTCCAAAGCTTCTTGTCTTAAATCTAATTCCACAGACTCCATACCAAACAGCGCTTGATATTGCTTAACAAGGGCATTTTTAGGCTTTACAAGAATGTTGATTAATGCGTCCCGATCAAGCTCTGTTAAGGTTGCTACCACAGGCAAACGACCAATAAACTCGGGAATTAAGCCGTAGCCAATCAAGTCACTGGGCTGAACATCTAAAAGTGTTTCTCCGACTGACTTGCGTTGATCTTTACTGTTAACTTCAGCGCTAAAGCCGATACCACCCTTTTCTGAGCGCTCACGAATAACTTTTTCAAGACCAGCAAACGCACCACCGCAGATAAACAGAATATTAGAGGTGTCTACTTGAAGAAACTCTTGCTGAGGATGCTTGCGTCCGCCTTGGGGTGGAACTGAAGCAACTGTACCCTCAATTAATTTTAGAAGTGCCTGTTGAACTCCCTCACCGGATACGTCTCTAGTGATCGATGGGTTATCTGATTTGCGGGAAATTTTGTCAATTTCATCGACGTAAACAATGCCGCGTTGAGCCTTATCTACATCATAATCACACTTCTGAAGTAACTTTTGAATAATATTTTCAACATCTTCACCCACATAACCCGCCTCAGTTAAGGTGGTTGCGTCAGCAATCGTGAATGGCACATCAAGAAGTCTGGCTAGGGTTTCTGCCAGTAGTGTTTTACCACTACCTGTTGGACCCACTAGCAAAATATTACTTTTTCCTAACTCTATATCAACTTTATCGCTTGCCGCTTGTAACCGCTTATAGTGGTTATAAACTGCAACTGCGAGTATCTTTTTGGCGCGCTCTTGGCCGATAACATACTCATCAAGTATTTCTTTGATTTCGGTAGGAACAGGCAGTGAACCAGATGTTTGTTGCTCTTCGGTATCTTGAGTTTCTTCTGTGATTATGTCTGTACACAGATCAACACATTCATCACAAATATATACTGATGGACCAGCAATTAATCGACGTACTTCATTTTGATTCTTACCGCAAAAGGAACAAAATAGAAGTTTTCCGCCATCATTTGTCGTATCGTCATCACTCATATCTGAAACCTATTAAAATTAGTTTTAGAGAATTTACCATTTTTAGATTAAAAATTAATCGCGCAAAAGTCAGCCGCAATCCAAATTTTTATCTAGCCACGCTTATCTAGCACCTCGTCCACAAGACCGTAAGCCTTTGACTCATCAGCACTCATAAAGTTATCGCGCTCAGTATCCTGCTCAACCTTTTTAATAGGTTGGCCGGTATGCACCGCCATCAACTTATTAAGTTGTTCTTTAATCTTTAGTATTTCTTGGGACTGAATATGAATATCTGTTGCCTGACCTGAAGCACCACCACTAGGCTGATGAATCATTGTACGCGCATTAGGTAAGCAGTAACGCTTACCAGCGGCACCTGCAGCTAACAGAAATGCCCCCATAGAAGCCGCTTGACCGATACACATAGTGCTTACATCGGGCTTAATAAACTGCATGGTGTCATAAATTGATAAGCCTGCAGTGACAGAACCGCCTGGGGAATTAATATACAAATGGATGTCTTTGTCAGGATTTTCCGACTCTAGGAAAAGTAATTGAGCAACGATAAGATTGGCCATATGGTCTTCAACCTGACCGACCAGAAAGATGACTCTTTCTTTTAGTAATCGTGAATAAATATCGTAGGCACGCTCACCACGAGATGACTGTTCTACCACCATTGGCACAAGGCCACTGGCTTGGGGATCTAGAAAATCTGGATTTTTGTTTGAATTTTGGAACGTCATTTTGTCCTCCATGATGTACATACGAATGAAATAGCTAAAACGAGCAAATAATAATTCAATTATACGCCAATCTACTAAAATCTGTACTATATGGGAACTTTAATTATGCCTCAGCTTCAGGGTCTGGCTTAACCGCATCCTCATAAGACAGCTTTTCTTCTTTTATTTTACCTTTAGAAAGAACTAACTCAGTCACCTGATCTTCAAGAACAACTGCTTCTACCGAACTCAGTAGCTCTGGCTTACTGTAATAATAATCAACCACTTCAGATGGCTGTTCGTAAGTAGATGCAATTTCATCAATTCGTGTTCGAACTTGATCTTCATTAGGAGAAAGTGATTCCACTTTAACCACTTCAGAGACAATTACACCCAATGATGCACGTCGTTTAGCTTTGTCTTTGAACATATCATCTGGCAGCATATTTAAGTCAATCTCTTGACCTCCGCCAAACTGCTGAATCATTTGCTTTTTTAATTGAATAATTTCGTTAGCAACCAAAGCCTCAGGCACATCGACCTTATTCAGCTTGTATAGTTGGTCCATAATACGATTTTTAACATTGCTGCGAATTGCATTATTTAACTCACGCTGCATATTAGCTTCGACATCCTCACGGAATTTTTCTTCGCCACCAGCTTCAACGCCATAGAGCTTAAAGAATTCTTCGTCCAGTGCCGGCAGTGTTTTCGCAGAAACAGTATTGACCTTAACTGCAAAGGTAACCGCTTTGCCTTTGACCTCTTCAGCGTGATAATCCTTAGGGAATTTAAGTTTAAGATCGGTCTCATCACCGGCACTAACGCCAATTAAACCATCTTCAAAACCGGGAATCATACTATTAGAACCCAACGCTAGATCCTGCGCTTCTGCAGAACCACCAGGGAATTCTTTTTTGCCGCGCAATGTACCGACAAAATCAATATTTACCTTATCGCCGTCTTGAGCAGGATTATCAGTCTCATCAAAAGATGCTTGCTGATTACGCAATACATCGATCATTTTTTCTAAATCATCTGAATTAATGTCAGCGACCGGACGGGAAATAGAAACTTTAGCTAAGTCAGCTAACTTAACTTCAGGATAAACTTCAAAAGTAGCCTTATATTCAAGATCTTGTCCCGCATTGTCGACAATATCTTCAATTTTAGGTTGGCCAACAGGTTTTAAGTCTTCCTGCTTAATGGCCTCATAAAAGCTAGAGTTAACCACTTCGCCCATAACCTCTTGACGAACAGCCTTGCCATACTGCTGTTGAACAACCTTTAGAGGGACCTTGCCTTTGCGGAAACCTTTTATATTGACTGTTTTAGTGGCCTTTTGCAGACGTTGTAATACTTCACTATCAACCTTTTCTGCAGGGATAGTAACTTTTACCTGCCGCTCAAGACCTTTACTAGACTCAATGGAAACCTGCATGAAAAAACCTCTTGAAATGTCACCTAACTTAAGGGATATGACAGGGATTTAACCCTGAAACCAACATGGTGATATTATTTAAAATGGTACGAGTGGAGAGACTTGAACTCTCACGGGTCACCCCACTGGAACCTAAATCCAGCGCGTCTACCAATTCCGCCACACTCGCAAAAAATAAAACTTCACTGTGACCTAATTTTTGGGCTTTTTGGCACCCATTATTTTGGTCGATGTGAAAAAGGCGGCAAGTTTGCCACAGCAACTCATATTCATCAACCTAATAGTTGTGTTTTATCGAAAGTTTTCCCGCTAAATTAAAAAAGTGGGTCAATTCAGTCTTTAGCCGCTAGAAACATCGGCAAAGCACTGATAACTATCTCCTCTACACGCGTTACATCGTTATAAACGCCATCTATAAATAACTTAGCAATGCCATGCAGTGTACCCCAGATAACTTGAGCCGTGCGCAATGAACTATCTCCATTAATCAAGCCTATGGACTGCCACTGATCAATCATTTCAACCTGATGCTGAAATGTTGTATGAGAGATTTCCTGCAATTCCACCGTGCATTGAGACTGCTTCCAAATACAACGCCCAAACATAAGTTCATATTCTTCAGGATTATTAGTAGCAAAGGCAATATATGCCAAAACATATTGTTCAAACTTATCTCTATCAGGTAACTGGTTACAGCTAAGTTGATCAAGGGAAGTCTGCCAACGCTTAAAACCATTGGCCGCAAGAGCGCAAAGCAAATCATTTTTATCGACAAAATAATGATAAGCCGCGGTTCTTGAAACACCGACTTTATCCGCCAATTTGCGAAGGGAAAGAGCCTCAATCCCGTGCTCTGCAATCAATTCCTTAGCCGCTAATAACAGCGACTGACGAAGATTACCGTGATGGTATTTTGAGCTTGTTTTTAATGGCGCAGTTTCAA
Source organism: Porticoccaceae bacterium (assembly GCA_029248755.1). Taxonomy (GTDB): domain Bacteria; phylum Pseudomonadota; class Gammaproteobacteria; order Pseudomonadales; family Porticoccaceae; genus HTCC2207. The sequence goes on from JAQWIR010000028.1 coordinate 7,164, forward strand.
TTGTCATATAACCAATATATCAATCAATCTTGACACTGTCAAAATACAAGCGTAATCTCTTAAATAACGGGTAACATGAAAAAGGATATAGGGGCACATTTAATGGAAAATTCTAATTATCCCACCCTTTTAGCACCATTGGACCTTGGCTTTACTCAGCTTAAAAATAGAGTGCTGATGGGGTCTATGCATACGGGTTTAGAGGAAGCTGAAAATGGTCATCATCGTATGGCTGCGTTTTTTGCCGAACGAGCAAAAGGTGGCGTTGGACTAATAGTCACAGGGGGCGTTGGGCCAAATAAAGAGGGCGGCACACATTCAGCCACTAAAAATCTGCAAAATCAGCAAGATATTGATGACCATCGTGTTATTACCGATGCTGTTCACAAGCATGATGGAAAAATATGCCTTCAAATATTACACACAGGACGTTACGCCTACTCCCCTCATCTTGTAGCGCCTTCTGCTATTCAAGCACCCATTAACCCCTTTAAACCCAAAGCACTTACAGAAGAAGAAATCTACAAACAGATTGATGACTACGTAGCAACCGCTGTTCATGCTCAAAAAGCTGGTTACGACGGCGTTGAAATTATGGGTTCTGAAGGGTATTTTCTTAATCAATTTATTGCCGCTAGAACTAATCGACGCGATGACCAATGGGGCGGAAGCTATGAAAATAGGATTCGCCTACCCATTGAAGTGGTTCGACAGGTACGAGAAGCCGTTGGCGAACATTTTATTATTATATTTCGACTATCAATGCTCGACCTAGTAGAAGGTGGGAGTAACGCAGAAGAAGTCATACAACTAGGCAAAGCCGTCGAAAAAGCTGGCGCAACAATAATAAGCACCGGTATTGGTTGGCATGAAGCAAAAATACCAACCATTGCAACCAAAGTGCCCAGAGCAGCATTTACATGGGTAACGGCAAAATTTCGAGAGGAATTTTCTGTACCTGTGGTGACATCCAACCGAATCAACACGCCAGAAATCGCCGAGCATGTTTTAGCCAATGGCGACGCCGATATAGTCTCCATGGCACGGCCATTTTTGGCGGATGCAGATTTTGTTATCAAGGCCAAAGAAGGTCGAGCAGATGAAATTAACACCTGTATTGCCTGTAATCAGGCCTGCTTAGACCATGTCTTTCAAGGGCAGATTACCAGCTGCCTGGTCAACCCACGTGCCTGCCATGAAACGGAGTTTAAGATAGAGCCTACAGCGCAGGTTAAAAGTATAGCCGTGGTGGGCGCGGGTCCAGCGGGCCTTGCTGCGGCAACCACCGCCGCGTCCAGAGGTCATAAAGTAGCATTATTTGATTCCGCTTCTGAAATTGGCGGACAATTTAATATCGCCAAGCAGATACCTGGAAAAGAAGAATTTTATGAAACCCTAAGGTATTTCAAAAAACAAATTGAACTCAATAATATTTGTTTAAATTTAGACACGCGAGTCAATGTCGATCAATTAAACAATAGCGGCTTTGATGAGGTAATTATTGCCACTGGAATAACCCCAAGAATGCCAGAAATTGATGGCATAGACCACCCCAGTGTCCTTAGTTATGTAGATGTAATCTTACACAAAAAAACCCTCGGAAATCGTGTAGCCATAATGGGTGCTGGCGGCATAGGGTTTGATACCGCAGAGTTTATTACCCACAACGGCCCGTCAACCGCATTGGATATTAATGAGTTTATGAATGAATGGGGCATTGATATGTCGCTCGGTGCCCGAGGGGGCATTGAAGGACAGTCACCCAATGTTAGGCCATCCCCAAGACAAGTCTTTTTACTTCAGCGCAAAAGCTCTAAATTTGGTTCAGGTTTAGGCAAAACCACTGGCTGGATTCATCGAGCTGGGCTAGCTAAAAAACAGGTAGAAATGATCAATGGATGCAACTATCAACGTATTGATGATCAGGGTCTTCACTTGACTGTCGATGATAAATCTCAGGTATTGGCGGTTGATAATATTATTATTTGCGCAGGGCAAGATCCATTAACTGAAATTACTAATGGCTTAAAAATACCCTTTCATCTTATCGGCGGTGCCCACAGCGCCAAAGAATTAGATGCTAAAACAGCTATTTCACAGGGAACAAAAATTGCCGCAAGCATATAAAGACCTTGCATCAGCGGCTGATTAATTTCATCATAACGCCCTAGTTAGTTCTTATGCTGTCAACTTTAAGATGTCAGCCAATCTCAAGGAGCACTCAACGCGTGTCTACACCCTTCACCCAGAAAGAATACCGCAATGCTTTGGGTAGTTTTGCAACTGGTATAACGATTATTACCGCCCTAGGAAAAAACGGCCAAAAAATTGGCATGACCGCCAATAGTTTTAATTCAGTATCCCTAACTCCACCACTAATACTTTGGAGCATTGGCAAGAACACCAACTGCTTTGAAGATTTTATTGCTGCGAAAGCATTTGCTGTGCATATCTTGGCTGCCGATCAGCAAGATTTGTCTAATCGCTTTGCCACAACTGGTATTGATCGCTTTACAGATATTGAATGCACAGAAGGCCTATCTGGCATCCCCATTCTTCCCCATTACAGTGCCTGCTTTCAGTGTAAAACAGCGAACCAGCATGAAGGCGGAGACCATATAATTATCACGGGCGAAGTCACCGAATTTAGCGATAACCAACTACAACCACTGCTGTTTTATCGCGGAAATTATCACAGCCTTTAATCATTATGAGCTTACCCAAAGCAGTCAAGATTGTAGAGGTTGGGCCGCGAGATGGTCTGCAAAATGAATCTGTATCCCTAGATATAGAGACCAAAGTCAAACTAGTTCAGGGTCTAGCCCATGCAGGCCTTCAAACCATTGAGGCTGGTAGTTTTGTCAGTCCTAAATGGGTGCCACAAATGGCGGGTAGTGATGAGGTTTTTAACCAACTCACCCCCACTAAGGCAATCTATACCGCTCTGACCCCCAATATGCGTGGCCTTGAGCGAGCGATTGAATGCAATGTCCAAGAAATTGCTGTTTTTGCCGCTGCCAGTGAAGAGTTTAGCCATAAAAATATCAATTGCTCTATCGCAGAGAGCCTCGAGAAATTTAAAGCTGTCACGCAAAAAGCCATAGATAATAATATGGCCGTTCGTGGCTATATCTCCTGTGTTTCAGGCTGTCCTTATCAGGGCGATGTAGACATTAAAAAAGTCAGCACAGTGGCACAGTCACTTCTAGATATGGGCTGTTATGAAATCTCTCTTGGGGATACCATTGGCGTGGCAAAACCAGAGACTATTGAAGCCCTATTAATACAGACTCTTAAATATATCCCAGCCCAAAAACTGGCGGTTCATTTGCATGACACCTATGGTCAAGCCATAGCCAATATAAGGCAATCTTTAAATATGGGAATTGCCACTATTGACAGCTCTGTGGCTGGCTTGGGCGGCTGCCCCTATGCCAAGGGCGCCTCGGGTAATGTAGCAACGGAGCATGTTATAGATCTTCTGAACACCCTCGGCATTG
>JAQWIR010000035.1 GCA_029248755.1 Porticoccaceae bacterium
TCCAATCTTGTGATAATTAACGATCGGCAAAGCCAAAAGTATTTCATCTTCAATCACAACATCTAAATCTGCTATTTTATCAACTACAATCCAGGGTTCATAGTCTGGGGCAACATTGGCTATATGATCCTCTGACCAAACAACCTGAAGCGCAATAGCGGCCTTAATCTCAATATTGACTATATCTAAACAACGCTGACAAATAACATCAACACAGACACTAGCCTCACCGGTCACCATGGACTGACGCGACGGATCAAGGGAGAACTGAAGAGATGCCTTTAATGCACCAGTAACAGCTTCCACCGATTCGTTCAATCTAGTTAAACCCTTGGCAGCAAATTCACCCTGCAGGGATATACCCTGTTGTGCTAGCTTGCGTGGATCTATTTGAGTCGGCAATGACATAGTTTACGACGGTATCAAGTTAGGCGCGCATAATAGGGATAAGACCGTGAATAGTCAAAGAAAATTGCTTAAAATAGGCCGATATAAGCATTATAACCTCAAGAGAAACCAACTAATGGCAAATCCTGTAATACTAGCGTCAACATCCGCCTACAAAAAAATGTTGCTCGAACGGTTAAAAATACCTTTTACAGCTGTTGCGCCAAACACTACAGAAGAGGCTAAGCCAAACGAAACGCCAATAGAATTGGCTTCAAGGCTTGCCAAAGAGAAAGCCCTAGCTGTATTAGCCCTTCACCCTAATGCCATGATTATAGGGTCAGATCAAGTCGGTGAGGTTAAAGGCGATATATTGGGCAAGCCACACACATTTGACAACGCTGTTGCACAAATCAGCAATCAATCAGGGCAAAAGGTCTTATTTCACTCAGCTATATCCGTAGTAAGTCGGGACAATATAGGGGGAATCGTTCATAAATCAGCACTAAATACCACCATAGTGCAGTTTAAAACCCTGAGTCAGTCGCAAATTGAAAGATACCTAAAAGCTGAAGAGCCCTTTGATTGCTCTGGAAGCTTTAAATCTGAGGGCTTAGGTATCAGTTTATTTAGCAGTATCAATAGCAACGACCCAACCTCGCTGGTTGGATTGCCATTGATAGATTTATGCACCATTCTTGAAAGCTACGAGGTAAAAATACCTCACATATAGATTTAATATAATAATATAAAATATTGATTTATATATATTTAATTATATCTGAAAAGCAATCTATACAGGCAATAGGCTCATACTTTAATAACCGGTCTTTAGCATGCGCACCATAGCTAACTGCAAGCCTAGGCATATTGATTTGCTGCGCCATATCTAAATCAAACTCGGTATCACCGACCATCAATGCCTGATCCGCAGATAGGTCAAACTTTTCAAGCAGCTCATTAAGCATCAGGGGGTTGGGCTTAGAGGCGGTTTCATCAGCACAGCGTGAATCATGAAACAGATGCTCAATATCAGATGTAACAAACGCCCTATTTAACCCGGCACGGCTCTTACCTGTAGCAACTGCAATAAGATATCCAGATTGCTTAAGCTCGCCAAGCACTTCCAAGACATGAGGAAAGAAATCTGTTGGACCCGCATTTTTTTCACGATAATAACTAGAATAACTTTGCGCCACAGAGGCAATAACTGTCTCATCGGCATCGGGAAACAAATAAGCAACAGCCTCTTTTAAGCCCAGACCTATAATGTTTGAAGCCTCAGCAAAACTTGGCACAGGCAGCCCCTGCTCTTTTGCAGCATGCTGAATACAAGTGGAAATAGTAGTAACAGAATCACACAAAGTGCCATCCCAATCAAAGATCAGTAATTTATATTGATGATTCATATTCTTTATCTTAGCTGATTTAAAATGTTTTTTAGCTCATTTGGTAGCGAGGCGCTAACAGCGATCTTTTCACTTGATATTGGGTGTCTAAACTCCAGGGAATTTGCGTGCAAGAACAGACGCTTTAGCCCCAGCCCGCGCATATTCTGATTAAATATAGTATCGCCATACTTTGGGTCGCCGGCAATCGGCTGCCCAGAGAACTGGCAGTGAACTCGAATCTGGTGTGTTCTTCCGGTTTCAAGCCTTATATCCAGCAAAGTTGCCTGCTCAAATGTCTGCGCAATTTTAAAATGTGTCACCGAGGCCTTACCATCGACATCAACTCTAACCAGGCGCTCACCGGATGACAGTGTATTTTTCTTAAGTGGCGCGTTAATGGTCGACTTACCTTTTGGCCAACGACCCATTGCCAACGCCTGATAGGTCTTTTTAATCTGGTTTTTTTGCATTTGCTGCTGCAGATGCACCAAGCAAGCACGACTTTTAGCCAGCATAAGGCAACCTGAAGTATCGCGATCTAATCGATGAACAAGCTCTAGAAACTTACTTTCTGGGCGGTCAGCTCTCAAACCTTCAATAACACCAAAAGAAACACCGCTTCCACCGTGGACTGCTGTACCACTTGGCTTATCAATTATAAGCATGGCGTCATCTTCAAATACAATACTGTCATTGAGTCGCTTACGCATCTGACTGCCCGGCTTTTCTGCTGACTGCTGCGATGTGCGTATTGGCGCTACGCGAATAATGTCACCAGCTTTAAGCCTTGTATCAGCTTTAACTCGGCCCTTATTAACCCGAACCTCACCCTTGCGTAGCAGGCGATAGATACGCGACTTAGGCACGCCTTTTAACAGCCTAATTAAAAAATTATCCAGCCGCTGCCCGTCATACTCAGTATCAACAGTATGAAAAGTTACGGCTTCGAAGGGGTTATTTTGCTGAGTATCTGACAAGATTTTTTACAACTCTAAGTAATTTTTGGCAAGTATACCCGTGGTTTACTGATAATTCATAAAAACTATATCGCCATGAAAGGCTAAAATTTAAAAATTGCCACAAAAACACAAAATTAATAGAAAAAACCCAAAAATTTATGAGTTTTTTTGCCATAAAGCCCTCTATTTTACTTAATAAATTGTAGATAGGCCCCATCATTGCTACAATGAGACCGATTTCGAGTTAAATGAAGTGCAAAAAAACCGCACAGAACCGAAAGATATATTATTATTTAAGAAAGAATTTGTAGTTGTTTGCCGCCCTATAAGCGCGGGAGACAACAAAAAGTAAAACTGAGAAAGCTCAGTTAGATTACATCAAGTACAGATAAAAGCTTGTGATCATAATACGCCGAAAAATTAGAGCATTACGACTCATAACGGCTGAATCACAGCATGAGAATTGCGTTTTTTGATGGCTACAATCTCCAGTTGAGACCCTGTTACCTCAATAACCCAATGGAATGAACTAAAATCATTCCCGGTATGGTTACATCTGATTAAGATGACCTAAGTAGCGTAGATATTCGCTTTAAAAGGATTATTGGCACCCTAAATGGATCCAAATATCCTTCTGGTTTGCAGATGGATCACTGCCCCGAAAGCTTTATGCCCCCAAATGCTGGCAAAGGCTTTACTTCTCCCCTATCTCTATCTTGCCCATCTAACTTCTGCTTGATCACTTTAAACATTTAAGGTGTTATATATGAAGCGTATGTTAATTCATGCATACCATACTGAGGAGATGCGTGTAGCAATGGTCGATGGACAGAGACTTTATGATCTCGATATCGAAAATAGAACCAGAGAACAAAAGAAATCTAATATTTACAAAGGCAAAATCACTCGCGTTGAGCCCAGCCTTGAAGCCGCATTTGTTGACTACGGTGCTGATAGACACGGATTCCTCCCTCTCAAAGAAATTTCCAGAGAATATTTCAGCAAAAAAGCATCTGATAATGGCCGTGTCCGCATTGTAGACGCTGTCAAAGAAGGTCAGGAAGTTGTTGTTCAGGTTGAAAAAGAAGAGCGCGGCCAAAAAGGTGCGGCACTTACAACCTTTATCAGCCTTGCAGGTCGCTATTTGGTATTGATGCCAAACAACCCTCGTGCCGGTGGTATCTCACGCAGAATCGAAGGCGAAGATCGCGCTCAGCTGCGCGATGCTATGCGCACCCTTGAAATCCCCGATGGTATGGGCGTTATTGTTCGTACTGCGGGTATCGGTCGCGCCGCACAGGAACTGCAGTGGGATCTAGATTATTTGTCCCAGCTGTGGGGTACGATTACGCAAGAATCAGACAACAGTAAGGCACCACATTTCTTATTCCAAGAAAGCAATGTTATTGTTCGTGCTATTCGCGACTATCTTCGCCAGGATGTTGGTGAGGTTATTATTGATAACGAAGATGCCTACGCCCTAGCAGCGGCATTTATTGGCACCGTAATGCCTGACTTCAAAAGCAAGATTAAATATTATCAGGACGAAATTCCTCTATTTAATCGCTATCAAATTGAAAATCAAATTCAAACTGCCTTTGAGCGCGAAGTTTCATTGCCCTCTGGTGGCTCTATCGTTATCGATATCACTGAAGCAATGGTATCAATTGATATCAACTCCTCTAGAGCGACAAAAGGCGGTGATATTGAAGAAACAGCCTATACAATCAACCTCGAAGCTGCAGAAGAGATCGCCCGACAATTGCGCCTACGTGATGTCGGCGGACTAATTGTTATCGACTTTATCGATATGCTTAATAACCGTCATCAAAAAGCGGTTGAAAACAAAATGCGTGAAGCCCTAGAGATTGATCGCGCTCGAGTTCAGGTTGGTCGAATTTCTCGCTTTGGCCTAATGGAAATGTCACGCCAAAGACTACGTCCGTCGCTTGAAGAAACCATGTCTAAAGTATGTCCGCGCTGTAATGGTCAGGGTACTATTCGTGGCACCAGATCACTCGCCTTATCTATTCTTAGACTGGTTGAAGAGGAAGCGCAAAAAGAATATAGCCGTGAAATTAGAGCCATAGTGCCGATTTCTGTTGCAACCTTCCTGCTCAATGAGAAACGCACTGAAATCACTAGCATTGAGTCTAGAAACAGCATCAAGATCACAGTGCTGCCAAACTCTGAAATGCAAACACCCAATTTTGAGGTGGTTAGAATCCGCACCCAGGACGAGGATAACTCAGACTTTAGCTATAAGATGGCTAACGAGCTTAGCAAGCCAGATCTAACGGTTGAAATAGAAGGTAGCCAGTCTGTACAAACCATTCCTACACCAGCAGTTAAGACTATAGTGCCAAACACACCTGCACCACAGGTTGAAGTGTCTAAGAAGCCAGTAGGTCTTGTTCAGCGTTTATGGAACAGTATGTTTGGTGAAAGCGAAGAAGAAAAAGAAAGCACACCTAAAAAGCAGTCTCGCTCTAATAACAGACGTGGCTCGCAACAAAGACGTGGCAAGCAAAATAATCAGCGCAACCGTAATAATGACAATCGATCACGTCGTGGTGAAAAATCTTCTCAAGGACAGTCTGAAAATAATCAAAACCGTGATTCAAAGAATGATCAACGTCAAAATGACAATCGCTCCAGAAACCGCAATCAGCGTAACCAACGTAATGATCAGTCTAAAAACGACAATAGCACCGAGAATACCTCTACAACTGATAACAAGCAGAAAGAAGAATCAGGTATACAACGTCGACCAGATGATCGTAAACGCGGCCCTCGTAGACGCCGTCGCAGACAAGACGTACCACAAGAGATGCTAGAAAACACTGTAGATACATCTAATACAGATACAGCCGAATCTACAAAGCAACAGACAGCAAAAGATACTGCTAAAAGCGAAAAGGAAGTTGCACCTAAAGGTCGCAAACGCCCTGCTTCTAAAGCTAGTGAAAGCTCAGCATCGGAAAACACTAAAGCAGATACTACAGAAAAAGCTGTATCTGAAAAGACTAGTGCTGAGCCAAGTACCGCACCTGATAAGGTAGAAGCTGCGGAAAAGCCAAAGCGTAAACGAAGAACTACAAAGCCTAAGCAAACAGCAGAGGCTGATTCGACGCCAGTTGCCGCAAAAGATAACGCAAAACCAACAGAAGATACTTCTGAGCCTAAAGCAAAAGCCAAACCAAAGGCAAAGGCAAAACCCAAAGCCAAGGCAAAACCGAAACCTGAAGCTAAGGCAGAAGCTAAGGCCGAAGCTAAATCTGAGACAAAGCCAGTTGCAACATCAACAAGAGCTACTAATGACCCAAGAAGCAAGCCTAAGGCTGCTACAAAGGTAGAAACAAGCTCACAGGGACGCACATCAAAAAAAGGCGCCCCAACGACTTCAGATAAGCCTGTTGAAGCTGCCGCTAAGGAATCAGCACCGGTAAAACGTGCATCAAATGATCCAAGGCAAAAGCGCGCAGCAGAAAAAACTGAAGAAAAACCCTCAGAAGGCTAATTCATGCTTGTCACTTGAAACTAGCGCGGTATAATCTGCGCCTAGTTTCAAAGTCAAACTTTGAAGGTTAAAAATTAGGTGGGATGGCAGAGCGGTTGAATGCACCAGTCTTGAAAACTGGCATAGGTTAATAGCCTATCTAGGGTTCGAATCCCTATCCCACCGCCATATTAAAGAAACCTCCTTCGGGAGGTTTTTTTATGGCTGGGATTTAGGGTGAGAAGCCTAGTGGGTTCGACAAAATGCAGCGCATTTTGGGCGCCGCAGGCGGTCCGAAAGGACTGCGTTCAGCCCCTAGGCTGATAAGCACCAATCCCTATCCCACCGCCATATTAGAAAAACCTCCTTCGGGAGGTTTTTTATGGCTGGGATTTAGGGTGAGAAGCCTAGTGGGTTCGAGCAGCGCGCACTAGCCCGAGACAGCGCACGAACATCGTGAAGGCGACCCGTAGGGCAAAAACCAAAGGTCTGAGTAATCCCCTATTCCACCGCCCTACTCTAAAAGCCTACTCACATTTAACTTACCATAACCATAATAGGGGTTATGCCCCTCGATATACTCAATATTGCCTATCTTATCGGTGCGGTCTTTTATTCGTTGCTGAACCTGTTGACGGGTGAGCTGTGGATTTTTTTCTAGTAACAAGGCTAAAGCAGCAACGACTATAGGTGTTGATGCAGAGGTGCCTATAAACCCATCTGAGTCTTCGGCCATTAAAAATGCACCATTCCCATTATCTCTTTGATTAGTGGTGGTAATGCCCAATTTATAGCCGCCTGGTGCCACTATATCTAGGCCAGTGCCAAAATTACTGTAAATAGCTCTTAGGTTATCTTCACCACTCGCCCCTACCCCTATCACCGCCTCAAGCATCGATTCATCATCGGGGACTTCTTTGCCCTCATTACCACTGGCAAATACCAATAGAATCCCTTTTCCGTCTCTGCCTTTTGTGGCCATATGGTTAATTTTTTCAATAATTACTGGCGATACATGTTCGGTACCCCAGCTATTGCTGATAATATCCACATCCATTTTTTCGGCATAGTCGAATGCCGCTAGGATTTCATCATCACCTGTATAACCACCTAAATCGAGTTTAATAAAAATGATCTGTGCATTTGGGGCAATACCCCTTAATCCATAGCCATTGATATTAGCGGCAATAATACCAGTCACTGCGGTGCCGTGATAACAGTCCTCTGAGTGCTGGCAACTCACATCATCTGAGCCATCCGCACTGTTGATAGTATCAATAATATTATCTTTAAATTCTGGATGATTTATATCTAAACCAATATCAATAATCGCTATTTTTATGCCCCTGCCAGTATAGGCGACTCCCTCAGTGTGAATATGAGCATTTGGGTCAATGTTATAGGCTTCATAGAATAGTTTGTTGTAGTGAATCGCCCACTGTTCTTGATACAGGGGTTCAGGGGTGGGTAAATTATTCTTTTTGTTACAACCTAACAGGAGTAAACAACAGAATAAAACGAGTCTCATCGCGCTTGGATTTTTTTAATAAAATTTGGGTAAGCGTACTGAGTTAAAGGATCAGCATCGATTTTTTCAATTAACGCTAATAAATCGGTCTTAGACTTGGATTGAACTTTGTGAAGGTTATTGGAATAGGTTTTAACTAAATGTAAATTGTATCTATCTAAAATCACTGACAACTCCTTGTCTTGTTTGATAAAAAAACTATCGCTAATACCAACTACATTACCCTTATCATTAAGGTAACGATCTTGGTCTAACTTTTGTAAAGAAATTTCCTGCCCCTTAAAGAAATAAATATCCGCTAAGGTGGCAGGAGTAATAAGCAATAAACAACCTATAAAGCGAAGCATATTAGTCCCAGTAAATCTTTTGCTTATGTTGGGCTACTGTTGGCTGATCGGGTTTATACATTTCAAAGTAGAAGTATTTGCCGTTGGCCTCGTCAGTATCGTTGTAGAAGGCATAAAGATTCTGGTTTTTATCAAAATATACTCTAGGGAAATCCGTAGAGTCGTATATTTTTTTTATAGTAGCGCTGTACTCAGCGGGCATAATTTCACCGTAGAGTTTTTGCAGTGAAACCTCACCATTTTCATACTTAACTAGACACTTAATTGAATCATCATAAATACCTTCAAGAGTATCTTTTCCCATCCAACTTTGGCACAGGGAAATATTAGAATTAACAAAAAGTTTCTGTCTAGAAATACTACTTATATTTGATATTTCTGAATTGCTAGAATGAACTGATCCACCATAATAAAGCGCACTGTGGGGAGTTAACTGTCTTAAGTGGCGTATATTCCACAGACTATTTATTTCATCATATTCAAATAAAAAGCTATTTATTTTGGTAAAATCATAATAGTCGCCTGTAACTTCTTTATTGATACCCACATTAGCAATAATTGTTTTTCTATCCCAACGATAATCTTTGCCTGATCTAAAATATTCATAAAAGGCTTTGGGGCTAGGTAGCGATATATCAGTCTGGCTTTCAATATCAGAGATACTGGGAATAGGCTGTTCAAATACAACAGCGCCATCCCCGTTCTTAACAATGGTTTTACCCTTGGCTGTGATTATCTCTTCATCAGCTATCACCTTTTTGGCAACATTAGATGCTTCCCATTTGTAAGTATCTGTATTTAACTTAGCAAACTTTGTAATATTATCTGGATTATTTTCAAATGCCCTGTAGCCAAGTACAAGAACATCTTGATCGTCATAAAATAACTGATCGAAGTAAATTTGATAAATTGGCGGACCACAGCCACAACAGGCGGCCGCCAAACATATTGACATAATAATTACTGATAATTTAATAAACTTTGACATAGGTCACCGAACCAAATCGTCCATAATTAGATCTCGAATCAAAGCGCATATAGCCTCTTTGCTTGTATGTGGTATCAACCAATAACCACCTTCTATCGGGTAATATTTTTTTCCAGCATGAGCCACTGTATTTTTGCCGCTTGTACCCAATAACCGGCATTGTGTGAGTTCTAACTGTACCCCATCCAGATACTGTAGCTTTATCAACATTAACCATTACTTAGTCCCAATAAATCTTTTGCTTGTGTTGGGCTACTGTTGGGTTGTCGGGTTTATACATTTCAAAGTAGAAGTATTTGCCCTTGGCCTCGTCGGTGTTGTTGTAGAAGGCGTATAGATTTGGTTTTTATCAAAATATACTCTGAGGAAACCCTTAGCAGAGTCGTATATTTTTTTAATAGTACTGCTATACTCAGTGGGCATGATTTCACCGTAAAGTTTTTGCAGCGAAACCTCACCATCATCATACTTAACCAAGCATTTGAGTGAATTATCGTAAATATAAAAAATTTCATCATCAGATACTTGACGATGACAGAGAGAAATATCAGAGTTGAAAAACAGCTGTTGTATAGTGCCTAAAACATTTGAGCCATCATTGTAGCGCTCTCTTTCAGCAGCTATTTCTTTTAAATACTTAATATTCCACAGACTATTTATTTCATCATATTCAGCGAGAAAACTTTGAATATTGGAAAAACCATAATAATCATAATAATAATCATCAACTTTTTTGTTAATTCCGACATTAATAATGATTGTTTTTCTATCCCAAGGATAATTCTTGCCTGATTTAAAGTATTCGTAATAAACCTGTGGGTTGGGTAATAAAATATCAGTTTGGCTTTCAATATCAGAGATACTGGGAATAGGCTGTTCAAACAAAACAGCACCGTTCCCGTTCTTAACAATGGTTTTATCCTTAACTGTGGTTATCTCTTCATTAGCTATCACATTTTTTGCAACTTGGGTCGTTTCCCATTTATAAGTATCTGTATTTAACTTAGCAAACTTTTGAATACCATTCTTATTTACCGTGTAATCTAATCTGTAAACTAGGGTTAAATTTCCTGATTTGTCTGTATATAACCCGTCAATATGAATTTCATAACGCTCAGGTGCCGAACAGCAACAGGCAGTCACTAGGACTGCCAAAAAAATGATTGGTATTAATTTAATAAACTTTAACAAAGGTCACCAACCCAAATCTCATATAATTAGATCTTGAATCAAAACGTATGTAGCCCCTGTGGTTATACAATGTATCTACTAACAACCACCGCCTATCAGGCAATGCTTTTTTCCAGCATGAGCCACTGTATTTTTGCCGCTTGTACCCAATAACCGGCATTGTGTGCCAGCCTAATTTTTCCTTCTGGCTAGATACCCTAGTGACTTTCATGGCACCAAACATAACGGGTTGATTTCTTCTGACGTAGTGCGAAATTATCCTGTGTTGGTAAGCCCTATTCCAAGGCGACGAATACCAAGTGTAGGCAAAACCTCTCATGCCCTTTTCGCGAATAAAATCTTTGGTAACGCGCGGTAACCGCCAGAAAAATTGCCTTATATGAGTACCACCTTTTTCCGTTGTTTTTGTTCTTTTAGCTACAGCTATAGCAAGTGGGTTGAATTGACTATATCTATCACTTTTAGCCGCTTGTATTTGTTGTTCGGTTTTATATGGTGCTATGTTCTTAACATTCGCTGTATAAAATTCCTTTTTCCCTTTTATAATGTGGTGGTGATAATTCAGAATCATAGCGACACTTGCCACTACGCAATACTCAACATTGTTATAGATTGATATATCCCTATACCAATCATCTCCTTTGTAATAAGCCTTATCGCTTTTAACCCCCTTAATCCGCCTTTTTTCATATTTCTTTTTACAATCCCTAAAAGTAACTTTCTTAAAGAACTTTTTGATTTTGCGTCTTAATTTTTTAAACCAACCCCTAGTTTGACCCTTGCTTTCAATGGCTATTTCTGCGACTTCTACTTGCTTGTTTTCAGTCGCTAGGTCTTTATATTCGACCCATTCATTGACCCTGTCTTCGGTGGCTTCTTGTTCAAGAGCAACTTTATCTACTGATTGTTCAGCTTCTATACTGTCGTTCATTTCGGTTAAAACTTGTTCTTTTGTCTCTTTATCATAGTCGTCACTGGCAATAACTTCCTGTTTGGCGAGTGCAAATTGTTCTTTTGCCTGTTCTTCGCGTTGCTGTTCTATCTCTGCTTTGTTATCTATTTCATAAATAGCACCCGCTCTGCCCTCTTGGGTGAGCATTATTGGGTTTTCTTGATTAAATGAATTAGCAAGGGAGTAAACCTGATAGGTACCAAGCAGATTGCCATGTTGATCTTTAAAGCTGTGATACAAGTTAGAGGGTGCTATATCTAGGCTTTCGCTGATTTTAATGCCGCTATAACCCTGATCAGCGAGTTTTTTAATTATCGCTTGTTTGTTGGCAAAGTAAGGGCTTAGGCCATCAAATTTTTGCAGCTGTGCGCCATAGTCGATACTGGCACCATAGAGGTAGGACTTAAATTTAAAGTCATCTATTTGGTCATTTTCTATTAACGCATTAAGTATATTCTCGTTAAGAATATAGTCACCCTCTACAAAGGTGAAAAGCACCACACTGTTTTTGCCTTTTACATCTGAGAATAACTGGGAGTGGACCAGCGTCATTGAAATACTTTCTTCACCGGCCTGTTCTTGGGCTTCGTAAAGCGCTGCTTTGAAGATATTATCAAGAAAGTTGATTTTGGCATCGCCATATAAATTCACATCACCATCGATTTCGGCATTACCTAAAATATTAACTTCGCCATAAGAGGTAAATGACCCACTGCCATGCAGCCGACCAATGGTAACTAGCTTTTCAACGCTAATATTTCTATCGACTATTAGGGCTTTTTCGAAGGGGGTGCCAGTATTGATATTAAGCTCACCCCGCGCATCTAAATCACCCTTAACCATCAAGGTACCAGCAATAAATAAATTAGCAGCTTGAATAGAAAGGCTAGCTTCAACCACTAAGGGCGCATTTAAGGTGGCTTGGTTGGTGGTAAGCGTCCATGTGTTATTTTCGTATGAAAATTCTATATCGCTGTTGGCTATGTCGGTATCTTTTAAACCCTGTTGTTTATAGAGAGCTTTACCGTCAGCGCTCAGCAGATAGTATTCATCAAGGTTGTTGGTATTAAGGTATTCACTGACCTTTAAGGCTCTTATTTGTACATATTTACCTTCTTTCTCATCTAATGGACTGTCATAGTTAAATGAGCGAACAATGGAGCCATCAGGGTTATTAGCAGCAGTAACTCTGCCAGATATATCGAGCGATAGACTTCGGGCATTAATAGCCCCATTACTATGCACATCGGCCAGAGGGCCATCGGTGGCAAAGTTATTTTGTACATTAATATCGCCACTGGAAACCAGCGCATATTTTCTAAAGGATGCGGGTTCAGTTTCAAGTGCTAGTGTTTGGTTACGTTTTTGATAAGCGGTTTCTTTGGGTTCTGAGGTTGATTGTTTACAGGCGCTTAGGCCTATAACAATACTTAGACTTATAGCTATAAGTTTTAAAATCTTTGGTATATCCATTGGGATACCTCCTTATATTAGTTAAATTTAGGAGTGATATACAAAAGAACTTCTACCAACAATAACTACCCAATTAAGAGGTAATCAAATGAAACAACAACACGCCTTTGTATCAATGCTAGTAGTTATTTAGGCTGTTATTGAAAAAATTATTCAAACTTGTGACACAGTTCACGAAAAAAACTGGTTTTTAGAGTGAATAAGGCTTAGAGATGGTTTTATTAAGGGTGTTTTTACTGAAATTTATTATTTATGAACTATGTTTCAATCTAGACAAACTGTGTCAGCAGAACTATGCCGCCTACCGCTACTAGACTGTAGAGGAATATTTTCCATAGGGAAAACTTGCGAGAAGACCAGTCTATCCGGTCTTCTCGGTTTCTTTGTTTTGATGAGGCTCTAAAGCGGCCTAAGTAGAAAAATATGGCTAAGGATATTAGTGAAATACTGCCAAATATTAGGGTATTGGCATCCATTAGCGGCTTCTCAGCTTGGCGAGAAGGCGCAGCATTTCAAGATATAGCCATATTAGGGTTACCATTAGCGAGAATGCGCCGAACCATTCCATATATTTGGGTGCACCCATTTCGGAGCCCTGTTCTATAAAATCAAAATCAAGCACTAGATTTAATGCCGCTATACCGACAACAAATAGGCTAAAGCCGATTCCAAACAAGCCATTGGAATGAATAAAGCCAATACCGCCTGAGCCAAAGATATTCATTAGCATACTGACCAGATAGAGCATAGCTATGCCCATAGTGGCTGAGGTGACCATTAGGCGGAAGTTTTCTGTGGGCTTTATGATCCCTGTTTTGTATAGAAATAGTAATGATGCCAATGTGCCTAGGGTTAGCCCTACTGCCTGTATAACAATCCCTGGATATTGTGCTTCAAAGATGGCGGATATAGCACCAAGAAACAGACCCTCGGCTATGGCGTATAGAGGTGCTGTTGTTCCGGACCATTGCTTTTTAAAGATGGTGACTAGGGCTAGTATAAAGCCAACAACAGCGCCACCTATAGCGAGAGGCATTACGCTGGCTGGATTGCCTGTAGCGAAGAACTCTGACCATGTGTAAAAGGCCGAAATAACCACAAGCACAAGCAATATGCCTGTTTTATTAACTGTGCCCTCTAGGGTCATTGTTGATGCTGGCGATTGGGCGCTAAAGGTTGCATCTTTTGTACTATTCGAAAAGGTTTGGTCATTTAGTGAGGGGTTACCTGAACGACCAAACATATTCAACGCTTTGTGATTAGACATAACACTATCCTATGGTTTTAACTCAATACGTTTTGTAACGGTATTTAATGTTAATTTCATTACTGATTATAGCTAAATTTAAACTCTGCTAAAGAACTTATCTTTACCATAAGTCTTAAAAAGGGTTTTCTGTGCAGCTACCATAAGCGACAAGACCAATTACAATATCTGAATTACCTACATCAATAAAGCGGTCATCCCAGGTCCCGGTACTACAACCACCAAAATATAAACCAACGCCACTTTCAAAACCATCCCATGTGCCATATGAAGGTTGGTTGCGGAACTTATACATATAAGACGCATTAGCTTGCAACGGAATTGTAATGGACCAAACGTCGCTTCCATTATCAGTCATTAGGAAACCGGTTTGGCCCAGATCACCTCCTGCTAGATAGACACCCTCAGTATTGGTATCTACCAAATTCATGTCAACCTGAAAGGTCACAGAGACATTATCTGCAGGCGGTTGAGAATCTCCGTTAAGTGAGTTAATGGCGCTTTCAAGCCAATCCATTCTGTCTTGATACCATTGTTTTAAGTGGTCTACCTCTTCTTGATAAGTTTCATAGAAAACTGGATTTGGCCATACATACTGACCTAGTGTTTGCCATTTATTGTCATTTTCCTGCTGTGACCATTGAAGTCTATCTGCATGGAAATCAATTTTTTCAAGAATAAATTGCTGATTGTCTCTAAAGAAATTAAATCTTTCTCTTACTTTGGTAACAAAATTAGGATCTTGTAAAAGTCTACCAATCCATGGATTCTGTTTAATCCACCAACCATAAGTATATTCTGTGTCATCATAATCAACGTTACCAAAACCAAGATCATGATCCCATAATGGCCCCATTTTTATCTTTTCACCGGGTATAAGATGGAAGAAGATACTTGAATACCAACGTGCATCTTGATTTTTAATAATTTCGTTAATCAAATACCAATCAACAAAGCTGTCTACATCGATATATGCCGCGTAGCCGGATACTGTGCTTGCAAAATTACTTCCAAACAGAGCGTCTTCAAACTGGTTAACAAAGCTATTTATGTAGGTGTAACGTGGATCCTGTGTAAACGATAACCCTGTCTCATCTATTAGATCAATACTCGGCTCTTTGATAGCTATGACATTAAAAGAATTAGTTGAAAAATATACATCGTCATCATCCAGCCTGTGTAGCTGATCTATTTCTAGTAAATAACCATCATTTGTAATGGCTACGCGCCTATTAGTCTCTTCAACTTTTTGAGTTATGTTATAGGTACCTTGATAGTCATTGTTAATATACACCTCCGCATATTCGCTTTTTGGCGTCCAATCTAAATTACTGATATACCCCATTTCAAAGGCTGTAGTATTGCGAACTAGAGTTTTATCAGAATACTCCGCTAAGAAAATCCATTTCTTATCTTCAGGCATATCTAGAAATTCTTCTTTTGATGCAAATTTCATTTGATAGGGCTTTTTGGGATGAATGCCCCAGGTTGAATTTCCACGTCCCCTTATTTCTATTGCGGTGCTATCCATATCTGAAATATAGCGCCCGCCATCGACTGACACTGTACCGTTGACATAATTTTCTTTTGAGTCAATTGATACGAAATTTTCAGTGGTGATATTTACAATTGGCAGACCCGTAAATTTAGTAACATCTACGGAATAAGATTTACTGACCCCTGAAGGTTTTGAAATCTTGTAGACCACTGGCTGAGTAAAATCATTTACCGTCGAGCTATTTTCCTGATCAGTTGTGAAGACAGAAATGTTAGTACCATCATGTTCAAAGGATGCAATAAGTTGTTTTACTGATGTATTTACAGGTATTCGACCAGTTATTGTATTGGTATTAATATCAAGTATTACATCATTTATAAGATCTGGATTGTTAGACCTTAAGAACTTAAAACTACCCATATTTGGTGCCTGATCAACAGTTATAGTCCTAGAAACTGAAGAGGAATTGCCTGCGGAATCAATGGCAGTGTAAGTTAAGGTATAAGAGCCAAGGGTTGTGCCAATTGATCCTGTAATAATTACATTTACATCGCCATCAGTTGCATCATTTGCAACTGCTCCTAGCTCGACATAATTATCACCAATTGCTAAGCCTACGGCTGCATCTCCATTTAAGGTAATTTCAGGGGCTGTATTGTCTGGTGCCTCTGTATTTTGCCCAGGCATATGATCTTGTATATATTGCTGTACATCAGAGTGAGTTGATCTTGTTGAACCCTGACCAATTGCACCATCGATTAACGCGCTTCCGGTAATACCAAATAAGTAGCGAAGAAGTAGCAAGCCATCAGTCAATGCATCAACTTGTCCATTATTGTCAATATCAGCAATGACCATCGATGAATTAATTGACTGCTCAACTTCCTCATTGGTTAATGGTGAATTTTGCGCAACTGCACCATTAACTAAGAATTCACCTCTTAAGCCAAAGGCATGACGCAACATCATAAGTCCATCTGATAGCGCATCTGCGGTACCATTTTTGTCGAAATCCCAATTCGCCGGAGAAATTATTAATTGATAATCATCACCTGCGAAAACAAATCCTTCAGAATTACTAGATTTAGAAAAACCAATGGTTGTATATTCTGTAAATTGTTGGGCTACATTAGCCGCAACAGCAAAATCAATACTAAATAAATTAGCGGGTAGCGCTTGATTTGGCCAATCGCCATTAACAGAAGCCCATGCAAGGGATACATAGCTATCAGTGCTTTGATTATTATCGAAATTATCAACATCAAGTTCAACCATTGAACCACTGAAAATATTGTCTTTTTCAATATACTCACTGACCTGAGTAAAGCTGAGCTTTGTACTATCAAAATGAATTCTTAAACCAAGCCCAGTAAGTTTGTTATTATTAGTTGATACCTCATAGTTAACGTCTAGGGTAAATTGTTTACCTGGAGATAACGTGGGTGTATTTAAAATACTCACTATCTGAGATCTAGTGGTAAAACTTGGATCAAGAGGCGCCATATCGGAATTATCTCCAGTACCATCTCCATCCGTATCTAACCATTCCTGATCATTATCTGGAAATACATCAGAGTTATCGCCTACACCATCAGCATCAGTATCAACCGATTCGCTGGCATCATCTGGAAAAACATCAGAGTTATCGCCTACTCCGTCACCGTCTGTATCAGTAGTTTCGTTTGAATTATTTGGAAAAACATCTTCATTATCACCAATCCCATCTCCATCAGTATCCACTGATTCACTGGAATCATCTGGGAAGGCATCGTCATCATCTAGCACACCATCGCCATCACTATCGACAACACTGTTAAATTCATCTGACCACACAAGATCATTTGACCCTGATTCATAGACGCGAATGTAATCAACTTCCATTTGGCTTTGGGTAAACCCACTAACTATATTCGGTTCAATCGCTACGTTAAGTAAGAGAAAGAATTCTGAATCATAAGGCCATGTATCTGCATTTTTTACAGATGGGTTGTAACGGTAATGCTCTATTCCGTCAATTTTGAAAATAATTCTACTGGCATTCCAATCCATGCTGTAAGTATGAAATTCTGACGAAATATTAGAAATACTTCGTCCACCATGGTTAATAGTCCCACCATAACTTGAGGTGGTATGCATTGCACTCTGAGCATAGCCAGGGTTACTTCCCCAATGTTCTAGGATATCTATCTCACCAACAGCGGGCCAGCTTGTTGTACCATAGCCCTGTGAGGCCCAATAGGTGCCTGTTTCACTGATACTTTTACCCAGCATCCATACTGCAGGCCATGTACCAGCTCCAACTGGCATTTTCGCCCTAAATTCTACAACACCATATTGAAAGGCAAATTTAGAATTAAGACGAGCTGATGTATATTGCTTAGTAACATCCTGATTTGTATAAGCCTCGCTTCTAGCAACAATTTTAAGTGTGCCGTCACTTACATATGAATTTTCGGTGCGGTCTGTATAGTGCTGCAGTTCATCATTGAACCAACTATCAGCACTACCATCTCCATTGGTGTCCTTAGGCAATAATGTTTGATGAAACCACTTAGTTGAGTCAATAGGGACACCATCAACGTCTATATCATTGCCATTAATTGGTGGTTCATCAGCCACTGCATTGGTTTGAGTTAGACTAAACCAGTTTAGATTCATACCTGCCGAAGCAGCATCAAATCTTATAATATGAGTACCCGAAGTAAGTGCAACAACGCGTCCTTGTTGTGATTGCCAATTTTGCCAGCCACCCGAAGAAGGAATTGCAAATACGTCTGCATATTGATTATCAACGAATACCCTAAAACCTAGACTACTACCATTCTGGCTGGCTGTTCGATAGTTAAAGATATAATTAGAGGTTGAGGGCACATTTACAACATATGTCATTGAGTCAAATGCATCAATATAGCCTATATTTTGCCCACCACCCGTATCAGTGGTATCTTCGATTTGAATACCATTTTCAAGGCTGAAACACTCTGCTTCAACTTTTATAACACTATTGTTTTGTGACGATGAACTACAACCGATCTGATTATTATTTCTCGATACTTGAACATTTTTTATAGTTACAGGTATATCACGATTGGTTAAATACAGGATCAATGATTCATAACTATTATTAGAGCCCGATGGAATAGCAATTGAATATGTAGTTTCTGTAGAACCACTTACAGTAACTGAGGAAGTATCAAATGCTGGATCTACATCTGGAAAAGGAAGTTTTTCAAAGCGAAAACGAACACCAATTGCACTATTAGACGATGCAGTGAAGCTAATAACTCCACCATCAGGAAAACTTAAGGGATATATATCATCATTAATATTTGCATAACCAGACCAGCTTTCAGCGCCTGAAGGAAATTCAAGTGTCGACTCAGTAATGGTGGCTCCACCAAATGCTGCCCATGATGCTACACCACTAGACCCAGTTCCAGAAGAGGGGTCTGAGGAGCCTGATGGACAGCTGCCATAGGCCACAACGTCCAACACCATATTGGCACTACCAACATCAACATAGCGATCACTGTAATCACCTGTAACACAGTTACCTGCAATTAATCCTGCTGAATCCTCAAAACCATCCCAAGTACCATAGGATGGCTGATTACGAAATTTATAAAGATATGTGGTATTGGATGATAGTATAAGTGTCACAGAATATATATTGTTGCCACTGTTTGATAAAAGATGACCCTCTTGGCCAAGGCTGCCTCCGGCTACATATACGCCATCGGTATTGATTGTATCTACCGCTGACATATCAACCTGGAAAGTCACAGTGACATTAGAATAAGCAAATCCACTGACTAAAATAGAAACAAATAGAGTAACTATTTTTACAAAATTAAGAGTTTTATTATTTAAATGGCTTTGAATACTCTGTTTTTCTATTTCAAAATTCATGACTGACATTCTTATTCCCTCACACAATAAGCTTTCTTAAATATATTTCAAGATGTGTCTATTTTTTAATACGGGGTTAATAGGATTAAAGCCCTATAACAGATATTTATTATGTTTGTCCTATAAAGCTACAAACTCTCTAAAAAGTCAATAACTTGATCTTTTTGACTCGATGAAAGCGCTTGATATGCATCTTTAGAATCCAACGCTTCGCCACCATGCCAACGAATAGCCTCGTCAATGGAACGTGCACGACCATCATGTAAATAACCGATACGATTTATATCATTGGAATCTCTTGATTCAGATATTAAGTCATTGCCTTTTGCATCACCTAACATTACGTTTTTAACCAGACCTAGACCCCATAATGGCGCTGTTCTCCATTCGGAACCGCTGGCATTTCCTTCGGCAAGATTATCCGCTAATCCAGGGCCCATATCATGTAGTAGTAAATCTGTATATGGATAAATTGTTTGACCTCGAAGCTCTGCTAGTGGGTGGAAGTCACCTGTCACAATAGATGGCCTATGACAGCCAGCACAACCTATTTCTTCAAATAGAGTTTCACCTGTTTGATTATTGTAGTTACGTCGTGCACCTACGCCCAATAGTGAGATATATTTAACTATGTCTTGAATGTGGTTATCAGCTAACTCAGCGCCAGAATTTCCACAATTTGATTGCTCACTACCACAATCTGGATTGGGTAAGGCTGATGTCATAACACCCATATCTGTGTTTAAGGCTGATTCAATTTGGTTTTTGACGCTAAAAGTACCCGCTTTGTAGCCAAAGCGCCCCAATCTTGTAACACCACTAACTGGGTCTTCAACCAGTGAAGCATGACCTGAAATACCATCTTGGTTTTCATCGGTTTCATCAACCCAAGCTAGAATTGTTGACTCATCAATAGCCTCTAGAAGCCCCATACCAACAATTTGAGGGGCAATTCGAGCAGAAAATTGTGGTGGCGTACCAATAGAAAATTGATAATTTGGAGAACGCAAACCGTTATCAAGTTCTGTCCATTGACCCAATTTTACAGTGCCCTCAGAAGTACCTGAGCCTAATTTTTCTGGCTGCAAGACTCGGCCTATTGAGCTGAGGGGCTCACCATTTTCATTGCCTACTCTAAATACCCATTTTTCAAGCTCTTCGCCAACATCCGCTACCAAAGCCTTACCATTTCTGACATGGCATGAAGCGCAAGATTCACCTATATAACGATTACCCGCTTTTCCTGCCTGTTCTGTCCAAGCTGGATTATCATGACGTTCACCATGAACACCATCAACAAAACTTGTATGGTGAAGCCGACGCCCTCTGACAAATGGCTGTGCGTTACCTGGGCTCATATTGGTCGCCATTTGCATAAAGCGACCTGCAGGTTCATTGGTGTAGTTATAACCTAATGTGGTTTTACCGCCACTCAAACCTTTTGATGGGATGGGTGTGCCATCTTGCTGAGCAGTTTGCCATTCAAAGGGATGGATCCCCTGCTCGCCTATTACGTAAACAAAACTAGTGCCATAGTAATTTTTACGAGATCCAGCCGGAGGATTAAGTAGAAACATACTGGCCTCAAACTCCATATTCATACCTGTTTGAAGTGTCTCCTGTATCTGACCGCCCAACTGCCACCGACTGACAATGCTTAGAGTATATTTATGCTGACCACCCTCGGAGCTGGTTTTAACAAAGTTATCGTCCCATGTACCGGACCCGTGGTAGCCAACACCGGGCTCATTGGGATTAGCCTGTTGGCCTATTGGCTGTGGATTAAACCAAAACTGACCGGTTGTTGATGCGCCTGAATACCATACTCTAAATTCTTTGGCGCCTAACTTAGCTTCGGTAATCCAAGTCACTTTAATAAGACTTTGACCATTTGGCACATAGTCCTCAAGCTGAATGCGCATGGTTCTATACTCCCAATAATGGGCAAGATAGTGATCGTAGTGGTCTTGAAACCCAGAATCTTTGGCATGTCTGTCTCTACCTCTATCTGCCAAGCGCGTTACTACAGCTCCATCATCTCTGATAAAAGAAACAATAGGCTCAAGTTCTGTACTATCGTTATATAGCTTATTTATTTGGCCAATATTGCCATATTCAATTGAATGCCACCCGCTAACATTGTCGCCCGCTCTTTCGTCAGGTGCTTGATCACCGGCATAGAAATAAAGGGGTCGACCCTGATAGGTCACTTGTTTTGTTCCATCATCTCTATCTATTGAACCAAGATTTGAAATACCTGAAGCTGAATCATCATTAACATAGACAGGCGGCCAAGCAGAAGCACAACCATCATAGCAATTGCTTACACCTCCAGAAATTGGATCGCTATCAAAAACATAAACAACAAATTGTGGCTTATCAGAATTTGCGCCACCCACTAGCAAACCATTTGCCGAAGAAATTTCATCTGATGGCTCAACTATGATTGGCTCAACTTCATTGTTTTGATCAAGCTGATCATCATTAGCTTGATCATCAGGGTTATCATTTAAATCAGAGCTACTATCACTATCACTATTACTATTACTGTCACTATCACCAGCATTTGAATTAGATTCATTACAAACTGCATTAGTAGGCACAGAAATATTTCTTAAAATCCAATTTCCACCCGTGCTGAGTTTACTCCAAAGAATATTAAGAGACTCATTGGCTGGCATAGATCCAGACCATGTAAGAATTTTACCTATAGTCTCGTTATCGCTTGATGGATCGTCAGCAATACTTGCACCAGTGGAGCTTTCTACTAATAGAAAATCAACTGGATCACTATCGCTGGCAGTTATAGCTACTCGAAGGCTATTGTCGTTTATATTTTCAATTGTTAAATCAATGGCCGTTGCTGACTCTGCTTGCATTTTCAAATGGTAAGCCGTAGTTGCACAGTAGTCTGAATCAGGCCCAGTTTGAACGAGTTCATCGTCAGAAGAATTTTGATCTGTGTCAGTGGGATTAGAAACATCATCGTTGCTATCTATATCAGAATCATTGTCAGCGGCATTAGTATTGGGCATAAAATCAGCTAGATATTGACTAACTTCTTCAGCTGAACTTCTTGAGGCTGAAGTTGCAGTAGCGCCGCTGATAAGAAGCTCATTTGTGAGCCCAAATAGATAACGAAGAAGAAGTAAGCCATCAGTTAAGGCATCAGTCTGTCCGTCAGCATCAATGTCGGTAATATTGCTAGCTGAGGCTATTTCTGATTCAACCTGCGAAGCAGTCATTATTGAGTCATTCGATAAAGCACCGTTTACTAGGCTTTCTCCTCTTAACTCGAAAGTATATCTAAGCATCAACAAGCCATCAGTTAACGCATCAGCGTTTCCATCACGATCAAAATCCCAGCTCGAATGACTGTTATTGGCAAAACTACTAAGACTTATTAGGTATAAACCAAAAAGTCCAATAGGGATTAATCGAAGCATACAAAAACCTTTTAATACTTTTATATTAGTATATTAATGCATTTGGTTGACTTTAAAAATGCTTAAAAGCTATATTAAAGCTTAATTTGTGACCTTTTGGTCGTGTAAGCAGTGTTTGTGACAATATAGTTTAATGAACATATCATGTCGTCCGAATAGCACAATTCATACTCGAAAGATTTACCCAAACAAGCATTTTTTAACACAGCTTGTTTTGACTGACCTGAAAGGCTAACGCTAATATGTCTCATTGGTAACATATTAATAAACTATAACTTTGATACAATTTTGTATGATATAAGTACAGATATGATAAAAAATACGGCTCTTCGACCCCAATAGGAAGTGTTCTTATGTCTTTAATAAAAAAATTAGGCTATACGCTTAAAATATATTTAGCCTTGGCAGTAATGCTAGGTACGACTTCATTTGCCAACAGCGCATACCAATATAAAGATTATGACTTTTATGATCCTTATGATGAAATTGAGTATGACTCAGAAAAAGAAGATATCTATTACAATGATAATGAGATGTTATCTTTATCTGAAAAACATCAGGGTGCCGAAACATGGGATGATTACTATGCAGAAGCTGATCATATCTATTCCGATATACCAAAAGGTTTCAAAAAGAGATTAAGAAATTTTTTCGATTTTATCCGTTCATATAGATTGGTGATAGAAGATATTGGCAAAGACTGGCACGCCTATGAGTGGGATTATGAAGATGATGATCATCATGAAGATAATGATGATAATTTTGACGGTTCTATTTCAATTCAGCTTACTAAAGCATTTGGTGGTGCAACCTATGATGAAGGTTTATCTTCTTATGTAATTCCCTCAACCGCAAATGATAAGTCTGGATTTCGCGGAAGATTTCATGACTATTTCCCCTTAAATTTTGAAGATGGCGGTCAAATTCACTTCACTGCTACTTCAGAACAGCCAGCAAATATTACTTTTTGGTTAAAATCTAAATTCAAGCGCCATAAAAATATTAAGACAGATAGTATCTTAGTCAGCGGCGAATGTGCTACTTACTCAGTTGATATATCGTCTAATAAACGCTCCGTCTACAAAGCGTTATATATGTTTATAACGGAACGTGACATCCCCGTTAGTATTGGTGAAATAGTGATCGGAAACGACATACCCTCCTGTGACCAAGAATCCAATGATCTTGATGACGGGGATACCGACGGTTCTGATACAGACGGCTCTAATACCGATGGTTCAGATACAGACGGTTCTGATAGCGATGATTCAGATACAGACGGGTCTAATACCGATGGTTCAGATACAGACGGCTCTAATACCGATGATTCAGATACTGACGGCTCTGATACAGACGGTTCTAATACTGATGGCTCTGATACCGACGGATCAGACGACACCAGCAATGAAACAACAAAACCAGTCCAAAGAATCACTGTTTCTAATCAACCTACTGGGCTTTTAGGTGATATAGCTCAAATTGAAGTGACCTATGATGCTAGCACCAACAATAATCAGCTGTCAGGTATAGGCTTGCGTATCCATTTTGATAGCACTGTACTAACATTTAATGCCGTAAGTAATGTTCTACAGCAAGATAACATCGTCAATGGCGAAGGCCCAATAAATGATGTGGATGATTTTGATAATGATCCACAGACCGATAGCTTTATTTCATTTGGCTGGGCATCATTGTTTAATAACTGGCCTAATACGGAGTTACCCTCTGTATTAATGAATATTACCTTCGGTGTTTCGGCTTCTGTTGATCTTAATAGCGTAAATTCAACGCAAATTAACTTTTCAGATATAACCACGTCGACTGGCTATGAATTTGAAACAGTTAACCTAAATCTTGAACTTACTGAGACAGAATCTACATGGGATTTTGATGGTAATGGAGATGCCGACGCCCTAACCGATGGTTTAATTATGATGCGTTATTCCTTTGGTCTTCGTGGCGATTCTATGGCAGATAATGTTATGGCAGCTAACTCAGTCATGTCTGCACCTCAAGTTGAGGAAAGAATACAAAAGTCGATGCAAATAGCTGATATTGATAATGACGGTAATGTAGATGCACTCACTGATGGATTAATATTGCTAAGACACTTATTTGCAATAGAAGATGAAAATTTAACGCATGGCGCAATTGGTATCAGTGCTACTAGAAAAACAAGGACTGCTATTAAACAGCATTTAAATAAACATATGCCCAAGAAAAAGCAAAAGGATTAATACATAAACTCATACCAATTTGCTTCAATATTCATTAAAAAAGGCTCCTAGAGGAGCCTTTTTTAATTTAAATCTTTAATCATTGAGAAATGGCGTCTCGTGAGGGACTCGAACCCCCAGCAGTCGCTTAGGAGGCGACGGATTTATCCTGTTAATCGAACGAGACTTACTCTTATTATATTCTTACATCAAACAAATTCCATTAAACACTGTTTGTTTCTTGTAGTTTATTAACCCTATGGCTTTAAATCCGTTACAATTTCTAAATGAATTTACTACTCCTAAAATCTAGCCAAATTAATGGTACCGAAGCTACTGTAACGGGCCGTCAATTAGAGCATCTTAATAGCGTTCATCAGGTAGATGAAGGAGCATCGGTGCGCGCGGGTGAAGTTAATGGCTTAATGGGAGTTGGCCTTATTAAATCCATTAATACTAAGCATGCGGTTTTGGATATTAACCTAGACACCCCTGCTCCTGCGGCAATTCCTCTTAAGCTTATTATGGCCATGCCTAGACCTAAGATGTTGCGACGTTGCTTGCAATCAATAAGCTCACTTGGGGTTAAAGAAATCTATCTTATAAATTCCAAGCGAGTGGAAAAAAGTTTTTGGCAGACGCCGTTTCTTTCTGATGAGGCTATACAAAATGAGTTGATTTTGGGGTTGGAACAGTCGCGGGATACAATTTTACCAAAGGTTTATTTGCGCAAACTGTTTAAGCCGTTTGTTGAAGATGAATTGGGTGATTTAATTAAAAATACTAAGGCTTTGGTGGCTCACCCCAGTGGAACACACAACTGCCCTATTGATATACAAAAGCCAACCACTCTAGTAGTTGGGCCTGAGGGCGGATTTATTCCCTATGAAATTGAAAAAATGAAAGAAGTGGGTGTTGAAGCCGTAACCATTGGACCACGTATTTTAAGGGTTGAAACCGCGATACCTACGCTAATATCACGCTTATTTCCCGGCTAGAATCAACGGCTGCGGCGCTTGTTAAGCGCTCCCCTCGCCTTAGGCTTTTGCTTTACCCTGCGGGACTCACGTTTTTGTATTTCTTTTTCCCGTCTAGACTCTCCCGGCACTAAACAATCATCACCATGACCAATTAACTCAGCCTTACCCATACGACGTAATGCCTTGCGTAACATGGGCCAGTTTTCTGGGTCATGGTAGCGCAAGAATGCTTTATGCAGCGTACGCTGCTCTTTACTTTTGGCGCTAAAGATAGGGTCATCTGCGTTACGCTTAAGGGGCTTTAACGGGTTTTTCCCAGTAAAGTACATGGTGGTTGCCGATGCCATGGGCGATGGATAGAAATTCTGCACCTGATCCACCCTAAATTTGTTCTGCTTTAACCACAGCGACAAATGCATCATATCCTTGTTAGTGGAACCTGGATGAGCAGAAATAAAGTACGGTATTAAATACTGCTTTTTACCGGCTTCTTTAGAGAAACGTTCAAACATTTCTTTAAATTCATAATAGCTGCCCATACCCGGTTTCATCATTTTAGAGAGCGGGCCTTCTTCCGAGTGCTCTGGGGCAATTTTAAGATAGCCACCCACATGATGAGTCACCAGTTCTTTGACGTATTCCGGGTCTTTAACCGCCAAGTCATAGCGCAGGCCAGAGGCTACAACGACTTTTTTGATACCGTCTAAGTTGCGCGTTTTACGATACAACTGGGTGGTATGCTTGTGGTCAGTCTCAAGATTAACGCAAATTGAAGGATAGACACATGATGGTCTACGACAGGTTTCTTCAATCTTTTTATCTTTACAGTTTAGGCGATACATATTGGCGGTCGGGCCACCTAGATCAGAAATTACGCCAGTAAAGCCCGGCGTCATATCACGGATATTTTCTACTTCATTGAGAATCGACTTTTCTGAACGACTCTGAATAATTCGTCCTTCATGTTCAGTAATCGAACAAAAAGTACAGCCACCAAAACAGCCACGCATAATATTGACTGAAAAACGAATCATCTCATAGGCCGGAATCTTAGCATCGCCATAGGTTGGATGTGGAACACGCTTGTAGGGTTGTTCAAATACCCAGTCTAGCTCTTCGGTTTCAAGAGGAATTGGCGGTGGATTAACCCAAATATCGTTTCTACCCTGACTTTGAACTAGTGGCCTGGCGTTGCCGGGATTTGTCTCGCGATGAAAAATACGATCTGAATGGGCATATAGCACCGGATCATTTTCTACCTGCTCAAAGGATGGCATGCGAATATAGGTGCTATTGGGATCTGTTTTAATCGCCTGAGTGTCTGGCACTAGAGAGACAATCTGCGTTTCTTGCTTATCTATCTTGGGCGCTTCAGATTCCGTTCTTATTTTTTTAGCATCATCACAGTTACTGGGATGGGGCGCATCATAGGGATTTTTAGCTCTTTTGGTAGTACCAATCTGATCGACACTGGTCGAATCAATTTCACGCCAACCCTGAGGTATTTTTTTGCGCAAAAAGGCAGTGCCTCGCATGTCAGTAATTTCTTTTATTGATTCTCCATTGGCTAAACGATGGGTCAGATCAACCAAGGCTCTCTCAGAATTACCGTATAAAAGCATATCAGCAGTTGAATCAATAAGAACTGAGCGCTTAACCGACTCAGACCAGTAATCATAGTGGGCCAAGCGTCTAAGACTTGCCTCTATACCACCAATTACTACAGGTATATGTGAATAGGCCTCACGACATTTTTGAGTGTAAACCGTAACTGCTCTATCTGGGCGTTTGCCACCCTCATCATGAGGCGTATAGGCATCATCATGACGCATACGACGATCAGCGGTGTAGCGATTAATCATTGAATCCATATTACCGGCAGTGACCCCGAAATATAGATTGGGCTCGCCAAGTACTTTATAGTTTTCAGCATCACGCCAATCGGGCTGAGAAATAATGCCTACCCTGAATCCTTGAGCTTCAAGCACCCTGCCAATCACTGCCATACCAAAACTTGGATGATCCACATAGGCATCGCCAGTAACTAGAATGACATCACAACTATCCCATCCCAGTTGATCCATTTCTTCCCTGGACATGGGCAAGAATGGGGCGGGCAATAAACATTCAGCCCAGTATTTGGGATGATCGTAAAGCGCGGTGGGGGTGGATGCTTGAGGGTTCATAAAAAAACCTTAAATAGATTTGAACGCCAAATTGACGGCAAAGCAATTGTAAGTAAGCCGCCATTATACCCTTTTTTACTAATTTTCTTAATGATAAACGGTGGCAGGCTCATAAATACTTAAGATCTTACGATTTAAAATGTTAAATCGACCTAATTTAGCTTTAACTATTCTGATAAAAGAAGTGTATGAGCATTGAATTAAACGATTAAATATTGCGTATTAATAACTCAAGCACTAGAGTGTGTTATCTCAAATTTGTCTCTGATTAATCAATCTTTTTATGTTTAAGATACTCAGCGAAGAAGTACCCTATCAGGCAAACAGCGAACTGCTGTTTGAATGCCTGCGTGATCTTCCTGAAGCTATTTGGCTCGATAGTGGAAAACCAAGAAGCTTGCAGGGACGTTTTGATATTATTTCTGCCTGCCCAAAATCAATAATTGAGACCAAGGGACAGCAAAGTATTATTCGATGTGAGGATCAGGAAACAGAAAGCACAGAGGATCCATTTGAGATTTCAGCAAAGCTGCTTAGTGAAATACAGCCTATCGAAACTTTGAGCGATGTGCCTTTTACCTGCGGTTTAATTGGCTACTTTGGCTATGATCTAGGTCGCCAAGTCGAAGCTGTTTCATCCACTAATGACTCTGCTACGCAATTACCTGATATGCACCTTGGGCTGTATGTTTGGAGTTTGGTTATTGATCATGAGCTTCGAAAAACCACATTGTATTTTCATTCAACCTGCGAACAGTCATTAATTGAACTGATTCGAAGTCGACTGGCAAATGCTCCGGCCCGTCAATCTCAAGCTTTCAAACTTACAAAGTGTTTTGCATCAACCGTAAGCAAACAAAGATACCAACAGGATATAGGAAGAATAAAAGACTATATTGCCGAGGGCGATTGTTATCAGGTTAATTATGCACAGCATCTTTCGGCGCCCTATAGCGGTGATTTATGGCAAGCCTATCTAGACTTAAGACAGGCTAACCCAGCACCCTACTCTGCTTTTTGGCAATGGAACGATCAGGCTATACTCTCACTATCGCCTGAGCGCTTTATTCAAGCTAAATCAGATCATGGTGAAATTAAAGCTCAAACCAAACCTATCAAGGGAACGGTTCTTCGCGGCAAAACCGTTGAAGAAGACCAAGAAAACGCGATTAGACTGTTAAATAGCGATAAAGACCGCGCTGAAAACCTAATGATTGTCGATTTACTGCGCAATGATTTAGGCAAATCCTGTGTCGCAGGCAGTATTAAAGTACCCAAATTATTTGATCTTGAGAGTTTTCCCAATGTTCATCACCTTGTAAGCACTGTAACGGGCAAGCTAAAGCCTGAATGCTCTGCTTTAGACCTGCTTCAGGGGTGCTTTCCCGGTGGCTCTATCACCGGTGCGCCTAAAAAACGTTCAATGGAAATTATCGATCAATTAGAGCCTATTCAACGGTCAATTTACTGCGGTAGTATTGGCTATATCTGTGCATCCAATCAAATGGATACCAATATAGCGATACGCACAGTTATTGCTGATAATTCAGAACTTCATTGCTGGGGAGGAGGAGGAATTGTTGCCGACTCTAATGTCGATAGCGAATATGAAGAATCAATGAATAAAATCCGCTTAATTCTCGATACCCTTGAAGCATCTATAACTTAACTTCCCATTACCTGTTGATGCCAATTTGGGTCGGCCACATCGCCCTCATCATCAAGTTCTGGATAGTCTAATTGGTGTTTCTGGCAATACTTAGCAAGAACCGGCTGCATCCATTCAAACAATAGTTTTTTAAAAGTCTCAGAATCTAAACGACAGCCATCATATAAACCCGCCTGTTCTCTTTGACGACGTGCCTCAGATAGAATAATAGCCCCTGCCACACTGACATTAAAAGATTCAACCATGCCCATCATCGGGATGGTAATACTATAATCAATATAGGGTTGAGCAGCATCACTAATACCCTCTAATTCAGCGCCTAAAACCAAGACGGTTGGCTGAGTAAAATCTATCTCTCGGTAATCTTTACTATTAGGGCAAACATCGGCAGCCACTATTTGGTACCCAGCCTGTTTAAAATCTTCTAATGGCTCAGTTATTTTTTTGCGCAACAATGTCTTTACCCATTTGTGAGCACCTACTGAAGTGCCAGTATGGGCGCCAAAAAATGCATGATCAGAAATCGAATGCAATTCCATCACGCCCACAGCGTCACAGGTACGAATAATCGCCGACAAATTTCGCCCTTTAAGCACTGAATCAGTCACAACCTTTAAATCAGGTTGCCTTTGATTTAGAACATCAATAATCTTTGACAATCTTGCCGTTGTCACCTATTTACCCTACCCTTGCTGATAAGCCAACTTTGCCTCTTCAGCTATTATTTTTATACCTTGCTCAATCTGACTGAAATCCTGACCATAGGATACCCTAATACATTGGTGCTGATGCGGCCATTGATCGTCTATACCGGCAAAGAAATGATGTCCAGACACAACCAACACTCCTCGTTGTTTTAAGCGCTGGTAAAGTACTTCACTGGTTATTGGCAACCCTTCGAACCATAACCATAAAAATATCGCCCCTTCCGAGAGGTGTGTTCTGCATGGAATATCCGTCATAGCCTGCTGAAATAATGCCATAACTTGCTGTGAACGCTGTTTATAAAAAGGCTGTATATATTGCTTACTAAGTTCAATAATAGCGTTAGAGGCAAATAAGTCACGGGTTAAGGATGGACCCATATTGCCACTGGCTAAATTTATGACCGTATTGGCACTGCTAAAGGCCTGAATCGTTTGTTCATTGGCGATCACAATACCTGTTCTAACACCGGGTAAACCCAGTTTAGATAGGCTTAAGACCAATACTGTATTGTTATTCCAGTGGGGCTCTACATCGACAAAATTAATATTTGGAAATGGCACGCCATAAGCGCCGTCAATAATTAGCGGTATATCAGCCTGTTTTGCAAGGCTGTCTAGATGCTTAATTTCGTCATCAGTTAACATATTTGCAGTGGGGTTGGTTGGCCTTGAAACACAAAGCGCCGCTGTATCTTCACCAACGCTTAGATCATCAAAATTTACATGATATTTAAACTGATCATCGCCTATAAGCTCTATTTCAGGTTTACTGCCGGTAAAGAAATTATCCGATAAACCCAAATCATTGTAGCCAATATATTCTGGGGTCAATGGCAAATGAATAGATTTAAAACTGCCGTCCGGCATCTGCCCTGCTAACAGATTAAATAAAATATAAAAAGCCGACTGACTGCCATTGGAAACAGCGATATTCGACTCCTTCAGTTGCCAGCCGTACTCTTGTTTTAACATGCTGGCAATATCACGCCTAAAGCCTAACTCTCCCTGAGGTGATTGATAGACACCCGCAGTGCTATATAGCTGTTCAGAGCTTTCTATTAGCTTTTTATATTGAGCCTTAAAAACTGCTTCCATTTCAGGAATTCTGGCTGGATTACCGCCACCCATAAAAATCATATTGGGGTTTTCATTGAGCGCAGAGCCAAGGTCTTGCATTAAATCCACAATACCGGAGCCGTTGGTTAGCTTTTCACCAAACGAAGACAGTTTCATTGGTATGAACTCTTGTCTAAATTATTATTCATATATCTAAAGGTAAAATTGACCCGCTCTTGCTGCATATTCTTTACTTTGGCTAATCGATGTTGATAAAAATGCTGAATTCTTGATCCCATTAATAGTAAAGAGCCATGGGGTAAGGGTAAAGACACAACTTCACCCGTTGAATTGTGTCGTAGCTGAAAAACACGTTCTACACCTAGGCTAATTGACGCAATAATAGGATCTTCGCCCAACTCCGGTTCATCATCGGCATGCCAATCAACACTATCGTTGCCATTACGGTAATAATTAACCAATGCACGATTAAAGGGATAATTGGTTTGCTCTGCTACTGAATCTGCCAATTCAGCCATCCATTGAGGGAATTTAACCGCCTGCATACAAATGCCAGAATAGGTATATGAAGTATTACTGTGATCAGCGAACCAGTTTTGCAAACGAGGCACTGGTACCTGTTTACCAAACATTTTTATATGATCATGACGCCAGGGTATCGATTGGATTGAGGTTTCTAAAAAAGAATCTGCCTGTTGTTTTGAGAGCCAATTAGGCCAAAAAACGAGTTCAGATTGTTGGTTATTATCCGCCAGCGGCAAGGGAATTATTTGATGATCAAATAAACTCATATAATTCAAGCCTAATCAGGAACGCCGTAAACTCGGGGTTCTAATTCAAGTCGCACAGAAAATTTTTGAAATACCTTAGACATTATCTCGTCAGCCAGTACCAATATATCCTCTCCGTTACCCTGATAATTAACCAATACTAACGCCTGATTGTGATGAACCCCAACATTACCCTTGCGATACCCCTTAAAGCCGCAGTGCTCAATAAGCCAAGCGGCAGATACTTTTGAGGTTGATTCAGTGTGGGGATAAATAGGCAGTTCTGGGTAATCAACCGCTAAAGCATCAGCAATTTCTGAAGCAATAATAGGGTTTTTAAAGAAGCTACCTACATTTGGAATTTGTGCAGGGTCTGGAAGCTTGTCACGGCGAATTTTACAAACTGATTGATAAATATCCTTAGGTGTTGGCTCAGAACTTTGGAGGATCGCCTTTAGAGATGGATATTCACTATTAACCTGGGCCACAGTGCTTAAGCGCAGGGTCACACTTAAAATAATGTAACGATCTTTAGCTG
Source organism: Porticoccaceae bacterium (assembly GCA_029248755.1). Classification (GTDB taxonomy): domain Bacteria; phylum Pseudomonadota; class Gammaproteobacteria; order Pseudomonadales; family Porticoccaceae; genus HTCC2207. Next base: position 32,979 of record JAQWIR010000035.1, read on the forward strand.
ATTGCTTAAATACACTGGTTCTATAACCAAATTGACAGTCTCTGGCAGACAGTGTTTCCACTTCAGCTGTAGCCAAATTTATCACTTCAACAGACTGCAAAAAATCACACAACTCAACCCCATAGGCACCAATATTCTGAATCGGTGCAGCGCCCATATTACCGGGAATAAGGGCTAAATTTTCTAAGCCATACCATTGGTTTTCAAGGCAGTAACCGACCATGGCATGCCAATTTTCACCGGCGGCAAACTTTATATCAACCTGAGTTTTAGAAATGGCTTCGGCAAAGACGCCTTTTAGATCAATATGAATCACTAAACCATCAATATCCCCAGCCAAAACAAGATTACTACCACCACCGATGGGGGTAATCTTGAGATTGTTGGTTTTAGCAAAGGAAAGTGCCATTTTAAGTTGAGTAATATTCTCAACCCCACAGAAGTGCTGAGCAATAACAGAAATAGCCAAGCTATTGAAAGGTTTTAAATCTATAGACTTTTGTATTGTAAACTCTGAAGATCCAGCCTCAATCATAGGCGATCCTTAATCTGCAGTAATAACTCAGCAGATGCATCTTCAATTAAATCTAAAACCAAAGAAAAACCTTGATCGCCACTATAATAAGGGTCTGGCACCTCAGAATAATCGGAAAAATTTGGGTTTCGACAAAAATCTAAAAATAAGCCCAACTCCCCCGTAAAGTTTTGACAATTCATAGCTTTAAGGTCTGCTAAATTCTGTTTATCCATAACCAAGATATAATCAAATTGATCAAAATCGTTATCAACAACCAAACGAGCACGAAGATTATCCATTTGATAACCCCGATTTAAAGCATGTTGTTGCGATCGTGAATCAGGCGCATGACCTATATGCCAATCACCAGTACCACAAGAATCAACATAAATTTGATCGCTTAAACCCTGTTTATCTACCATTGATTGAAACACAGCATGGGCCGTCGGCGATCGACAAATATTGCCAAGACAAACAAATAAAACTGAGATACGTGACATAATAAATTCTTAACTTATACTTTAGGTATATTTAATAAACTATTGATTATAATGAATTAATTAAACTATTTAAATCATCTTCAGTGTCTATTCCGCCCGGAACAGCTGAAACAGCATCAGCTATATGAATAGCAATATTGTTATACAAAAATCTAAGCTGCTCTAAGGATTCAAGTATCTCTAGAGGGGCACGATCCCACTTAATAAATTGATTGAGACAATCGACCTTGTAGGCATAAATACCAATATGCCTTCTTGCCTCACTAGGCACTGAATCTTGAGACACGCTAAAAGCATCTCGAGGCCATGGAATTGACGCACGACTAAAATAAGCGGCCATCTGGTTATTATCTGCCACGACCTTGACTGTATTAGGGTTAAGGAAGTCCTCAATCAAGCCAACGGGCTCACAGAGTGTTGCAACACCCGCTTCCTGGTTATTGGCAAGATTACTCGCCACCTGATTAATAACCTCTGGAGGGATCATCGGCTCATCGCCCTGAACATTAACCACGATTTGCTGCGCGTCTAAGCCCAGTTTATCTGTAACCTCCTGCAAGCGATCAGTGCCTGACTGATGATCATCACGTGTTAAACAAACCTTAGCACCAAATGCATGGGCTGCCTCCTCAATACGCTGGTCATCAGTAGCAATAACCACTCGGCTAGCCGAGCTTTTACATGCCTGCTCCCAGACACGCTGAATCATCGACTTGCCCTTAATGTCACGCAAAGGCTTACCCGGCAAACGAGAAGAGGCATAACGCGCAGGTATAACTACAATAAATTCCATATCAATTCCTAATTTGGCTGACTTATATCAACAGCAGCCAAAAGATCACTTAAAAAATTAGTTGAAATATCAGCTTCAACATCAAGCACCCACACATGACTCAAGTCGATAGAGGAAAATTTTACCGCATCTTTTGACGTGATGATTACAGGATAGTCATCTTCGAAGGTCAAATCAGAATACGTCATAACCTCATGATCATCATAGCTAAACAACATAACCTCAAAACCCAGTGATTCTAGGGTGTCAGCAAAACGCTGAGGATTGCCAATAGCCGCCAGTGCAAATACAGTCTTTGCCCCGGACCAATCACCGAGATTAACAATCTCACCGGAAGATAGATTACGAAAATGTTGCGGCTTTATATGGAATACTTCATCGATATTAATAGTATTTTCGAGGCTATGCTCACCATTAACAACAACAAAATCCACAGAATTCAATCTTGATACCGGCTCTCTTAAGGGGCCTGCAGGCAAACAATGCCTATTGCCAAACCCGCGAGAGCCGTCAATCACCGCTATTTCAATATCGCGATGTAATCGATAATGCTGCAAGCCATCATCACACAAAACCACGTCACAACTAAAGTTTTGCAAAGCATATTCCACACCGCGACAACGATCTGGGTCAACCACCACCATACACTTATCCAATGGTAAGTTTTGCCTTATAAGTAAAGGTTCATCACCGCATTCCGACGCCTTGGAATCAAGCATGACCTGCAATGGATAATTATTAGAGCTAGCGCCATAACCCCTACTGACAACTCCAACCGTTAAACCACGATCAATTAAACCATTAGCCAAAGCAATTATTAGAGGCGTCTTGCCACAGCCACCCACAGAGATATTACCGACCACAACAACGGGGGATGAAAAGCTTTTACCCTGATAATAAAAACGAAGAACTAAACGACGAAAAAACGCCAAAAAACGAAACAATAATGAAACAGGCCACAATAAAAGGGTCCATGAGCAACTGGAGTGCCAAGCTTTTATGACTCGCTTTTGCATGCTATCCATAATAGTCACAGTTAGACTAGCGCGTCATCAACGCTTTCAAATTCTTGGTTATACAGCTGAGCATATCGACCCGAAAGCTTGAGAAGCTCTGCATGAGAGCCCTGCTCAACAATCCGCCCCGCCTCCATAACCAATATTCGATCAGCTTTTTCAACCGTACTCAGACGGTGAGCGATAACAAAGGTTGTTCTGTCTTTAATGAGTCCCTCTAGCGCTGATTGAATATAACGCTCAGAATCAGTATCTAAGGCTGATGTAGCCTCATCCAGAATAAGTATGGGCGCATCCTTCAAAATAGCCCTAGCAATGGCTATACGCTGCCTCTGACCACCAGACAACATAACCCCATCATCACCAATAAGTGTGTCATAACCATCGGGCATATTAATAATAAAATCATCTGCATTGGCCATCTTTGCAGCAGCCTTTACTTCATCGGAAGACTTGCCAGCCAAATCACCATAAGCAATATTATTAAATATAGTGCCATTAAACAGTGTTACCTTCTGGCTAACTATAGCAATTTGATGGCGTAAGCTAGTCAAAGAATAATCTTTAATATCAATGCCGTCTAAAAAGATAGCGCCGTCATTCAAGTTATAAAACCTTGGTATCAAACTAACTAAAGTTGATTTTCCACTACCTGAGGACCCCACCAAGGCGATGGTTTGACCGGGCTCTACTGAAAAATCAATATCAAACAAAACCTGTTTTTTACTCGACTGATAGGTAAAGCTTAAATCTTGAAAAACAAATTGACCCTTCGCTGATTTAATCTCAATGGTTCCATCATCAAGCTCAGAATCAGCATCTAAAACCTCAAAAATTGACTGTGCCGCAGCAATACCACGCTGAATAGCACTGTTTATTTCTGTCAATTGACGTATCGGTTTTACCAACATGCCCGAGGCCACTAAAAAGGTAATAAAGCTACCCGCTGTCATAGACGACAAAATGCTTGGACTCAACATAAAAGCAGTTACGGCTGCAAAGGCGAGAGATACAATGAGCATTACTAAGGGATTCGAAACACCCTCAGTGAAAGCCATCTTCATATTTTGCCGGCGATTACTGTGGCTAGCCATGTCCATTCTTGCGCGTTCTGTTTCAGCGCCACCAAACATGCGTACCTCTTGATAACCACTGACCACCTCTTGTGTAACCTGTGTAACATCACCCATAGCGGATTGAATACGCTTACTGATTAAACGAAAACGCGTACTAACAATAGACACTAAAAAAGCAATAAACGGCATAACTGCAATAAAAAATAGTGTCAGTTTCCAGTTAATGTAAAATAAATAGCCCATCAGGCCCAACACCAAGCTACCCTGCTGTAAAAGAGTTTTAATAGCTCTTGTCCCAGCTTCGGTAACCTGTTGTACATTAAAGGTTACAACAGATACTAGATGCCCCGACATCGAACGATTAAAAAAGTCAGAGGGTAAGTGTAAGTACTTAGAAAGAATATCGGTTCGCAGCGCATGCACTAAAAAATTTGACACATAGGCCAATCCATAGCTGCCAATTAAATAGCCTAAACCGCGCAAAACACTTATAGCAATCAGAAATATAGGTATAACCACTGCCCCATTGACGAGGTCAGAGTCCCCATAAAAAGCCTTAGCTATTGATGAGGTAATTCCTGCAGAAGGCACACCTGAGCCATCATTTGAAGCGGAATTCATTGAACCAACGGTATCTGTGATGTATCCGAGCAAGTCGACAAACGCAATTTCCGCAGCAGAATGCATTAATAAGCCAAGCACACTCACCGAAAATGCAAGCCAATACCGCCCCACATATCTAAGTAGACGTAGATACGTCTGAAACCCCGAAGAACCGCTATCCTTTGACATAAATATGCTCTTATTAATTACAACCAACCCGTAAACCAATGATACTTTAAAACAATTAAACAAAAAAATTAGAAACCAAAAGCAACATCAAAAAAACCATAGAATGATTAACAAAATAACTTTAACACAAACTATTCCGTTGCCCTATCTCATAGCGTAAAAATAACTATTAGAAAACAAACATTAAGACTATCGCCACCAATATCTTAAGCCAGAGGCTCTTGCCCTATTAATTGAAAGATCACCTTTAGCGTCCCATTCAAAACTAATACCTCCATCAAGAGCTGTATTCCACAGCTGTGCTCCAGATTCTATATAGCGATTAACAATATCTCTATGAGGATGACCAAAATGATGTCTATACCCAGCCGAAAAAACAACATGCATCGGCTTTAAGCGATCGACAAAGGCTTGGCTCGACGAGGTTTTACTCCCATGGTGAGGCGCTACTAAGATATTTATTGTGGGTAGCTTGTAATACGCCAATAACTTAGTTTCAGCCGATTTCTCAATATCTCCCGTTAACAGAATATTTTTATCGCGCCATCTTATTAGCAGTACGCAAGAAAAATTATTATCATCGGGTATTGATTCACTTAATAATGGTTTTATAGGCATCAGGACATCAAAGAAAACCGGATCAACATCAACAAAATAGGATTCCTTATAAGACCAAACCCAATGAACTGAACTATCACAGTGCCAAATATTTTTTGGCACAGAGGTTTGAGTTGAAACCTTGTCAAAATAACCGGGAGCCAATAAGTTTTGCTTCACGCCCATTGAGCGATTTAGCCCCAAGAACCCCCCTGAATGGTCCATATCACCATGACTTACAATTAATTTATCAATAGTATTAAAACCACGACTCTTTATGAAAGGAGCAATAACACCAGAGCCAGCATTGAATTTAGGGCCATAGTATGGCCCAGTATCATAAACCAACAACCTATTGTGAACTTCCGCAACAACAGCAAGCCCCTGCCCCACATCCAAAATTGACAATCGTAAAGGAGCTTTTGAGCTGTGAAACCCAACCAAAAGTGTCAGAGGTAAAAGACACAGCCAGCGACTGATAAAACCTTTAGGAATCAAAAAACAACAGGCAGCTAATAAAAGCGCAATAATCAAAATGCTAGAATTAGCAATCGGAAAACTAAATATACCCCAATCTTTAGGAATATTATCGAGTAGAGACCATAAAAAAGTGATTGAAATACTCGCCCAATACCACACAATCTCTGCCCCAGAAGGAGATATAAAATAAATAATGCCCGCCAATAAACAAAGTGGGACAGTAATGATGGATACAATCGGTACTGCAAATAAATTAACAACCATACTCAACCAAGAAATCTGGCCGATAAATAAAACTAATGGTGCGGCCATACCTACAAAAAGTATCATCTGTGATGCAATAAGCTGAGGTATTTTAGATCCGGTAAAAATACGTGGTGAAAAATACAGCAAAAGTACTAACACAGCACAAAATGACAACCAGAAACTAGTCCCTAAAACAGCTAAAGGCTGTAGTAACGCAATAAAAAATAGAGACCAAACAAATATAGTATCTGCGCGCAAATGAAAGAAAAAAAGTTTCGGCAACATCACTAAACAAACGACCACTAAGGCTCTTTGAGTTGGCAAAGTAAAACCAGCCAGAAAACTATATGCAACCGCCGCAAAAAAGGCTGTTAATGGCGCAATAATGAGTATAAAGCTTGGCGAACCCATATTTGGTGATAAAAAACCAAGACAAAATGAGACTATACGACCGAAAAAAGACCCAACCCAATAGCCAAGACCTGCAATCAAACCAATATGTAGGCCAGAAATAACCATCAAGTGAACGATGCCAAATCTTGCCAAATCATCCCACCAATGACTTAATCCCTGCTTATCCCCAACACTAAGTGCCGCAATTACAGCCTTATCTCTTAGCGCTAAATTAGAAGCAAAAATAGCCTGCCTAATAGACTCGCGCATCACATTAGCACGTTTAAATAACTGGCAAACCAAAGAACAATTTGATGAATTTATTATTTGGTTTAAATCAGACTCAACAACATAACCCGTGGCTGAAATACCGTTTTCAAACAGCCATGCTTGGTAATCGAAACCATTCTGATTACGCATACCTCTCGGCTTGCGCAAACGAACGACAAACTGCCAAGAAGTACCGGTTTTTAGCTGTTCTTTGAGTTTATTCTCTCCATACCAACTTAAGAGCACGGTATTTAATACAATATGTTTATCACCATGATAATCAGCCTTAATACCACTTATCACGACTGAATCTGTTTCAAGTTTATAACGAAGACGCTTATCCTGTTGCTCAACTAAACCAACAATTGAACCGCGAATAATAAACTGTTGTTTATCCAACGCATCAGGTAGTTGCATGGAGATTTGTTTGTAGCCAGAACTAAAACCCCAAAATAAGCCCAACAAAAAGCTAAATAACAAAAAGGAATACTTACCCAACCAACTATAAATAATTAATAAAAAAACTAAAGCCGCAAAAAGAAATCCTGGGGCAATAAAAAAAGGCATCACTGATGCAGAAAAAACACCAACTGATATAATTAATAAAAAAAACATCAAATATCCCTTGAACGGAATAATTGATAAAAATAGCTAAAGAAAATGTAGCAAAATAGTAGGCACATCCACTCCAGTATAGACAAACAAGATAACCGGTGAATCAATGACATTTATGTCATTGATTTTAACTATGCACCCTATAGTTAAAATCAATTATACAATTAACAAAACAACTATTAGTGTGATTAAGTTCTCTCAATTTTGAATAATAAAAAAAATAAATAAATAAATAGAGAGAAAATTGGGGTCTTAATACAGTATGCCCATTAAATTAAGTAGAAAAATTTTAGTCTCAAAAATATAGCAATATCATAGTGAATTGGACGTGGCATAGTGGCAGAGCAATTGAATGCTGGAATCATCTAAGTCGGAAGCGGAGATTCTAAAAAGGGAGTTTTACTGCCCACTATGGCGCCTTCTTTTCTCTTGTTCATAGAAAAAACAATATTATTGTATTATGTATTTATATTTATATAGATTTAACAGCAATATCCCTTACATCTGCTAAACTCATTCTATACAGGTAATTAAATCGTTGAAATAAGAAATGATTTTTAGACTAGTTGTATTAGTTTTGCACGGAAAGCAGCACTAACTAGCAGTTATAAAATTGGAAAAGTGAAAAGTATGGATACTTTGCTTAAGAACCATCAGCGGCTGTACCAGAATAGTCTCCCCCCTAATAACCATAGTGGTTGGTTAGAAAGTACAAAGGCTCTTTCGAAGATATTACCCATTATGATCATTTGGGTAATTTCATCAAAGGTGACCCTTGCATCGGATATAGATGACCAATTCCGACACGCAAACGTTGAGTATTTTGTTAAATTTGAGCCTGGTAATTATCAGCAGACCTCTTCTAGTGAATTAGATGAACTTGCTCAACAGCTATATATATTGAATGGCGACCCCCTAATAAGCCTTATAGGGAAATCACAATCCAGATCCTCTCTAGCAACACAGCAACTTGCATTAAATCGAGCCAAAATAATTAAACAGCTTCTGGTTAAAAGAGGCATTAGAGCCAGTCAAATTATACTCTCTGCTGACTATGAAAATTTTAAAACTGAAGGCACATTGTTAAATGGTGTGCTAGCCATTTCAAAAGCAGATGTCACGACATCAAAAATGATAAAAATCGGTTTTGTGATATTCCCGCCATCCCAATACAAACAAACTGCACCCGAGAATATCGATAAGATTGTTAACCAACTTAAATCACAGCCCAAATCTGTACAGTTTAATCTTATTGGAGTCTCGCAATCTGCGACATCTTTAGCAACCAAAAAACTCGCTACACAAAGAGCCCAAAAAGTTGCAGATGAATTCATCATAAGGGGCATTGCCCCCGAAAGAATTAAAATAGACGCAGAAATAACTAACTTTGTGAAAGACTACCACCTAACTCATGGCGTGCACATTTATGCTGAAGCTGGTGATATCAAAAATGAAACAGCAAAAATAATCAGTACAGAAAAATTGAACACTTCAACTTCAACTTCAGCTTCAAGTTCAAGTTCAATTCCTATTGAGACACAACCAAAAGATAAACAACAGGCACTGAATGATGTGATCAAAAGACTCAATCAATCCATAGCGAGTGATACCAATGCAGATAATAAGACCCAAAAAGTGAGTCAACCTGAGAATGCCAATAAATTAAAAAAAATAACTAAAACAGATACAAATATTGACCCATGTAAACAGCTAATTATTAAAAAAGGCAGTCTAAAGAAAAATATAGAACGGGAAATTGCAGACTGTGGTTACCTTATGGGCGAATGGAAATTTGGCACAGATGTAGAACTTATTGACTGGCTTATTCCTATTCCCTATAGGCTTGAAATAGACAACGGAATTTTTGGCATTCTAAAAGTAATTGAGAAAAACTACCAAATTCGCGCCCATGTACACCAGCTTGATAAATCCATCGATTTCTTAGCCAGCATTAAACGCGAAAAGGGTCAATAACTATGCCAAACCCACACCATCTAACGCACCAACTCATCTGTAGCCTTACCATTATGCTAATGCTTGGCTGTAACAGCGTTAAACAAAATCAAAAAGTGGTAGAAATCGAGCCAGAACAGGCCATCAATGAAGTAAAATTACTTACTGTAAAGCATGGTACCTTGGTATCTGACACCTCTCAAAAACCTCAGCTTATTAAAATCCCAAAACAAGCGCCCTGGCTCTATCACCCCTTAGAAGCCTCATATTCAGGAAATATTGATGCCAAAACCGCCCTGTTATCCATACTTAATAATCAACCCATTAGGTTTGAGGTTGCCAGTAATGGGCCTCCGGTAAAAGCCGACCCAAATGCAAAAACCTTTAAACAGCACCTCGATACCATCACTGAGCAGGCTAACTGGTCCTACAGCGTCGCAAATGGTGTAGTAACTTTTTCCGACTGGCAGGTGATTAACTACCCTATTCACTTTATATTGGGTCAAAAGAAAATAAATCTAACTCCATCGAGTATGGTCAGCAATAGCTCTGGGAGTAGCGAATCAAATAAATCATCACAAACTACCTCCAAGACGAATACTCTAAGTATTAGCAATAACAGTCTCGAAGAATTAAAACAGATAATGAATAAACTTATAAGTAAATCGAAAGTTGGTGAAACTTCAAACAAAAAACCTGCCTATTCGATTATAAAATCAACCAACTCCATACTGGTTTCAGCGCCGCCAAATATCCAAAAGCAAGTAAAAAGTGCACTTATGACTATCAATGCTATTTCCGGTCGAACCATACATCTATCCTTTGATATTTATTCTGTTGAACTATTTGAAACCTACCAAAAAGCACTGGATATTGAAGTGCTTAAAAAGGTAGGGGTTAAAACTGAACCTAATCTTTTATCTTTAAGCAATGCAACGTCACCCTATGTTTTTTCCTTACTCTCGAATAAAAATAAATATGACAGCAAAATTATGCTTAAAGCCCTTAGCAGCAATGGTAAAGCTACTTTGGCTAATAAAGGCACATTATTGCTAAAAAACAATGAAGCCGGCGATATAAGAACCACCAGCCTAAATCGTTGGGAAGAGATTGCACCCACTGATGACTTTAAATCAAAGAGCCCAGCCTACAAGGAATCTATTATTCAGGTTATGCCATCCATAGTTGGTGAAAAAATTAATTTGCATATGATTATTTCCACTACCGATAACGAGCCCTATTTAAAGTCTTTAACTAGAGAAAGAGTGACTCAGTCCACTTCAACCAACTCAAATTTACCTGAGTATCAAATTCAAGCTGTGCTAGACACGATTAAATTAGGTGAGCAATTTGTTATACCAACAGAAGTAAAGAATGGCGAAACATTAATAATTGGTGGCTTAACCAGAAAAACATACACCGACAATCAATCAGAAAATAAAATGTTACCTTATTTTGGTGATGGCACAGATAGACAGCAGCGCCGTCGTGAAACTATTATCGTACTCACCGCCTACCTCTCCGAGTAAAGGCCTGAGTTTATGAATCAATCATCCACCCAAGCCAGCGAGCAGACTTACGAAGAGCAATTCGAATCAAGCTCATCTCACCAAGGTGCGGTTATTCTTCCCACCAGTATTAATGAAAATGAATTTCAACTGGTGTACCAATCAAGAGAAGAATCCGTGGGTGGAACAAAATTACGCATGGCAAAAAATATCGTTGATTTTGCTAAATCCTACCGCTGTAACTATATACTTCTTATCGATGGCAGTTGCTGGATATCTCCAGATAAGGGGATATCACTGCTAGCCCAAATAGAGGGCAATGAAAAACTTGATAAATATGACTATGTGGTATTCCCCCTAGACCACGCAACCTATATAGCCAAAATAAACGAGGGGATTGTTGTAGAAGAAAGGGTTCGCCCCACAGATCAAGCAGTAAATTATTTACAGCAACAAAAGACCGCAGAAATAGCCATTCTTGCAGGTGGACAGGCCTATGAACAGCTCGCCAGCCATGAATTTGTGGTCAATTGCGACTTGGTATTACTAACCAGTGAATCAGAAGCAGCAAAATACCGCTTTAAATCACTTAATTTGGCACTAATAACTCATAAGCTATTTCATCAAAGATTGCTTATTCCGGTAGCTTACACAGCTGTTCCATTGATAATAATCGCTTTTCTATTTAGCCCTCTGTACAACATAAAAAAAACCAAAGCAACCTATGATGTTAGTGGTTCATTTTTAGATTTGGATATAAATTCAAAGGTACCGCGAACGTTAGAACCCGCGGTTAAAAAAGTGCCACAAGCGCCAAAAGTCATTCTAAATAACAGTGCCAGCCATGTCCTTATCGCAATTTCTCCATGGGTTACTGGAAACACCATTGATTTTTTAAAAACCTGTCGCCTTAAAAGTATCCTACTTAGCAAAAAATACCTAATTTTCACAGGTGAACGCATGAGCAATATCAAAAAAAATCAACTGGGTTGTGGCAACGCGCGATTAGATGAAATTGCACAGGCCAATAATCTAGAACTCATACGATCCGAAAATACATGGACATTTAGTTTAGAAATACAACCTAAAACTGCACAAACCACTCACAGAAAAGTCTATTCAGAAACCCTAGAAAGGCTTGAATTACTCAGCCAAATTATTGGCTTGAGATTAAATATTTTGTCCACCCAAAAAGACGGCGATAAACAGCGCTTAAAAGTGCTATTTCAAGGTAAAAATCTCAATACTGAAATACTAACTATATTATCCCAAGGCCTATCCAAGCATGCCGCAGAATTTATAAAAGGTTCAATTAAATTTAATCCAAATAATCTTGACCTAATTGATGCACAACTTGAAATCGATATCCACACTCAGTCGAGCGATACATTATGAATAATCAAAACTTACTAAGCCCCCAAACTCTTGTAATCATTTTCATTCTTTCTATTTGCTTGCAGGCCACAAAAGCACAAGCTGATGGTTTAGAGATAACTTTAAACGAAAAAGAACAGGCACTACTGAATTCTTTGGAGCAAAAAAATCAAGCGGATTCATTAATAAAACTACTAGAAACACTAGAAAAGCTCAGCGACTATCCAACAGAAGCCATCGATGAATTAACCGGCAAAAATCCTAATCATCAAGTGATAAATCGGGTGGTTAAACGCCTAAAAAAAGCAAAAGAAAAATCTGTTAACGGTCTGGCGCCCCTAAATTTTGACAGCCACAAAGATGCAACTGATGGCGATACCCCAAAAAATAGCCCGTTAATACCGGTATTCGCTTCTGCATCTAGTGATAATGGAATTACTACAGGAAAAGTTATTTTTAAAAATAATGCCGGTACAGCCATTTCTTCTCATGTGGGTGAAGCCTTTATCTATATGGGGGAGCAATATAAATTGTTAAGCGTATCGCCCATTACAGATACCCAAGGGCAATTTAATATTAGCCTAAAAACACCAACATCTACTCAAATTTATATCTGGCCAAGGTAAAAAAATGGATGAAGAACCAGAAATCATAACCGATGTCACCGAAATTTTAGGGATTAAACTCTCGCAAAATATCGCCTTGACCACCTATATCAAGAAACATCGAGATTTACATGCACTGGTATCAGCCTCGGGTGATATTTATTTTGTAAAAGATATAAAGCGACCACGCATGCTCAACCAACTAGTGCGCATGGTGATTAAATCTACCGGATGGTCGCCCAAGGTAAGGCAAATAACCGAAGCCGTCTACCAATCATTTAAAGGCTCAATAACCACAAAAGCTGCCGATGAAACCTGGTCCCCCGTCACACCCAATATGGGTGTAGAAGAACTTATAGTAAGAGCCATTAGCCAAGGCGTATCCGATATTCACCTGCATGTTTGGCAAGAAAGCTTTATCGAAGGCGGTAGTTTAACCAGCGACTCACAAAAAAATGCAGCCTCCTCATGGATTAGGTTTCGCAAACATCAAATACTGATTTCAGCCGCCCGAATTAGCTATGAGGGCGCCTATAATATTTACCGAGCCGCCTTTACCGGTGAGCTTTATGGCAGTACCAATATTGATGATCGCAAAGGCAATGATGCCTCCTTTCAATATAAACACAAGGGACAAAGCTATCTAGTCAGGCTGGCTTCACTGCCCGAAGCGCGCGGCACATCAATGACCTTTAGAATCCGTAATGCCCATGATCGTATTGAATTAAGTGACTGTGGCTATTCCGATAAACAACTACAAATAATCAGCGGTTTTACTGCCAAAAATTCAGGATTACTGGTAATTGGTGGGCCGACAAACTCCGGTAAATCAACCACCCTGACCGCCCTGCTAGCCGATATGTCCGATCGCGCAATTTTATCCTACGAAGACCCGGTAGAAGTATTGCTACCCAATGTAACTCATATACAGATGCGCCGAGATGGCCCCGATGCCGAACAGGGTATTCGCGAATTAATGATACAAACCATGCGCATGGACCCCGATGTAATCAATTCCGGGGAGCTACGCGATGAACTTATGATGTCATTTACCAAAGAAAAGGCCACCGAAGGAAAATTAACCACCGGTACCATTCATTGTGGCCGAGTGATTATGTGCCTTAATCGGCTACTACAGCTAGGTATGACCGTAGAAGAAATGTCAGCCCCAGATACTATATTGGGTATAGTGGCGCAAAAATTAATCCCCGTAACCTGTCAACATTGTGCCCTATCAGAACACCCACAACCCGAAATCCACCAGCACTACAAAGCTCATATAGGGGGCGACATAAAGTATCGCAACCATAAAGGCTGCAACCAGTGCGACAACACCGGTATTGCAGGGCAAATGGTAGTCTCTGAGGTATTAGCCATTAACCAGGCCATACGAGACCTAATTATGCAAAAAAATTGGGGTGGTATTGTCGATTATTACTGGGATAACGATATAGACACCCTACATATAGATGCCTATAAAAAAGTAATCACAGGGATTTTAGATCCGCAAATTGTTGAACGGGGAATTGATCGCTTTGATAGCGATAATCTTCGGCATTTTTGGCGCACAGAGTCAAAAGCTACCTCAGCAAAAACATTTAGCATGGTATAGATAAATGATAGACAAAATAAAAAAATCATTTATAAATATCTACAGAAAATTCTATCGCAAAGTGATGTTTGATGATCACGATCGCAAAGAATTTTTAGAGATATTGCTGATTCAATTGGAAATGAACCTGCCCTTAGCGCAAATACTACAAAATATAGGACGCACCGGCAGTACACCGCAAATTAAAGCCCTAGCTAAGCAATCATTACACGACCTAACCACCTATAACGATTGCTCTAAGGGCTGGGAACAATATTATCCACCCAGTGATACCCTAGTATTACGCAATGCCTTTAAACAAGACAATATTCAGTCTGGCATAAAACTAGTAATGCATGGCAAACAGGAATCTGTCACATTTTTTAATGCCGTTATTAAAAGCAATAACCAATATTTTATTTTTGTCATTGGTCTTTTGGCTATGCTCTATATCCTTAGTATGGAACGCGCCACATTAGAATCATTTAATACAGATATGTTGCTATTTAGATACTTTGAATGGTTTGCCAAATGGAGTATGCCCATAATATTTTTCTATATTCTTTTATTAATAGTCTATTATTTTAATAGAGGTCTACTACGCGGCACACCTAGGAACTACGCCTATAAATTAGGGTTTTATTTAGCCTATGACCGTTTAGTAGCTTACCAGTTTTGTGTTATTGCCAGAGATGGCCTTAAAAATGGTATGAATATGGCAGATATTATACTTTTATGCGAAGGGGTATTTACCGAGCGGCGACAAGCCTATGGGCTATTTTTAGTGCGCCAACGGCTAACCGACGGCTTTGCCATAGCCACAGCCCTCAGAAATGCGCTATTTGAACCCATGTTTAGTGATTACCTACTCTCCCTAGCCCCCAGCGAAGGCAGAGCACAGTTAACAGAGGCCTTTGATCGAGTCGCCAAAATACTTAATACTCGGGTTGAACAACAGTTTCGTCAAATCGGCTACTATCTAATGTCAGTATTGATGTTAATAGCAGGCGCTCTATTTTACCCCATTCTAGAACTAATGACCGGAGCAGCCCTTCCGGCCTCATAGTTTTGAATAACTTTTATGGAAGAAATTAAACTACAGGAGTAACAAAAAATGAAAAATCGAACTCAGTATCGAACAGAAACAACATTAAACACAATAGAAAAAACTTGCAATAACGCACCCTATATACCATGTAAAAAGCGCGGTAATACACTAGTGCCTGTTATTATTGCGTTAGCCATCTCAGCCTTAGCAACTATTGCTTTTTTAACCCAAGGGGCTAATTTGGCAATGGATAATAAAGTTGTAGTGGCGCAGAATGAACTTGCTAGAATAATCAGTGATTGGGATGTGGCAAAAGCAGCTGCTAATAATGATCCTACCGGCATTCCTGCTGGTTTTATTACGGGTAATAATTCTACATATAATCTTGCTATGGCTTATACCGTAGCACAAGCACCTGCGACCAGCGGTGGTGCCCCCACTAATGCAACTATTACATACCAGACTGAAAGCGCTGAGGCCTGTAACGCCTTATCTATAAAGATTCCATCGGCATGGGCTGTCATATCAGGCGCCCCAAACTGTAATAATACTGCAACTTTAACCGTAACATTACAGTAAGTAGTAGATTTGCTAAAAAAATTACTGGTATATAACTACTTAGGGTTAAAAGCCACCAAGCAATAACCTTCGGGTTAACGCCTGGTGGGGAGTGTTGGCTGTGTATTAAGAATTCGATAGGTGCTACAAGCAGTAACCAAATTGCCCTCGGTAATTTATAGCTTGAAGCAACCCTCTGGCGCTTATAAATGCTCTTATTAAGAAGCCGAATTTTGGTTGACTTTAATAAACCCAGAATAAATAACAAATACTCCTTATTCTGGGTCTATACTCTAATTATGGGAAATGACTAAAGGTTTATTACAAGGATTAGTTAATAGCTCGTTTCCCTAGATTATTTTTTGGGATAAAAAAGTTGTAAGCCAAAGCATTAATCTTAGAAGCATACAGCTAACGGTTGATAGTAAAAAGGAGCACTGGTTAATGAATAACCAGAAACCCAATAGCAGGATGCATTATGGGCTAAAAAAAGTTGCCTCAACATGTCGCGGCACCACTCTTGCACCCCTTGTAATTTCCCTTGCCATAGCTGCTTTGGCAGGCATTGCCTTTTTAAATCAAGGGGCAGCATTGGGTGAAAGAAAAAATTTAATAAAGGCTCCTGATGAGGTTTTTGGATATATACAAGAATGGGTAAATCTCAGAAAACAAAAAGGCTCAACTCCTATAAACCCAGCGGAACTATCATTTCATGGTAAGCAAAATGTATTTGGTAGATATGTAAATTACATGCACATCACTTCGACAACTTCTACCAAAGCATTTGATTACCCAACTCAATCACCTGCACAATGTGATGCACTAAAACCAATATTCCAAAAATACAAAATCATTCAAGAAGCTAAATGTGGTGATTTTGCTTGTGGCTGCGGTAATAGAGTTCTACATATTGAACTAAGATATAACTAAGATAAATTAAATGCTATTTGTTCGCATGAATCAAAGGAGCAAAAAAGGAAGCAAGGAAGGAAGCAAGGAAGGAAGAAAATATATATGCAGACAATTATAGATAAAACACCAATAAAGCCTCGGCGTTTATTTATATCAGGGCAAAAAGGCATTAGCCTTATTCCCGCGCTTATAACTATCTGTATTTTTACCCTTTTAACCACACAGGTAATCGTTCCAAATCAGATACGCAACGCTAATGATGTATTAATTAGTAGCCTAGTGAACAGTGCGGAAAAAATCGAACAGGCCAGCCTTGCATTCTATGCAAATAACGGTGCTTGGCCAACCTCAATTGAGACTGATTTGATACCAGACTACTTACCAGCTTTTACGACATTAACCGATACTGGTTTTAGTTGGACACTGGTTGAGATTTATACTAATAAAGGAAACGGTACTAAAACCTATAATCCGAAAGCTAAATGGTCTACTCCTCCGAGTTTTGCGGATCCTGTTACTGGTGAAATGTGTTATTACATACATGGTTGCACATATTCAATGACTTTAATTTTAGAAACGGGCGATCGCAAACTAGCTGAATCACTAATTAATAAAATCGGTGGGCATGTTATTCTCTCTGGTACTACGCCAGATGGGTATTCTATTTCGACTGGCTCCCAAAATTGGGACGTTGTTGAAATTCCACTTATAGCTCCAGCCACTAACGCTATTGATAGTTTAAGAATAGTTAATGACATCACAATAGGCGGCAATATTGTTTTAACTGGTCAGGTTATGGCACAGGATGGTGCAACCGTATTATTTGATGCTTCTGCCACCCCGACAGCTTCAGCTACCTCTGAAACCGGTCATTACCATTCATCAAAACGCTTTAAACATAATATCCAGCCCCTAGATAGGCCCGCAGAAAGCATTTATCAACTTAAGCCGGTAAGTTTTGATTATGTACCGCAGTACCAGCAATATAAAACCAATAACGCCGCGAAAACAGAAATAGGCCTTATCGCTGAGCAAGTATTGCCTCTAGCGCCTGAACTAACCTTAATTAAAGACGACAAGGTTATTGGCGTGGACTATCAAAAACTAAGTATTTTGGTATTAAAAGCCGTTCAAGAACTAAAAACAGAGGTCATCGCGCTTCAGCAAGGCAACCAACAATTACAAAAACAGATAGAAGCACTTGATAAATCTCGCATTAATCAGATATCTAGTCAAAAAGATTTAGTAAAATGAGCCCAACACTATGAATCTGATACCTACCATTATAAGCATTAGCTTGGCCGCATCAGTCAGTTTTTTTTATTTACAGGATCAAAAGGACGAACCCAAAACCATTAATTACCGCGCCGCCCTATCCGAGTTTGAGCAATCAGCATTAACCTTTGCAGCCAATAACAAGCTGGATGCTAACAGTGCTAAACCCGCTAGTTACTGCAATAATATGTCAGATGATTTCGCCAAACGATTACCGCCTGGTACAGGTTGGAGCGCAGAGATTAAAGGGCTTGACTGTGATACCGCAGTGCTGGGTATTACTGCTAGTACAGATGAGGACTTTCAAACCTTACTTAGCGCGGCAACGGCTTCAGGACGGAGTCAAGATGCTGAAATTGACTCTACACTAAGAAACATTAAATGGAGTCAGCGTTTATATTCAAGAACAGCTTCAGATTTAGGGTTTAAAGCCAAATTGAAAAACAATAGCATCAGCGCTTGTACCACAGAATGTGGTGTCCCTGCCGCTTCAACAACAAGCTCAAGCGCGACTGCCACGAAATCTTCATCAAATCAGTCTGGACAAAACCAACCTACTTGGATAAATGAATCAAATTGCGAAGGTCAATGTGGCATTGGGCAAAAAAAACGTGAATGCAATATCACCAAATGTACGGATGGCGACCAAACCTTTGCTAAAGGTGAGCTTCAAACCCTTGAGTGTGAGACCAATAAGCAATGTGGTACTTGGTCAGAGCAGCCCTGCAATAAGCTTTGCTTGGTTGATGGCGAGCCTGACCCAACAAAATCGTATAAATGCGAAACCCAAAACAGCAATGGAATTTGTAAAAAGAATGGGCGTTATTTTAAACCAGGTATTCATAAATCTGGAATAGCCTGTGGCATTAAAGCCTGTGGCAAGGTGGAAGTTTCGGTATGCCCCAAAAGCTGTCGTAAAGTTGGTGAAAAGGCATTACAAACAACCTATTCATGTGGCCAGTCAGATTCGGGTTATTGTAAATATGAGGGCAAATTTTATGGATCTGGTATCTTTAAAGAAACCAACTGCAATTATCCACTTTGTGGCAATTGGGATTGGGCAACTAGCATCAAAAAATGTGTGTATAACAACAACCAGCCAGCTGTAAGTGGTATATGTAGAGGGGATAATGGCTGTAGACACCCACAAACTGATGTATTCTTTCCAAGGGGATCCACCGCTACCAAAACTTTAAATCTGCCACAATGTGGTAGTTGGTCAGAAGAACCCTGTCCAAATACCTGCCTAAAGATGGGGGAGTCTGACCCTAAAAAATCATTTAAATGTGAAACCCAGAGCAATAATAGATATTGTGAAAAGGGTGGCATTTACTATAAAAAAGGCATTCATGAATCGGCAATAGCCTGCGGTATTAAAGCCTGTGGCAATTGGGATTGGGGAACTAGCACCAAAGAATGTGTGTATAACAACAACCAGCCAACTGTAAATGGTATATGTACAGGTGATAATGGCTGTAGACACCCACAAACTGATGTATTCTTTCCAAGGGGATCCACCGCTACCAAAACTTTAAATCTGCCACAATGTGGTAAATGGGGTCCGAGTAATAAGAATGAGTCATGCAGTATCTGCTTACTTGAAGGCGAAAAAGACAATAAATTTGGTAGGGAATGTAAAGGCGAAGTTTGCGAAGAGCTTGGGGTATATTATAAAAAAGGTTGGCAATGGAAACCTTGTGGAACAAAAAAATGTAGTGAACGAGATGATATTACATGGACATCCTGTAAACATGTGGTAGAAGGACCAGGGCTTCCAGAGCCGGATTGCAGAGTAGAAAAGCAAGGAACACAACAAACATTATGTACAGGGCAAAATTGCCTTCTTAAGCCTAAATCGCGAACCTGTATCCTCGAAAGTTGCAGCATGTCTTTAAAAATTGTGCATGGTTCTATATACAATCATGTAAAACACCCCGAAAAAAGAAAGCGTGTAACCGTATACATTACCGGCGAAAATGAAGCACCAGATGTTCACAACTGTGCTATTCGCACAGGACCCACGCCATATTATTTGTACATTGAAACGACTTTTAATGGAGCGGTATATGGCGCTGATGGCAAAGGTGGAAAAGGCGTTCGGCCATACTTTGACCCAGATGAAGAAGGAAAATTAAAATATAGCCAAAAAAGTTCTATGAATGGTGAAGATGGAGGCCCTGCAATCTGTGTTGAAGGTGGAAATCTTAAAAAAGTTGGACCTTACATATCGGGCGGCGGTGGCGGTGGCGGTGCCGGTGGCGGAGCTTGTCTTAGGACATGGAGTTTGTTTTCTGGATATAGCTACGAATGCCTTGAAGGCGGTGACGGCAGTGACGGCAATAAATTCATGGATTACGAAGGAAAAAAAGGCATCCCTTTTAATGAAAATTTCTCTTCAGGAAAAGGAGGCAAATCAGGTGGTGCTTATTGGGGTATAGAACCAGAGGGGGGGGAAAGAGCAAAAGAATACTCATCAATTTGGAGTCCTTTAACAAAAACTTATTCCGGCGACCCCGGCTTACCGGGAAAAAACGGACCTAAATGCCTAATTCCTAATTTTGTTAATGAATATACTATTGAAGGCTGTTGATAAGACTAGCGCAGTTGACGCTTAAAGTAAGTTCTTGTAACTTTGTTCATACTAAAAATAATATTAAGATCTCCCAAATCAAAGAGCATATGAACAAACATGTATTGTAATTTTTAAACGCTTAGAGCTTACCACTACAGACCTAAAAATTATTTAAGCTCGTAACTAAAATCATATATGATTGGGTAAAGCTACGTTTTAAATAAAGACCTTATGTCGCGATTAAAAAGTTTTGTCATCACTGCCCTACTGTCACTTGGCATTAATAGCCTGGTAGTACTGCCTGCCTGTGCAGAAACACTAAGCTGGGATATTGATAATGATGGCAATACTGATGCTTTAACCGATGGCTTGTTATTACTAAGATTTAGTTTTGAACTCACTGGTGATTCCCTTACCAGTGGCGCTATATCGGCAGGGTCTAATCTTTCTCCCTCAGAAGTAGAAACCAAACTGAATGCCACTCAAGCGATTGCTGATATTGATGGTAATGGTGAGGTTGATGCATTAACAGATGGCATACTACTTTTACGTTATTTATTTGATGTATCCGGTGATTCTTTAATTGATGGGGTTATATCGACTAATGCAACACGTAATACTGTATCTGCAATAAATCAGTACATACAACAATATTTACCTATTTCTCGACTTAGCGCAAAGAGAGGCATTGGTTATGGCACAGGCGGAGGCCAGCAAGAGCTTTCTATTCAGGATTTAAGCCTTATTAACGAAAGAATGTCATGGTTTTATGACTGGAGTACGTCTTCTCCTGAATCAGTTAGAGGAATTTATCCATCCATGGGTATTGATTTCACCCCAATGTTATGGGGTGCTGACTCCAACGAATTCAGCATGCGTCAATATCTTGATAATAATCCTGGCGTAAAATATTTACTTGGCTTTAATGAACCTACACATTTAAATCAGGCCAATCTAACACCGCAACAAGCAGCTGATGCATGGCCTAAATTAGAGAGCATTGCTGATGACTATAATTTGCAATTAGTTAGCCCAGCTGTTGGCAACTCTACCCTTTATGGTGCATGGGATTATCTGGATGCTTTTTTTGCGGCATGCACTAACTGTCGAGTGGATTTTATTGCCGTGCATAAATATGGAAAAGATCAAGAAAAATTTAAGGAGTTTGTAACTGAATCCTATCGATATGGAAAGCCAATCTGGGTAACAGAGTGGGCTGGTAACGGTGGCGGTGGCGGTGTCAATTGGCCACAGATACCGGAGGAACATATAGATTTTTTGGCCGATACAACGCGCTGGCTTGAGGCAGAAGATAACGTCTATAGATACGCTTGGTTTGTGGGGCGTAACAGACAGGGCATTGATAGTTTTCCTTATAACGGACTCTTAGGAGAAAATGGCGAAACAACGGCCCTAGGGGAGACCTATTTTTCTATACCCAGTAAGGGTTATACCTACCAAAGTGGCGCAATAATTCCAGCGGTGGGTGCGAACAATCTAGAGGGTTTTACCCACAATGAGGTTTCAGATGGCGATAATATTGTTGCAACAACCGCAGACACATCGGCTAATAGCTATTTAGAGTTTGATTTTAATATTCAAGAAGCACAAAACTATGTGCTTGAGATTAGAGTTGCATCCCCTTCTAATGCTTCACTTACCCTGTTACAGGGACAAGAAACGTTTGAAGCTATTCAAACTATCAATGTAGGGACAACGCCCAATTGGCAAACTATTGTCTCTAACGCTTTTGAATTAAGCACAGGGAAGATAACTCTTCGAATTGAGGCAGACCCCACTATTGCAATAACCTCTGTTAAATTAGCTACCCCTAATAATTTGTCAGAAACACCGCCTACAGCGGGAATTACCGTTGGAGAAAGTCCAGATTTTATTGCTAGAGACGATACCACTTGGACCCATGTGATACCCTTAGTGTACTCATCAGATGGCGCATCAAGTCAAGGGACACAAACACTTTCGCTTAATATAACTGAATTACCGGATGATGGCGCTGGGTATAGAGTTATCAGAACAAATGCTAATGGCTTTTGGTTCAGTTCAAGTCGGGAAGAATTAGTGCTAGGCAATAACATCATTACCGTTGCCAGTGAAAACTTTGATAGACATGTCAGGATTCAGTTATCCAGTCCTGCTATTAGATTTGATTCACTATCTATCAATGAATCTCAAGTTTTACCGGATTCTGATTCTCAAGATACAGGGCAAAGTACAGAATTATCCGTGGGTGAAAGCGCAGCTTTTTCATCAACTAACAACGAAACATGGATAAAAGTGATTACATTAGCACTGGCTTCTGATGGAGCCTCAAGTCAGTCTAGCCAGACATTATCAATTAATATTACAGAGTTACCTGATGCTGGTGCGAGCTATCGTGTTTATAAAACAACAGCTAATGGCAATGATTACCTTAGTAATGGACAAGAATTAGTGCTTGGCGATAACAGTATTACAGTTACATCTGTCACTTTTGATAGAACAGTAAAAATTCAGGTATCAAGTGCTGACGTGAAATTTGACAGTCTTTCTGTGAATGGCAATCAGCTATAGCACTCACTTGAGTGAGAAGATAAGTATCTAAAAGACAAATAAAATTGGAGCGGGAAACCGGGTTCGAACCGGCGACCTCAACCTTGGCAAGGTTGCGCTCTACCAACTGAGCTATTCCCCAATGTGCTAAATCGTCAAAATGGAGTGATTGGAGTCAATATAGAGAAACCTGTCGCAACAAAGGCACACAATCAAAGATACGCAAATGTACTACCCAAAATTCTCTTCAGTGTAACGATTTG
>JAQWIR010000036.1 GCA_029248755.1 Porticoccaceae bacterium
GTTATCTTTAAAAATGGTGCCACCACTGCTGCATGGCAGCCTGGTTTAAATGGATATGACCAAGATAATGGTTGGGGCGCCTGCCCTGATGCAACTGCATGTCCAAACCTTGATTTTGGTATCGTTAACGATAGCGAAAGAGGTGATGTAGTATTTGTCTCCCATGCTGACACAGATGCGCAGGCTGGTTTCTTTATTGAAACCTCTACTCCAAATGATCTTCGTGGTGCTGAAGTAAACGGTAAATTACAATTTGATATCTGGTCTGAATCAGGTGTGACTATCAATGTTTCAGCTGACTGTGTTTATCCTTGTCAGGGCGGTCCAGTTCTTCTTGAGAATGTGGGTGTTGGCGAATGGCAAACAGTGGCTATTCCCGCAGTTCAGATGATGACGGGTGGTTTGAATGCTATTTCAATGGAAAATGTTAGTACATTCAGTATCTTCTCTGATGGCTGGAGAGATGCCACATTTAGAATTGATAATGTTTCATGGCTGTGTGAGTTTACCTGTACTGGTACTGACCAACCTGATCGCGTCTATACGCCTTGGGATAGAGCAGATAAAACTATTGGCTATAATGCACCTGCCTCCTATGAAGGCTATGATCTAGTATGGTCTGATGAGTTTGATGGCACTGAGGTTAATACTTCCAACTGGAACCTAATTAACCAAGGTGGCGGTTTTGGTAACTTTGAACTCCAATACTATCGTGAAGAAAATGCTAGCATTGACACTGATGATGATCTGCTTGTAATTTCTGCAGAAATTCAAAAGAACGATGATGAAAATCTTCCTGGCAATGAGCTTTATTCTTCTGCCAAGCTAACCACTCAAGACCTGTTCGAATTTAAACATGGTCGTGTGGATATCCGCGCTGTAGTTGCAGAGGGTAAAGGCATGTGGTCTTCAGGCTGGATGCTAGGCACTAATGTTGATGATATTGGATGGCCTCGCGCTGGTGAGGTGGATATCTTTGATGCTATTGGTGGTCAATTAAATGGCAACCCACAAGAAGGTATGATTGTCCATAATGCCTACTGGAATACTCAAGGCCCAAATACCACCGGCGATTATAATGAGTCTTACTACAACCAATCTGCTTGGGGTGAGAGAAGAATCAATGCCACCAATGAAGGTGTAACATTCTCTAACCAATTCCATGTATTTAGTCTTGAGTGGGATGAAGACAAGATTAGATTCTTTGTAGATGGTGAATATGCAGTGGGTAAAGATCTTGCTCTTTCTGGCGGTGTTCCATGTGCCGGCGGTTCTGGTCTATCTTGTGTAGGCGAGACCTACAATCAAGACTTCTTCTTGATTCTAAATGTGGCAGTCGGTGGTGACTGGCCAGGTGCGCCGGATGAAACTACTCAGTTCCCACGCGGAATGTTAGTGGATTACGTGCGGGTTTATCAAACTCCTGCTCAGCAAGCCGCTCAGCAAGCCGCTCAATAATAGAAGAGCAATCTTGCAGTAACAAAAAAACCGACTCATAAATGAGTCGGTTTTTTTATGTATTCTTAAAAGATGATTTATATAGTACTAATTAAGCACTTTCATAAAAGTAACAAACTAAAGCGATTGATTTATCTTTTTAAGCATTTGCATTGGGTCTTCAGCCTGCGTAATAGGACGACCAATCACAAGATAGTCACTGCCCTGCTCAATTGCCTGAGACGGTGAAACAATGCGCCGTTGATCATCAGACGCACTATCGGTTAAACGAATACCTGGAGTAACTAACTTAAACTCCTGTCCCAACTGCTGCTTTAAAGCCGATGCCTCTTGGGCGGAACAAACAACTCCATCAAGCCCAGATTCTTGGGTTATCCTAGCTAGACTCATCACCTGATCACGTGCAGATCTATTAACACCCGCTTGATGTAAATCATTGTCATCCATACTGGTAAGAACGGTGACAGCAATAAGTAACATATCGCCACCGTGTTGCTCTATAGCTTGCTTAGCGGCAATCATCATACGAGTCCCCCCCGAGGCATGAACATTAGACATCCATACACCTAAGTCAGCCGCAGCCAGAATCGCTTTGGCGACGGTATTGGGAATATCGTGAAATTTTAAATCTAAAAATATATCAAAGCCGCGATCGGTCAATGATTTAACCAGCTGAGGACCAGCGGCCACAAACAGTTCTTTACCCACTTTGAGTCTGCATTGATTGGGGTTTAGCTGATCGGCAAGCGCCAAGGCTGATGCTGCATTATCAAAGTCTAGGGCTACAATGATACGCGGTTCTGAGGCTGTCATTGATTATTCATCTCTCTTCTTAAAATGTCCAAGTTTACGGCGATAACTTCCGACCATTAGACTACTAACAACAACACCCAATAGCGCACCAAACATTAAAAATAGCATTAACCACAAGCCTAGACTAATTTCAGGACCGCGGAAATAAATAAAGTCGACACTCATTGCCTGCTTATTGTGAAGCGCGAATAGCGCACCAACCAAAGCAATGGCAAATAAGAGTATCGCTTTAAAAAATGATCTGATTGCGCGCACTAGGTGCTCCAAATGAACAAACTCTATACGACCATTGTAACCGCTGAAAGGAACACAATAAAATAATTGAGCGACTTAATTTTCATGATGCTCGAAAAATGCCACATTATATACAATGCCTAAACCTATATTAGCAACTTTCAGCTTAGTCATTTAAAAAAATAACCAGATAAGTATATTATCTGGCTAACTATCTGTTTGTATCTTTTCTTCCAAACTGCAAACCGCTATCTCAACCTGTTATGCTATAGCACTTTAAAAGAGTATTAACACTTTTAGATGTAAAGCTTATAGATAATGAGCTTAACAAAAAGGAATTCTCTGTAGATATGTCACAAAATGGGCCAACAATCCTTCGAGTTGCAATTCCGTCACCTTTGCGTCGCACATTCGACTACACATTACCTGAAGATTTGCGCTTAAAGCTCGATGATCATCAGTCATTGCCGGGCATGCGTGTAAACGTTGAGTTTGGTCGTAGAATTGTGGTCGGACTTATTGTTGGCGTTTCTCAATGTAGCGAAATAGCTAAGGATAAACTCAAGGACATTAGCGACATTATCGATGTCTCGCCCATTGTGCCACCTGATCTATTTGAATTATTTATTTGGTCTGCCAACTATTACCAACATCCAATAGGCGAGGCATTATTTACCGCACTCCCCACACTGCTTCGTAAGGGCAGGCCTGCAGTAGCTGCCTGTATACCCCATTGGAAACTAACTCATCTTGGCACTGAATTAGACCCTCAAATACTAAAGCGAGCCGCCAAACAGCAGAAATTAATAGACTTTATACAACAAAATAATGGATGCGTTGCTGAGTCAGAGATTAACTCATTATTTTCAAGTGCCGTACGCAATCAACTAAAAGACAAGGGCCTAATTGAGTCAGTACTTATTGAGCAAAAAGTCAAAACCTCAACCGATGAAATCTTAAATCAATCCAGCTTAAAACTGGATAGCCAGCAACAGATAGCCCTAAATGCTATAGATTTGCATAGCTTTAATAGCTATTTATTAGAAGGCGTTACCGGTAGCGGTAAAACAGAAATATATTTACAGGCAATTGAGCAAGCACTGCGCTATGAACGTCAGGCTCTGGTTTTAATTCCCGAAATAAGCCTTACCCCACAAACTGAAAAACGCTTTCGTGACCGCTTCAACGCAACTATAGTCACCCTGCATTCAAAAATGACCGACAATCAGCGCCTAGAGGCATGGCTTCAAGCAAGGTCAGGTCAAGCTATGATTGTACTAGGCACCAGATCAGCTATATTTACACCCTTTAAAAATCTCGGCTTAATTGTCATGGATGAAGAACATGACTCCTCCTACAAACAACAGGATGGGTTTCGCTACTCTGCACGCGACCTAGCCGTTATTCGCGCTCAACGCAATAATATTCCGGCTATTTTGGGCTCCGCCACCCCCTCATTGGAATCACTCAATAATTGTAACCAAGGCAGATATAAACACCTTACCCTTGATAAACGCGCAAATAGCGCAAAAGCACCCGACTGGTCAGTAGTTGATCTAAAAACTGAATCAATAGAATGTGGTATTGCCAAAACAACACTAGATGCCATAGACGCAACGTTAAAAGCCAAACAGCAGGTTCTGGTATTTCTCAACCGACGCGGCTTTGCACCCACTCTACTCTGTCATCAATGTGGCTGGACGGCTCAATGTCAAAACTGCGATAGTAAACTGACAGTTCATAAGGCACGAGGTCGATTAATTTGTCATCACTGCGGCTATCAACAACGGCAAATAAATCAATGTCCAAGCTGCAATAGCACCGACTTGATGGCTGCAGGCGAAGGCACCGAACGCAGTGAAGATTTCTTACAGCAACGCTTTCCCGACTATCCCATAGTTCGAGTGGATAGAGACAGTACTCGCAAAAAAGGCGCACTAGAGGCATTCTTTGCCACCGCTGATAGCGGTAAACCCTGTGTGTTAGTGGGCACTCAAATTCTAGCCAAGGGCCACCACTTTGAAAATGTCACCTTAGTCGTTATTTTAGATGCAGACAGCGGTCTTATGAGTGCAGATTTTCGCAGTCATGAACGAATGGGGCAATTGCTTACTCAAGTAGCAGGTCGTAGTGGCCGCGGTAAAATCAGTGGGCAGGTTATAGTTCAAACACACCAACCTGAGCACCCTGTTCTAGATCAACTATTTAATCAAGGCTATCGACCTCTGGCACAACAGCTACTAAGTCAACGACAACAAGGACAACTTCCTCCCTTTAGAGCGCTTGCAGTTATTCGTGCGGAGTCTTCTTTCCCCCAATTAGCTATGGATTTTCTGAGCCTTGCGCGGCAAATAAGTCAACAACATACAGTATCAATTGCAGGTATCGATCTGTTGGGGCCACTGCCCGCATTAATGGAAAAACGTTCAGGTCGCTATCGCTTTATACTTCAAATAACCTCAGCCAATCGAAGTAATCTACAACAACTACTTACGGAAGTTGCAGGGGCATTGGAGAAAAACAAAAAAGACCATAAATTACGCTGGTCTATTGACGTAGACCCACAAGAACTTTAGTTAATCAAAAAAACTGATAGTTTACTTTGCCTATAACAGGCTTTTTCACCTACAATTCGTTCTATCAATAGGTATAGGCAATTATGGCTCAAAACTATCATAAGAAAACCAACTCAGCGACTAAGCGTCGCGGCGAGCAGCGCAATAATGGCTTTCAGGTTTTTCTCTCAGGTTTTATTCTTGGTGTAATAGCCTGCCAATTACTGCCCTACCTATTAAAGTCTGAAAGTCCCAATTCCGCTAATGATAATCTTGCCGCTGAACAGAAAATTCCAGCGAAACCAGATTTTCAATTTCCTAACTTACTTAAAGGCGGTAACGTCAATATTCCCAACACAGAACCCAAAGCCAATCAAAACATAGATACTAATGCTAGTTATCTGCTTCAAGTAGGTTCATTCAAAAATATGGACGAAGCTGAAAGCCTTCGAATTAAATTATTACTCATGAATTTACCCGTTTTCACCGAAGCTTTTAAAACCTCTTCAGGGGGGAAACTTCACCGAGTTTTGGTCGGTCCGTTTAGCAACAATCAAGAAAGTAGCAACGCTAGAAAAAAACTACTGGAAAATAACTTAGATTCACTGCTGCTAAAGCGAAACAACAACTAAACCCCGACTATTAAAAATCCGCAATAACACCACTGGCTTTCAAGTCAGCTATTGCTTTTTCATCTAATCCTAAACCCGCCAAAACCTCATCCGTATGAGAACCTAATTCAGGCCCAGGCCATTCAGTTCCACCTGGGGTATTATCGAGTTTAGGCAAAATTGCAGGAATTTTAAGGGGCTCACCATTGATCTCTACCTGCTCAAATAATCCTCGTTCATTAAAGTGCTGGTCATTCATCATATCTTCAGCATTGTATACAGGACCACAGGGAACTCGATGGGACTCTAAAACAGTCAAAGCATCTGCTAACGTATGATTGGCACACCAAGCCTTTAAAACCGTATCTATTTCAGCCTCATACAGCACTCTATCAGCATTGGTTGCATAGCTTTGGTTAGTTGCCATATCATCACGCCCAATCGCTTGCATTAAGCGAGTAAAAATTGAATCGCCATTGCCACCAATAACCAAGTGTTTACCATCAGCACATTGGTAAGTATTGGTCGGAACAATACCCGTTACTGTAGTGCCCGATGGCTGTCGAATAATATCAGCGCCATGATATTCAGGTATCACCGCTTCAAGAAGATTAAACATAGATTCATATAGAGCCACATCAACCACCTGCCCCTGAGCAGGTTCATCATCAGTCTTTTGATCCCGCGCTCGAAGAGCCATCATAATACCAATGACTGCATGTAACCCAGAGACACTATCACCCAAACTAAGATTAGGCCTAACAGGGACTTCACCGGGATAGCCATTAAGATATCTAAAGCCGCTAATTCCCTCACAGGCAGAGGCAAACCCAGGCTTTTTAGCGTAGGGCCCCGACTGCCCATAACCCGATATTCTGGCATAGATAAGACTCGGATTATCTTGTCGAAGACTTTCGGGATCTAGCCCCCAATTTTCCATCACTCCCGGGCGGAAATTTTCAATCACAATATCCGCAGTCACAAGCAGCTGTCTCACAAGGTCACGGCCCTCCTGAGTCTTCAGATCTACAGATATACACTTTTTATTGCGCGCCAAACTTCGCCACCACAAAGAGGTGCCGTCTTTTACTTCGCGCCAATTGCGAATAGGGTCACCCCCTGGGGGTTCTATTTTTATTACCTCAGCACCAAAATAACCCAGCATACAGCCGGCAAAAGGACCTGCCAAAAGCTGACCCAACTCAATCACTCGCAAACCCTGTAATGGTTTATCCATTTGCATTAGTGCCTATATAATGAAAATATACTCAATTCTAGCATCCATTTGATACTACACTGCTAAACTAAAACAACATTTTATAAAAAATAAGAACCATGGAAAGATAAAATGAAACCCCTCAATCAAAAGTATCAGAATCTCTCTAACAGCATTGAAAAACTTGGTCGTCAGCAATTTATTATCTTCACCCTACTGCTTATAGTTGCCGGCTGTTATGGCTGGTTAAAAATATCTCAATCAGACTCTGAAACGTGGGACGAAACTATTATTAAGCTTCCTAATAGCGAACAACTTCAGCTTAAAATAGACGCACAGGTAACCCATAAAACTGATATAGATCAGCAATTAAATGATAATTTAGATGACATTATTGATGATCAAGCCATGCAAATAAAACTATCAGGGTTAACTCGAAATGTCACCGTGACAAGAGAACCAACCCCAGAGGAATTAAGCAATTTTTATACGCAACACAAAGCACAGTACCGACAGCTATCAACATTCCACTTTACCCAATATCTATTTCCCACTATTAAATACGGCGGGCAGGCGATAAGCATGGCCTATCAAGTGCTAAATACAGCACCAGAAAAAAGAGCCAAAGCCTCAGACAGAGTGAGCTTAAATACACTGGAAGTTGATCGCCTCTATGGCGCAGGATTTAGTAAAAAACTTGAAGGGCTAGTTTTGCAAGATTCACAAAAGCTACCCTGTTGGACAAAGCCAATAACATCAAAGATTGGCGCTCATCTAATCTGCTTTAAACACGTAAGTATAGGATTAATACCTGAGCTAGACTCTATCAGGCCGCAGCTGATCAATCACTGGCGCCATGAAACGCTAAAACAACAATCAATCAAAAAGTAAGAGTCACTTTTTAGGCCATCATTTCTTTAAAAAAAGCACGTAAACCCTCAGCACCAGACTGCTCCCAAATCTTCAAAGCCGCAGTGCCAATAATTGCCATATCCGCATGGCCGCGCAAAAAATCCATGTCCTGTTTACTACTTACACCAAAACCAACACCAATGGGAACATCCGTATGCTCTCGACAGCGCTCAATAAGGGCAATAACATCATCGCCCATATTAGTTTTAGAGCCAGTAACGCCTTTTCTAGCAACAGCGTAAACCATGCCGCGACTCGCAGCACCCAGCTGTGCCAAGCGCTTATCACTAGAGGTTGGAGTCATAAGAATCACCGGTTCGATTCCCGCATCAGCGGCAAGCTTATGCAAATCGCCCGCTTCCTCAATCGGTAAATCAGGAAGAATAAAGCCGACACCGCCCGCCGCCTTCAGACGCTGAACAAAAACATCTTCGCCCATTTTAAATGCAGTATTGTAGTACCCCATCATCAGCACTTTAAATGAAAATCGCTCACTAACTTCGGCCATTAACTCAAAACACTGATCAACCGTAGTACCAGATTTTAATGATTGCTCATTAGCGCGAACAAACAAAGGACCATCGGCACTGGGTTCAGAAAATGGAAATTGCAGCTCGACAATATCAACGCCCGCCTCAGCCATAATTTCCAATTCTTTAAGATTATCTTCAAAGGAAGGGTAACCGCACACAACATGGGCCATCACCAATAAATCTTTATCCTTTTTTCGCTCAGCGATAAACGACTGCAAACCCATCATTTCTTCTCCGCACGATACTGGTCAGCCTTGCCACTAATAAATGATTTCCACTTAGCATCATCAAGGGCATCCGCAATAGTAAAGATGTCCTTATCGCCGCGACCCGACATATTCACTAACACTATTTCGTCTTTGCGCATCTTGGCCGCTTCTTTAAGCGCCACCACAAAACCATGGGTACTTTCTAAAGCAGGGATAAGACCCTCAGTACGCATGGTTAATTTCAAAGTTTCTTTCACCTCAGCATCCGTAGCAGCCTCAAAACGCACCCTACCGGTATCATGTAAGTGAGAGAAAATAGGGTTTACACCAATATAATCCAAACCAGCGGCAACCGAATGGGTTTCATTCATGTTGCCCTCATCATTCTGCAAAAAATAGGTTTTATAGCCCTGAGCAACACCCACAGAAGCATCATCGTAAGCCAATCGCGCCGAATGCATATAAGACCCAACACCCTCACCGCCGGCTTCACAACCCACAAGTTCAATATTAGGCTCATCAATAAACCCCTGAAAAAGGCCCATAGCATTAGAACCGCCACCGACACAGGCGAAGACTCTATCGGGTAATCGGCCTGCTTGCTTAATAATTTGCTCTCTAGCTTCAAGCCCAATAATTGACTGAAACCAGCTCACCATTTCTGGAAAAGGATGAGGGCCGCAGGCAGTGCCCAAAATGTAATGTGTATCCGCCATATTAGTGACCCAGTCGCGCATACACTCATTAACCGCATCTTTAAGGGTTTTCTGACCATCCTCAACCGCAATAACTTCCGCGCCAAGGTTTTCCATCCAAAACACATTAGGACGCTGACGAGCAACATCGACAGCCCCCATATAAATCTTACAATCAAAGCCAAATTTTGCCGCCATAGTGGCCGTCGCAAAACCATGCTGACCCGCACCCGTTTCAGCAATTACACGCTTCTTACCTAATCTTTGAGTTATTAAGCCCTGACCCATCACATTATTAACCTTGTGAGAACCCGTATGATTTAAATCATCACGCTTAGCATATATCTGCGCACCGCCTAATTCGCGGCTTAGGTTTTCTAAATGGGTCAGCGGCGTTGGTCGGCCCGAATAATTTTGCAGAAGGGTCACATATTCTTGCCAGAATTTAGGGTCAGCTTTACACTCACGGAAGCATTCTAAAAGCTCCTCGATCGTTGCATGTAAAATCTCAGGAAGAAAAACGCCACCATATTCCCCATAGTAGCCCTCACGGCCATCGGAGAAATCAAAAATATCCATGAAAATCCTCAATTGGGCAAACAAGGCAATTTATCGTGCCTTTACGCCATAGAAATAATATAAACCCATTTTATCGAGTTAGTAACAACGAGACAACTCAACGTTTAATAATAGTGGTTTACGAAATAGGTGAAAACTTAGCACAGCAAAAATATGACCAACTTATACACATTGGTCAATATTTATTCATACCCCCTGTTAATAGGGCATTTGTGGATTTTATCCACATATTTTTCAACAGCTTACCAACCAGATATTGAATTTTTTTTCGCAAAAAACACAACATATAGTGTAATAGTGCTTGCAACACACAAAATGTTGGATAAACTCTGTCAATTGAATAGAAAATAAATTTTTCGTACAGTTTACTAGGTGATGCGGCAAATTCCACCCTTAATGGTGGCTGCACAAAATTCGCAAAAAGAAATGTCGACGATTAAAGACAAACAAAAGGCACAGTGATGAGCGTAACTAAATTAAAGACCGTAAAGCCAAGCAAGTCATATAACGATATCCAGTTTCAAGAAGCTTCCTTGGATATTTGGGATAAAAAATACCGACTCAAAGACAAACAAGACAATCCAGTTGATAAAGATATCCAACAGACCTATGACAGAGTAGCCAAAGCCCTTTCTGATGTAGAGACCAAAGCCAAACGAAAAAAATGGCATGAAAAGTTTGTCTGGGCACTTGAGCATGGCGCTATCCCTGCTGGTCGAATTATTTCAAATGCAGGCGCCCAAGCCTATAAGCCAGCAACCTCGACTATTAACTGTACAGTATCGGGCATAGTGCCCGACTCCATGCTAGGTATTTTAGAGCGCAACCTAGAGGCCGGCCTAACGTTGAAAGCGGGCTGTGGTATCGGTTACGAATTCTCCACCCTGCGCCCAAAAGGTGCCTATGTGTCTGGTGCAGGCGCCTACACCTCAGGTCCACTCTCGTTTATGGATATCTACGATAAGATGTGTTTCACCGTATCCTCAGCCGGGGGTCGAAGAGGCGCACAAATGGCAACATTTGATGTTAGTCATCCCGATGTATTTGATTTTGTAAAAGCCAAACGTGAAGACGGACGCTTGCGCCAGTTCAATCTTTCACTGCTAATTACCGAAGAATTTATTGAAGCAGTCCGCAATGATGGCAACTGGAACCTTACCTTTCCAGTCAGCGCAAAAGAGATTGATGAAGGTCTAAATTTAAAAGGTGACGATATTGTATGGAAACCATTCCCAACTACTGATGGCTATGTCACTGATGAAAATGGCCTAGTTGCTTGCCGAATTTATGAAACAATTCGCGCACAAAAGCTGTGGAATGCCATTATGTCATCTACCTATGACTTTGCAGAGCCCGGTTTTATCTTGATCGATCAGGTGAATAAAAATAATAATAATTGGTTCTGTGAAGATATTCGCGCTACTAACCCCTGTGGTGAACAGCCTCTTCCACCTTATGGAAGCTGTCTACTTGGCTCGGTTAATCTAACCAAGTTTGTACGCAACCCATTCACCTCAGAAGCCTCATTTGATTGGGAAGAGTACGCCGAAGTAGTCAAAGTCTTTACCCGTATGCTTGATAACGTGGTTGAAATCAATGGTCTACCACTTGAAGGCCAAAGAAACGAAATTCAGTACAAACGGCGTCATGGCATGGGCTTTTTAGGTCTAGGTTCTGCAATCACAATGCTTTGCATGAAATATGGCGACAAAAACTCTGTAGAATTCACTGAAAAAGTGTCGCGAGAAATGGCTGTTGCCGGCCTAGAGTGCGGTCTTGATCTAGCTAGAGAAAAAGGCCCTGCCCCCATTATGGAAGATGATTTTGAGATAACCGCAAAAATGCTCTTCAAGCAACCAGAACTGGCTAAAGATGGCATAAAAGTAGGCGATATGGTCAAAGGTAAAGTGCTGCTAGGCAAATACAGTCGCTATATGCAAGATGTTGCAGAAGTAGCGCCAGAGCTAGCCAGCTCAATTATTGAAGAAGGCTGTCGATTTAGCCATCACACATCAATTGCACCTACAGGGACAATTTCACTCTCTCTAGCTAATAATGTGAGCAATGGTATTGAGCCAAGTTTCGCTCATCACTACTCAAGAAACGTGATACGAGAAGGTAAGAAATCCAAAGAAAAAGTCGACGTTTTCTCCTACGAGCTTCTAGCCTACCGCACATTAATAAACGAAAATGCGATGCCATTTGGCACATCAGAAGATGAAGCATTGCCCGACTACTTTGTAAGCTCCGAAACTATCGAGCCCAAAGCTCACGTTGATATCCAAGCTGCCTCGCAAAAATGGATAGATTCATCAATTTCTAAAACCATTAATGTACCTACAGAATGTGACTATGACGACTTTAAAGATATCTATCTTTATGCCGCAGAAAAAGGTCTAAAAGGCTGTACCACTTTCCGCTTCAATCCAGAAGCTTTCCAAGGCGTTCTGGTTAAAGAAAGCGATCTAGAGAACACCGTATACAGCTTCACTCTAGAAGATGGCTCAACCGTTGAATATAAAGGGAATGAAGAAATTGAATACGATGGTGAGACACACACCGCCGCCAACCTATTCGACGCACTTAAAGAAGGTTACTACGGAAAGTTCTAAGCACTTCCGAGAACCCAAAAGGACAGAAAAGAGGATAATATGAGCAAGAAAATTGAACAAAAAATCGTAGGCTACAAAGTAGTCTCAGACGAGCCAGCGGCAGCAGAAGTCCCTGCAGTAGAACAAGAGAATAATATCATTCAGATGCACGAAAAAGTATCGCGCCCTGAATCTCTTGCAGGCAGTACTTATAAAATAAAAACACCGCTATCGGATCATGCACTGTATCTCACCATCAATGATATCGTGCTTAACGAAGGAACAGATCACGAATTGCGCCGCCCCTTTGAAGTATTTATCAACTCCAAAAATATGGACCACTTCCAATGGATTGTCGCCCTAACAAGAGTTGTTTCAGCCGTTTTCCGCAAAGGCGGCGACTGCACCTTCCTCGTAGAAGAGTTAAAAGCAGTATTTGACCCTCAAGGTGGATATTTCAAGCCCGGCGGTAAATTTATGCCCTCATTAGTAGCCGAAATTGGCTGGGCGATCGAAGATCACCTACAAAAAATTGGCATGCTAAAAAAAAACGAGATTCCTGAACACCAACAAAAAATAATGGATGAAAAGCGCGCCGAATTTGAAGGTGCGGCAACGGCAAAAGAAGAACCCAGCGACTTCCCTCCTAATGCCGAAGTGTGCAAAAAGTGTAGTGTTAAAGCGGTTATTCTTTTAGATGGCTGTATGACCTGCCTAAATTGTGGTGATTCAAAGTGTGGCTAAGCACTAACCTTTGACTCTAAAAAAAGCGGCTATTTAGCCGCTTTTTTTTCAGACCCACTATTTTTCAGGTCCACTATTTTTTCAGGTCCACTATCTAGTGCTAATTCACTCTTTACTAAACTAAAAACCCAATGCAAAACTCAAATAACAAATACAAGACTGGCAAAATTCGCAGCGATAATCGGGCAAAAATAATTGCCATTGCAGAAATGGAGTTTGCCGAATTTGGCTACAAAGGCGCTTCTATTATGAATATTGCCAAACGTGCCAATATGCCACGAGCCAATGTGCACTATTACTTTAAAAGCAAACTACAGCTGTATAAAAAAGTTCTGATGGATATTCTGCAATTATGGAATCAGGCGTTTAACCAAATCACCCCCGAGGATGATCCAGCCGAGGCAATTGGTGCCTATATAAAAGCAAAAGTTATGTATTCAAAGACCAACCCTCTTGCATCCAAAATATTTGCTAACGAAATTATTCATGGCGCACCGCGAATAAGCGAGTATTTGAACAATGATTTTCGCGACTGGCTAAAATCAAAATCTGCGGTCATAGAACACTGGATTAAACAGGAAAAAATGGATCCCGTAGACCCTCTTTTTCTAATAATGCTAATTTGGAGCGCCACCCAACATTATGCCGACTTTTCTACCCAAGTCAGCGCCGTAATGGATAAACCGCAATTAACTGATCAAGACTTTGATAATGTGTCGGATAACCTAATTCATATCATTCTAAAAGGCTGCGGCATCAAACCGCCTTCAACTATCAACCCTTAAACCATCAAATAAATCCTCAGGCAAAGAAAACCCGCAATAAACTAAGTTATTGCGGGCTTCGAAGTGCTATCAGCTATGTGTTGATCTAGCTGAACTTAACAAAACCTAGACAAAGCTAAGGGCTTAGAAATTCCATACCGTTTGCAACTGCACCATGGATTCATTTTTGTCTTTTACTCCATACTTATTTTTCCAGTACTGATACTCAATACCGACAAAGAAATTACCCGCTTCATTACCTAGGGCTTCACCTAAATCCATACGCACTTGAGGCTGCATCAGAATCCAGTCCTCACATTTACCACTATTGTCCTTCATATCACGTCCTGCAATATATTCCGCATGGCCCTCAACACTCCAACTTAAACCACCGGCCTTAAAAGGATAAGCCCAATTAAAATCAAGCATATAAGACGATTCCTCTCCACTACTACCATCGGTTTTTATGTTGTTATAACCGGTAATATCTAAATTAGCCATAGCAAAACCCGGTAAATCCAGTGCTAAACTTACACCTGGCAAGGTATGCATGCTATTTGAACCCGGCGCAAAGTTGAATCCGGCAATTAATCCCACATCTTTAACTGCGCCAAAACTCATATCACTGCCCGTTATAGCACCTAGGCTAAATGTCGAATACCACTCGCCATAAAACCCACTTCCCGTATCTGATCTTGAATGGTCTACAAAAAAGAAATTCTTACCATACTTATGACCACTTGCATGTTGAAAAGTAATAATACTTGTAGTGACATCATGTTTATCATTAGCAAAATTCAGATAGTCTCCTGAACTATAGTGCACCTCGGAGCTACTCCAGATTGCTGCTTGTGAGCTAATAGCCAGTGTGGCTGTTAGTAAACCTACACTAAAATAGGTTATCCATTGTTTAAATTGCATTGTATCTCTCCTTAATTAAATTAAATATTTCCTTGTGTACTTAGGTGCTGTGATTCATCGCCCTAGTACATGCCCCCTATTATTTGGGCAACTTGCCTTGCACACCTTCTACATACCACTTCATACCCAGCATTTCGCCATCAGACATTGCCGTTCCTGCAGGCACCTTAACCTTGCCCGATTGATCTTTAATCGGACCAGCAAAGGGATGTAACTTGCCCTCAGCGATAAGACTTTTGGCATGATCAACTACAGCTCGAACCGTTTGGGGGACATTTTTATTGTAAGGCGCTAAATCAAGCGCATTATCAGATAACCCACCCCATACATCTTCCGACTTCCAAGTACCATCCAATACTGCCTGTGCTTTGGCGGTATATAACGGTCCCCAGTTATGCTCTGTCGCAGTCAAATGAGCATTTGGCCCATAGACCGACATATCTGAGTGATAACCCACAGCATAAACGCCTTTCTTTTCAGCAGCATTAATTGGGCCGGGGGAATCGGTATGCTGAGTCACCACGTCCACACCCATATTAATCATGGTATTAGCCGCTTCACTTTCTTTACCGGGGTCATACCAACTACTCACCCATACCACTTTCACTTCAGCATTAGGGTTTACCGATCTAGCACCCAATGCGAAGGCATTAATACCACGAATGACCTCTGGAATAGGGAAAGAGGCAACATAGCCCAAAAGATTACTTTTGGTCATCATTCCTGCCACCATACCGGTGAGATAACGACCCTGATATGCACGGTCAAAATAGGTACCCATATT
>JAQWIR010000007.1 GCA_029248755.1 Porticoccaceae bacterium
ATTATCACTGTGGCGCGGAAAAATAAATTCAACTTCTGGTGAGGTTATTCTGGATAAAAAAAATAACACAGGTTCTGTGAACGTCGTTATGGCAATGGATTCT
This sequence comes from Porticoccaceae bacterium, assembly GCA_029248755.1. Classification (GTDB taxonomy): domain Bacteria; phylum Pseudomonadota; class Gammaproteobacteria; order Pseudomonadales; family Porticoccaceae; genus HTCC2207. The sequence continues at coordinate 104 of JAQWIR010000007.1, forward strand.
ATTGATTTTGGGCATGATGGCATGAATAAACATGCCAAAGGTGATGATATGTTCGATGTCGAAAAATTTCCTGAGGCAACATATGAGGGGGCATTAATCGATTTTCAGGATGGTGCGCCAACTCAAGTAAAAGGTAAATTAACGCTGCATGGTATTACAAAAGAAGTAGATTTAGATATTAAGACGTTCAAGTGCAAACTTCATCCATTTAAATTTAAACAGGTGTGTGGTGCAGACATCTACGGAAATATAATGAGGGATGATTTTGGCATAAGCTATGGCAAGATGCTTGGTTTTAAAATGGATGTCGCGTTGCGAATAGGCGTTGAAGCGATTAAAAAATAGCCTAATTTGGTGCGATATTGTAGTTGCCCTATGGCAACAGAAAAGCGATTACGCTTAATTTATAACAAAAATAAAGGTCAAAATACTAATGAAAATAAGACTAATGATATTTGCTCCTCTTATGCTTTTTTCTTGCATTTCATACGGCGATGAAACGTTTGGTCTTGATACTCCTGAAGGATGGGCTATGGCATTTATGACGTCGTCGGCTCAAAACCTTGGGCAAATGCCACCACAATCTGTCAATATAAGTGATATATCCATTTCGGCGGAGCTAAGCTCTATTCCTCGCCTCACCCAAGAGCAGCAAAAAGTTGGACTTGGAGGCTCCAAGGATGAGGATTTAAACAAATCCCCAGCGTTTGGAAGGTTAAGAGCCAGTATTGGTTTGCCATGGGATATAAATGCAGAAATTTCTTGGACACCACCTTTTCAAATTAATGGCAGTAAGCCAGACCATTTATGGGGCGCTGCGCTGTCTAAACCCCTATTTAATAATGAAAAAATTGGCATAGGCCTGCGTTTGTTTTTGTTAAGAGGTGGCGTTACTGCCAGCGTAACATGTAGTGAAGATGTGATTAAATTTGAAGTATATACCGATGAAAATTATGTTGGATGCGTGGGTCTATCAGAGGATAGATTGCAAATGAATCACGAGGGAGTTGAAGTTTTCTTATCCTTTAATAACTCATCAGTAATCCTTCCATGGATATCCTTAGCCTCAAGTAACATAGATAATTCTGTTGAAATTGATGCGCCACTAAAAGCAGGCAGAGAGACATCAACCATCCATTCAAGTGGATCAATACAAACACTTAGTTTTGGGTTTAACTACGATGTCGGCGAAAATAGGCGCCTTAGTGTGTCAAGCTCCTATACCCCTCTTGAAGTCCAAAGACCCAATGATAGTTCCGATAATGATAATTTTTGGAATCTGAGGGTAGGTTTAATTATTGGCTTTTAGTGCTTAGTTTCTTCCAATGAAGAAGACCAAGGGCGAATAGATCCTTCTTGCTATTGAACAAGTAAAAAAAAGGCCGCCTTTAGGCGACCTTTTTGTTACTTTTTAACCAGCCTACTCGACAAATGCACGTTCGATTACATATTCACCCATATGGCTGTTGCGAGCTTCAGAGAAACCTCGATCTTCCAGAATTTTGCACATATCTTTTAGCATGCTTGGACTTCCGCATAACATAAAGCGATCATCCTCTTTTGTTGCAGGCGGCATATCTAAATCTAAAAACAATTTGCCACAGGTTAACATATCCGTCACTCGACCATTATTAGCAAAGGGTTCTCGAGTCACTAAGGGGTAGTAGATTAATTTACTTCTTACGAATTCCCCAAAATACTCGTGCTGAGGCAATTCGTTTGTAATGAAGTCGCTGTAGGCTAATTCAGAGGTATATCGAACCCCATGAACTAAAATGATTTTATCGAACTGTTCATAGACTTCTGGGTCTTTAATAATGCTCATAAATGGTGCTAAGCCAGTACCAGTGCCAATCAAATATAGGTTTTTGCCAGGCAACATTTGATCTGTAATTAAGGTGCCGGTAGGCTTTTTACTAACCAGTATTTCGTCACCAGGTTTTAGATGTTGAAGTTTAGAGGTAAGCGGGCCATTTTCTACTTTAATGCTGAAAAATTCGAGTTCATCTTCATAGTTTGCGCTGGCGATACTATAGGCTCTCATCAAAGGTTTGCCTTCGTGCTCTAACCCAATCATGACAAAGTGGCCATTTTTGAATCTAAAAGAGGGATCTCTTGTTGTTTTAAAACTAAACAGCGTATCGTTCCAGTGATGAACGCTTGTAACAGTTTCAGTCATGAGTTTTGACATGCGACTACCTCTTGTATTTCGATATACTATTTGTACGTAAAATTTCGGCGATTAGTATAAAAAAATTTATTCATTAGGTATAGGTTTAAGCTTATGTAATAGACGTAATTTTAGCGATTTTTGTATGACAGTCATAATGTGCGCTTATTTTTGCATCTTATTGGCGGCTAGTATTAACAAATCACAAAGTAATTTTTTAAAAAAAAACTAAGAACGAAATCACAGTATTATCTTATTAATTAGATCGTTTATTTTAGTTGATAATTGATCAGCATTGAGCAAAGATAGCATGAGATTATGTATAAATTATAGAGATTATATATCTAATGATAGAAGACAATGACACTGACGATATGGCTCAGAATTCTAAAACTGACGCCTGCTGTAGCAATCAAAGTTGTAGTAATAATGCTCGCCCAGTAAGACGTATTGAGCCTAAGGTTGGGCGAAACGATCCCTGTCCCTGTGGCAATGGCCGTAAATATAAAAAATGCTGTGGTGCCTAGAAGTTTATTATACTTAATAAGGTTAGGGTAAAGGATAACACTGTAGTTTCGGTATTTTTTAGGAGTTACATATAAGCAAATGGATATGAATAGCTTATTTAACACAAAGGTCGGTGTGGCGCTTGGCGGCGGTGGTGCCAAGGGTGTTGCGCATATTGGTGTATTGAAGGCTCTGGAAGATGCCAATATAAAAGTAGACTATGTCGCGGGTACCAGTGTCGGTGCTATGGTGGCTGCTATGTATGCGTTTAACTTAAGTATCGAAACCATAAGCAATATTGCTCGAGATTTAAGTTTGGCCCAAATTACCACTTTCAAGCTAAATAAAACGGGTTTTTTCTCTGCTGACCCCCTTAAGGAAATTTTGATTGAACATTTGGGCGATGTAAAAATCGAAGATGCCACTATTCCGCTATCAATTATTGCCACTGATTTAAATACCGGCGAGGAAGTTATTTTTACGCAAGGGTCTGTTGCTGATGCTGTCTGTGCCTCGGCATCTATTCCTGGAGTTTATATTCCTGTGACATTAGATGGTCGTACATTGGTCGATGGTGGGATTGTTCGAAATGTGCCGGTTCAGCCAGTTAAGTCTATGGGGGCTGGGGTAATAATAGCCAGTCAGCTCGGTGGTGTTGGGGTGTATGAAAAGCCAAAAAATGTACTGGATGTAATGCGCAATGCCTTTGATATTGCACTCAGTCATCGCACCAATGAAGAGGTAAAAGAAGCAGATATTTTAATTTCCATGGACTTAAAAGACTTTAGTATTGCCGATAATACTGAACGTTACGATGAGTTATTTTCAATTGGCTACAAAATCGCCGCTAAAAAATTAACTAAGATGGTATGGTATCGAAAAACCAATATTTTTCTCTATATAGGGCGCATTTTCTGTTTACTTTCGCCGTTTAAACGGCCAGATATTTTTAAGTAGACAAGAGCTAATCGGCATAAAAAATAATTTTTTTCGCCAATAATAGGCACGCCAATATTACTACCAGCAGAAGTATGTTTTGTAATATAACCTGATTCTTTTGGCTTATAGAAAACTGTGATCCTAAAATTCCACCTATAGCTACAGCGATGAGATAGGGTAATAGTTGATTAAATGTAAAAGCAATATTATCGGTCTGCCATTTTGCTAGTAAACCGACAATTGAATTACATAGAATAAAAGCGCCACCACAGGCCGCTGCTTGTTTTATTCCAGCAAGATGCAGTAATAACAATGCAGGTACTAGGTAGATGCCACCGCCAATTCCCACCAATCCAGCTAAAAAACCAAGAACTAAACCGAGACTTGCTATTCCAAACAATGCAAATTGGCGATTTATTTGTTTCTTTTGATAGGTTTGAGAATCAAAATAACTTAATCGAAAAACAATAAATAGTAGGCTTATCAATAATAGGCTTTGAATGATGATCTCATCAACGACTAGCAACCCCCCCAAATAGGCAGCTGGCATTGAGAACAAAAGCACTAAGCCAAGTATTTTCCATGGCATTAAGTCTTTGCGAACAAATTGAAAACAGACCAAGCTGCTTACCAGAATATTAAGGCTGAGGGCAATGGAGGGAATGACCAGCGAGGGGACAGAGAGTATAACCATCCATGCGGTATAGGATGATCCTCCACCCAAACCCACGCTACTGTGTAGCATAGCTGAAATTAAAAATACGATCAGCAGTATGCTATAAAAGTACAATGGCTCAATTAACATCATAGGGTTTATTTCATTTTTAATTAGCCTGACTTAAAGATAGTCGATGGCAATGAACTTAACCCAATTCTAGTGCAAATAATGCATCGTATTTATGCATAGCCTCCTTTAGAGACTTTTAGATAGTGATTAAAATACTAAACTAGCTAAAAGATAAAAAGCTCGACCTGTACCTGGGATAACATCACCTATAGCAATTCCACTATTACCTACACGGTTAACACCGTTTAGGTGGTTGGTGTAAAAACGATCAAATAAGTTTGTAATACCTGACCGCAACTGTATTTGTTTATTAACTGCACGATTAAGTTTGAGTACCAAATCATGGGTATTAAAGTTTATATAGTGCCATTGGTATTACTATTGGCGCCTGGAATACTTTTTAGGATTTCTGCGCTATCTGAGCTGGTCGTTGGATTGATGTCCAATAGCTACTGATTTGATTGGGTAGTGGGAATGCTTGAACAGTAATTTTTTCGAACACTGTATTTTGATTTGCCTGTGTGAGAGTTGCAGTTAAAAGTAGTAGATAAATAGCTTTATTGCCCATGGCTTAAGACACCTTTTAATACAGCAGCTAGGTTGAAAGGCCCCAGTATTTCACCGATGGGTTTAAAACTTCTAAAATAGTCGCAGTAATGATCATCGGTCAGTCGAATTTTCTGATTGGCATGGAGTCAATACCTACATTATCAATTAGTCTATGGATAGGTAGTGCCGACTGCTGGGGTACTAGTTAATAATTGGCACAAATATGGTGCAAAAACCATGAAAATTGCACCATTGAAGATCGAATAGATATCAAAAAAGCCGAGATTTTGATCTCGGCTTTTTTGATGCTAACCTTGGTTGCAGTAGTGCAACTTTTGGCTCGCTTTATGCAACAAAAACACTACCGCGGTAAGTGTGCTCACAAGGCTTATGAGACTCTTGGGGTAAAGCAGTATAAGTAGAGCCACGATAAATTTTGGATAAGCTTTGACGCTTGCTTGCAGATGAAAGGGATTTGCGCACTTGTGTTGCGCCACGGTATAAAATTGAGTTTCTTGAGTTTTTCATAACACTTCTCCTATGAGCTTTTGATTTGCTCGGGTAAAGGAATAAGCGGTCTTTTAACGCATGATCAATGCGAGGCAGTTGAAGCATGCCTTTGCTATTCATTAATATATATGAGGTTTGATAATTGGTCAATCAATTTATCTTGAAAAAGTTATTTTCGTCTGAGCAGTTGAGCCAGTTGATTGAAACCTTTGGTTTTAAGCGAATGACTCGGGGCGAGTTTGAAGCCGCTCTTCAAAAAGCATTCTCTGATTATGTCCTTTTGTCTTTGTCGGAGCTTGGTGGTGAGACCGAAGATCATCGTCGACTCTACCTAGAAGCCCAATTCCATTTGCAAAAGTCTATAAAACTTCTTGAGGGTTTACCCCATCCCGCAGGTAAAATGGCTTATCGCATTTCAAATATGAATGATACGCTGGACAAGCTGATAGAAGGGCGCAGTGATTTCTCTGCAGAGCGCGCCACTCGGTTCGTTGAGAAGAATTTAGTGAGGCAGTTACGCAATCTTTGGATGGCTAATACAGCGACTCCCTTTCATGCCGGCAGTGATAATTCTGGGCGCAACCCAAGAGATTTTCTACTTTGTTGTTTTTCGGCGGCTGGTAATCAATATCCAGAATTAACCTGGTTTAAATCAGTAGACCGTGTTGTTGCTGATCAATTGATTAAAATCATTAAACGCTAGTAGAGTTTTACTCAATTAAAAGGCTCAAGGGGTTAAATTTTTGATAAAACCACAATATATTGGGGTTCTACTTGGTTAATTAACCCTATTTAGCATAACTCATTCACTTGTATTATGGTTTTTGTTGAATTATTATGCCGAAACGAGCAAATCTTAGGATTTACTCGTCACATTGATTTGCTTGCCTACTAGGGGCTTGTTTTATCAAAAACAAAAATTTAACTTTGAGGTTAAAACATACTATGAAAACTTTTAATAAAACTTTAATTGCTGCTACAACAATTGCAACATTCGGTCTAGCTGCTGCTCCATCGGCACTATCTCTTGAAGCTTCTGCATCATTGGCTACTTCATACCTTTTCCGTGGTGGTGAAGAGGGCTCTGGTTCAGCTGTTGTAAATGCAGATGTTAGTGGAGAAATGAGCGGTATTGCTTACGGACTATTCGTATCATCAGGTGATACTGACGGTACAGAGCATGATTTCTATGCATCATACTCTGGCACTGCTGGTGCAATCAGCTACACAATTGGTTACGCTGATTACAACTACTCTGATGATAGTGCAGATTTTGAAGAAGCTTATGTTTCTTTAGGTTATGGTCCTGTTAGTGTTACTAGATATGACAATCAAGACAATGACGATGAGTACACTGTAGTTGGTTATGATGCTGGTGCATTCTCTTTCGCCTATGGTGATAACAATCAAGCTGGTATGCCAGAGACTCACTTCGACGTAAGCTATGCTGTAAATGACAAGCTAACATTGACTGTTAGTGAGCCAGATGAAGCTGATACTATCGTTGTAGCGTCTTACTCACTATCGTTTTAATTAGTGATTCGGAGTGTCTAAAGGGTCCAGTACTCTCCCAAGAGCTGGAATTAGGCAAGCTCCTTAAAAGCAAGGAAGTTAGTAACAAAGTGTAATGTATGTTTTCAATAAGTAAGAACTGGCCTCTATGCAGTAAAAAGCATAGGGGCCTTTTTTTAACTAGCGTATTCTCTGCAATGTCTGTTTCTACAAAATCTTTAAATAAACCTTTTGCTTAAAGTAAGCGTAATTATTAAAAATACTAAGTAATTGCTATGAATCTTGTGATCAATTTTGTTGGCTTTCAAATCGGCTGGTTTGCCTGTGTTATTGGTGCGGCTCAGAGTCTGCCTTTTTTTTCCATACTTTGCGCGCTAGTCATTGTCGCCTTTCATCTTTATAGAAATAGTTCTAGGTCTGAGCTATATATCATTATTACAGCAATAGTTATTGGTTTTATATGGGAGACGTTATTATTATCCTCTGGTTGGCTTTCCTATAGTTTAACTGGTGATAGTCTGGTTTTTGCCCCTATATGGTTGGTGGCAATGTGGGCATTATTTGCGTCTACAGTGAATCATTCCATGGCGTGGTTAAAAGGCCGCTGGCTTTTAGCTTCACTTTTAGGTGCAATATTTGGTCCGCTGGCGTTTATTGCGGGAGAGACTTTTGGGGCGGTGGTGTTTTTAGATCGCTTTTTTGCACTATTATCATTGGTTTTAGGCTGGGCGGTTTTAATGCCACTTTTACTATGGTTAGCTGATAAATTTCAAAACCGCTTTGAAAATATGGAAAATTAAAATGGATATATTATTTACTATTAACACTGAGATGATGCTTGAAAGCCTTAAAATGCTCCTTATTCTGGCGGGTGTTACTTGGTTTATTAGCTTAATTATCGAAGATGTAAGTATCGTGGACTATATCTGGTCGCTGCTAACACTATTAGCTGTATGCACCTATGCTTATTTGATGGGTGTTGATAACCCAGTGAGCTTGGTTATGTTGTTAATGGTCGTTATTTGGGCATTACGCCTGACATGGTTTTTAGTTAAGCGTGGTAGAAATAAGCCTGAAGATAGACGATACCAAGTCATTCGGAAGCGCAATTCTCCCAACTTTGGCTATAAAAGTTTGTATTTAATTTTTATCTTTCAAGCTTTAGTCGCTTGGGCCCTTAGTACACTTTTTGTCCCTATTTTTGAATCTGCTGTAGACCAAACAGTATGGAGCTCATGGCATAGCTTGGGTATAGTTGTTTGGTTGTTTGGTTTTGTTTTTGAATCAGTTGCTGATCACCAGCTTCATTACTTTAATTCTAAAGTTGTCAGAGAGAGCTCTACCCTGTCTACTGGCTTGTGGCGCTTCTGCAGACACCCTAATTATTTTGGTGAATTCTGCATCTGGTGGGCGTGGTTTATCTTTGCTATTCCCACTGCTTCTGCTTGGATACTACTTGCCCCGTTGTTAATGAGTTATCTACTACTTAAGTTTTCTGGCGTGGGCAATATGGAGCAGGGTATAACTGAGCGTAGACCGGATTATCAAGCCTATATTGATTCTACAAATACTTTTTTTCCTGGTAAGCCGCGAAAAAAGGTGGTTGATAGTTAGTAATGAAATCGTTGGTTTTCGGTTTTTCTTTTCTTTTGTTTGTGCATTGTTCAAGCGCTTATGAGTCTATAAATGCTGATACTAAAAAACTGTTATTTAATGTTTTATTGGATAAAAAACCAGTTGGTACTCATAGTTTTGAAATAACACACGGCGATGGCACTATAGTCGTCAACTCTAAGCTACAGTTAAAAGCCAAGTTTTTAGGCTTATTCCCAGTAAATTATAATCATGAGTCCACGGAGTATTGGAAGGGCAGTTGTATTGTTGCTGTAAATGCCAAAACCACAAAACGCGGTAAAACTATTATTGTTAAGGCTAAATCAAAATCCCAAGGCTTAGAGGTTTTAAGTAATAATAGGGTTGAGGTTTTAAAGGGCTGTATCAAAAGCTTTGCCTATTGGGATCCTTTATTACTAGAAGATAGTCAGTTGCTTAATACTGAAAATGGCGACTTAGTTTCGGTTCAGGTTGAAACCACAGCGAATGAGACTGATACCAGTAAAACCATTTTAATTAGTAGCTCAGAGGCGAATATTCTCTTAGGCTATGATGATCATGACCAATGGCTATCTTTGAGATCTAAATTGAATATTGGTGGTGAACTGCATTACATTAGACAGTGATTTATATATTCTGGGGAGTTGGTGATGGGGATTAGACAGTTTGTTGTTATAGTGGCTTTTAGCGCCTTAGTGGGCTGTAACCATCAAAAGTCGCTTAAAACCGTAGATTACGTTGATATACAGCGTTTTATGGGTGATTGGTATGTGATTGCCAATATCCCGACCTTCTTGGAAAAAAATGCCTATAACCCAGTTGAGTCTTATCGTTTGGATGATGATGGGTCTATCGCTACGACATTTAGCTTTAATGCTGGTGCTATGGATGGTGAAAAAAAGAGTTATAACCCTAGAGGTTTTATCACTAATACTAAGACCAATGCGGAATGGGGAATGCAGTTTATCTGGCCTATAAAAGCGGACTATCGCATTGTTTATTTAGATGAGAGCTATCAATATACGGTGATTGGTAGGAATAATTTGGATTATGTCTGGATAATGGCCCGCGAACCAAAAATTTCTGAAAAAATGATGAATGAGTTAACCCAATTTGTCTCATCTTTAGGTTATGATTCTAGTCTACTGGAGCTTGCTCCCCATCAAATGCCACTGGGCGATTAATAATAAGAATTTCTATGAAAGTAGCAGTTATTGGCAGCGGCATCTCGGGCAATGTGGCGGCATACCATTTAAATAAACATCATAAGATCACTGTTTATGAGGCTAATGATTATATTGGCGGGCATACTCACACCCATGATATTAATCATCAAGGTAAGCATTTTTCAGTTGATACAGGTTTTATTGTTTTTAATCATAAAACCTATCCAAACTTTATTGCCTTGTTAAAAGAGCTGGGGGTAGAAGAGCAGTTATCTAGTATGAGCTTTGGGGTCAAGTGCGAGAAAACAGGGCTTGAATATATGGGCTCTACCATTAATAGTTTATTTGCTCAGCGGCGAAATATTTTCAGGCCGTCTTTTTGGCGAATGATTTTGGATATTTTGCGTTTTAATCGTGAGGCAACCCAACTTCTTGAGCAATCATCGGATGAAATATCTCTGGGTGACTATTTAAAGCGCGAAAAATATAGCCAAGTATTTATTAATTATTATCTAGTACCAATGGCGGCGGCAGTTTGGTCGGCAGATTTAAAGCTTATGTTTGAGTTTCCTGCGCGTTATTTAGTCCGGTTTTTTCATAACCATGGGCTATTAAGTGTCAATGATCGTCCCGATTGGTATGTTATTAAAGGTGGCTCTAAAACCTATGCACAGGCTCTGACACGCCCTTTTAAAGACTGTATTAAGTTATCAACCCCTGTGACTAGGGTCGAACGTTTGGATAAGGGTGTTCGAGTGATAAGTGCTGAGGGCGAAGAAACCTACGATGCGGTATTTTTTGCCTGTCATAGTGACCAAGCTTTAAGGATGATACAAAATCCTACAGACGCTGAAAAACAGGTATTAGGCGCTATAAAATACCAAGATAATGAGGTGTTACTTCATACCGATGATTCAGTATTGCCTAAGCGAAAAAGAGCTTGGGCCGCTTGGAACTATCATCTACTAGATGGTGATCAAAGCCGAGTACCTGTGACTTATAATATGAACATACTGCAAGGTCTCGATTGCAGCGATCAATTTTGTGTGACCTTAAATAACAGCGATGTAATTGATAAAGATAAGGTGTTAAAACGTTTGAATTATCATCATCCTATTTATACTCGAGAGTCGGTTGCAGCTCAGGCTAGGCATGCCGAAATAAATACTGATAAATTTTATTTTTGCGGTGCCTATTGGCGCTATGGATTTCATGAAGATGGGGTTGTTAGTGCGATAAATGCAGTTAAGCAATTTGAACGAGATTGTTGTGAATAGCCGTATTTACAGTGGCTTTATTGGACACTGTAGGCATATGCCAGTTATTAATCATTTTCGTTATAAGCTTTTTATGTTGTATTTAGATCTTGATGAACTGGATAGTTTATTTGATAAATTTTTATTGTGGTCCGCAAAGAGTGCCAACTTTGCTTGGTTTAAACGCTCAGACCATCTTGGTGATCCATCCGAGTCATTAAGTGAGTCAGTAAGGGGTTTGGTGGCTGAAAAGACTGGATCCAGGCCCATGGGCCCAATACGATTATTAACTAACTTGCGCTACTTTTTCTATAAGTCGAACCCAGTGAGTTTTTATTATTGCTTTGAGCCAGATGGTCGAACAGTACATAGTATAGTGGCTGAGGTTACCAATACGCCTTGGGGTGAAATGTATTGCTATGTGCTTGGAAGTGATCAGTTAATAGCTTCTACTGAGGGTGCTCCCAGTAATTTGTTTTTTGCTACGGATAAGGCATTTACTGTATCACCTTTTATGCCTTTAGATATGGAATACGGTTTTGAATTTTCAGTGCCTTCGAAAAGTTTGTTGGTAAAAATGCAAAATTTTCGGCAAGGTAAAAGAGTGTTTGATGTAGATTTAAGCCTTGATTCACAGCCAATTACTCGAGCATCATTGGCAAAGCAATTATTATCTATCCCCTTAATGTCGGTTAAAGTAACTGCAGGAATCTATTGGCAGGCAATTAAAATAGGGTTAAAAGGTGTGCCATTTTTAGGCCATGCCCATGAAAAAAATTAATAATAAGGAAACCTAAGTGAGTAATAATTCGTCTAAACAGGTGTCAAAAACTTCAGCCCGTTGGATCGATAGACTATGTCGGCCGCTATTATTTTCACGACTTAGAAAAATTGAAGTTGGCCAAGTTAAAATTATTGATCATTATGGTGAGCAGGTTTTTGGTGCGGCTGAGGGGTCTGGCGAACTCTATGTCGAGCTTAAGATTGAAGATCCCCGCTTTTATTCTGATATTGCTTTTGGTGGTACGGTGGCTGCAGGTGAGGCCTATATGCAGGGTTATTGGCGTTGTAATGATCTTACTGCATTGGTTCGTATTATGCTGCGTAATCGAGAAGTTATGGATCAAGTTGAGGGGGGGTTTTCATTATTTAAAGCACCTATATTGCGCTTTTTACACTGGTTAAATCGCAATAGTCAGGTTGGTAGCAGACGCAATATTGAAGCTCATTACGATTTGGGTAATGAGATGTTTGAGTTATTTCTCGACCCTACCATGATGTATTCCTGCGCTTATTATCCAGATAATGAAACGACCCTTGATCAGGCAGCTGTTGCGAAACTACAGCGTATTTGCGAAAAATTACAGTTAAGTGAATCTGATCATGTGGTTGAAATAGGCACCGGTTGGGGTGGGTTTGCTATTTATGCAGCTACTCATTATGGCTGCAAGGTAACGACCACAACAATTTCAAGGCAGCAATTTGAGGTTGCGCAACAACGTGTGATTGCTGCTGGACTAGAAGATAAGGTTACCCTGTTGATGGAGGATTATCGGGATTTGCAAGGATCCTATGATAAGTTGGTGTCTATTGAAATGATTGAGGCGGTGGGCCCTCAGTACCTTGATACGTATTTTGCAAAATGTAGCTCTCTTTTAAAATCTGACGGCATTATGTTAATCCAAGCAATTACCATACAGGATCAGTTTTATGATCAGGCAATTAAATCCGTCGATTTTATTCAGCGCTATATTTTTCCCGGTGGATTTATTCCTTCAGTAACTGCAATTTCTAATGCGGTAAAAAAATCTACCGATGTTCGTCTTTTTCAAATGGAAGATATAGGGCCTCATTATGCGACTACATTACGAGATTGGCGAAAATCCTTTTTTGATAATTTAGAGCAAGTAAAAGCACTGGGTTACTCGGATCAGTTTATTGCTATGTGGGAATTTTACCTCTGCTATTGTGAGGGAGGGTTTCTCGAAAGAACGCTTGGGACATCTCATTTGGTATTTGTGAAGCCCAGCAATAGGATTGACTGGCGAGACTCTATCTAATTTTCTAATGGGTTTAAATCAATACTAACTTTCAGCTGTGGGATATCCTCTAAACAGGTTGCCTAACAATAAAGCCAAAAGTTCTAGTAAAAAAGTTTCACTTAGTCGAACAATCATATTTTTTTTAAATAATATACTTGCCCTAACAGTGCAGATGCCTGTGTGGACTTTCACTTATAAATTAAAAAATTTGGGATCATAACTCAATGTTTAAATATCTAGTAATTCTTATATGTTCAATTTTTGTTGTTGGTTGTGACCAGCCTGTTGCAGACAATACGGCTGAAAAATCCATTAGGGATAGCCTAACTGTTTACACAACAGCAAAAGATACAAACCAGCGTTTAACTAAAACGGGTACACATCAATTTAAGCCACGTGTTCAGGCGACAGAGGGCGAGATTTCAGTTTTTGTAAATTCGAGTAAGCAATTTCAAAAATTCCTAGGAATTGGTGGCTCATTCACTGATGCCAGTGCTGAAGTGTTTGCAAAATTGGATAATGCAAAACAAGAAGAGTTCCTTGAGGCTTATTATGATGTCGATAAAGGTATTGGCTACACTCTTGCTCGAACAACGATTCATAGTTCTGATTTTGGTAGTGGAAGCCATACTTATATCGAAGAAGGCGACAAGGCTCTCGATAGTTTCACTATTGAGAAAGATAAGCAGTTCCGTATTCCATTAATCAAAAGAGCAACTGAGGCTGCGGGTGGTGACTTGCTGCTTTATGCAAGTCCTTGGAGTGCTCCAGCATTTATGAAAAGTAATAATAATATGTTGCGTGGAGGAAAGCTTTTACCTGAATATTATGATTCTTGGGCTAGCTACTATACGAAATTTATTGAGGCCTATGAAAGTGAAGGTATGCCTATTTGGGGAATTTCGATACAAAATGAACCGATGGCTACTCAGCGCTGGGAGTCAATGATATATACAGCTCAAGAAGAACGAGACTTCCTAAAAAACCACCTTGGACCAGCTATGGAAAAAGCAGGTTATGGGGATAAAAATATTGTAGTTTGGGATCATAACCGAGATCTTCTTACAGACCGTGCAAATGTAATTCTTGATGATCCAGAGGCTTATCAGTATGTGTGGGGTGTAGGATATCATTGGTACGAGACTTGGACTGGCGGAGATAGCATGCATGACAATCTTGCCGCGGTTAAGGAATCATACCCAGATATTCAACTTCTATTTACTGAGGGAACTGTTGAAGGGTTTAGAGAAGATCGCTACCAACACTGGCCGAATGCTGAGCGCTATGCTCGGTCTATGATCAAAGATTTTAATATTGGTACTGTGGGTTGGACTGATTGGAATCTATTACTTGATCACACTGGTGGGCCCAATCATGTGAGTAATTTCTGTTTTGCGCCTATTCATGCAGATACTCGCACTGGCGAGTTAATTTATACCCCAACTTATTACTACATTGGGCATTTCTCTAAGTTTATTCGTCCAGATGCGAAAAGAATCAGTACTAGCAGTAGTCGTAGTGTTCTTTTGGCTACTTCTTTCATAAATGTGGACAATCAAATCGCTACAGTGGTTATGAATGAAACTGACGAAGCGATCGACTACCATTTCTTTGCTGATATGCAGCAGGTTAGTTTGACTATTCCAGCGCGGAGTATGCAGACGTTAGTTTACTAGTATCTATTAATCCTATCGGGCTATAGGCCCGATAGGATTTAATTTAGCTGACGATATTTAGTGGGAGTCATGCCCTCTATTTTCCTAAAGAAAGTATAAAATACTGATTTACTATTGAAGCCTACGGCAAGATATATATCGGTAATTGTAGTGTCTCTTTTAGCTGGATCCTTCAGCATTTTCTTCGCTTGTTCTATTCGATAGCCGTTTATAAAGGTATAAAAGTTAGCCCCAAAGTGCCTATTAATAATCATGGATAGGTCTCTGGGCATAATTTTAAGTGTATCTGCTAGGCTATCCAGTGTGATATCAGGCTCCATATATAGATATTCTTGCTTGATTTGCTCATCAATTAAATTTGCCTCTTCCGGGTTTACCCTAAACTCATCTGTGGATTTTTTGGGTAAATCTTCTTCATTAACCTGCTCGAACATGCCGAAAAATCGTATGGCAGTAAATACCAGTAAATTAACCAAAAAGAAGGTGGTGTAATAACGGGTGAGGCCGATATAAAAATATATGTAGTGATAATGGGTAAAGATTTTTGATGCAGAAAGAATAAGTTCAAAAAGCATTACGATCATAAATCCGGCAACCAATGCTTGCAGCCATGATATGTGTGCTTTTTCCATATTTGAGTGTTTTTCTTGGAGCTTTAACCCGTATCTACTAATTAAAATAAAGCAGGCAATAACATAAGAAAAACGAATTAACTTACTTAAGAACTCTATGCTGACGTAGTTAGTGCTGTAAACAAATGACTCACTATTAAGCATCTCTAGGCGTATATCCAGTGGATTGCCATAGAAGCTCAACCCGATAAAAAGGCAGTAGATTGTGAAGGGTAAAAGGTGTAAAAGATCAGTTCGCCTTAGAATAAAATCCCGAAAAACCAGTGATTTAACACATAAGAACAACAGTGGGCCATCTAAATAGTAAACTATACCAGGCGCAAAATATAAAGAGGAAAGTTGCTGGCGAGCATGTATTTTAAATTCAGCCCCCCACATCATTAATTCATTTATTGGAATCAGTGAATGTGCAAATAGAAAGGCGGCGAGAAAAAAAGTACTTTTAATTTGCTTACTGTTTGTTAGCCATAGTAACAGGGCGAAAAATAGACACTGCAACGATATCATCATTAAGATAACATCATGAAAATTAAACAGTACCGATTCAAATTGAAGATTATTCATTAATTTTATCTTTTAATTAAGTTATTCATAAATTTAAATATCATTATTAATTTAGTACTTCTATTACATGTTTTAGATCATATTACATGAATATAATTCTTAGAATATCATAGTCTTTGAACTGACTGATATATGCGCTAAGCTGGGGATATGTTGAATATTTAAAAGAAAAATTCAGACGATCTTAGATAGTCGCGATTTACAATATTTACTTATTTTAGTGTTTTAGTATAAATTTTGAGTTCGAGTGCTTTAGTCGGACGCAATAAATAAGACCAATCTGTAATTTAAGCTTATCTAACCCGCGCAAATGTAAGATCTTAATGTGTAGGGATAAAATACATAAAATATGTTTAGAAGAATGCCACTGGCGCGGCATAACAAAAATAAAGAAGAAAAGAGGTTTTAAATGTTTGCTAAAAAAGTGCTTATCGCGCTGAGTTTACCATTTATATATTCATTAACAGCCTGTGGTGGCGATAGTGGTGGCGGTGACGCAGACCAAAATGTTGAGCGCGATATTTTTGCCGTTGGGGATGTTTTAGAAACAAAAGAAGATAGCCCCGGTGTAACTGGAAATGTTTGTGAAAATGACCTGCCAGACACCTGTGATCTTCCAGATGGCGATCAAAATAAGATCTCGTATGCTCTTAAAAAGGGTGAGGCCATGGATAATGGATCATTCTCCTTTTGTGCCGATGGTACCTATAAGTATACGCCAAGCGGGCTTTTTACTGGTTCTGAATCTATACAATACACCTATTCTGGTGAAGGCGCATACGGTGTTGGGACTCTTGAGATAAATATTCTTGAGGCTGGTCAGGTTGAAACTGGTACTGTTTTAGATACTAATCTTCACGGTGATGGATCAACTTTCGCCTTAGCTGCAGGGGAAGCTATGGATGATGGGACCCTAGTTTTCTGCGATAACGGCGATATTGATTATGTTCCAGTTCAAGAATTCTATGGAGTTGATGCTATTAATTATGTGGCATCGTTAAACGGCGAAACATCTTCAGCATTACTAACTATAAATGTGGCTAACGATTTTGAAACTTTGGATGAGTATGGTTGGGTTGAAGAATGGTCCGATGATTTTACAGATGAAGACGAATCCAATTTGGGTCGCTGGAGCGGAAGTTATACTGTTACTGCGGAAGGCCTAACAATTAATCCGAGTGACGGCCAAGCGCCTTCACTGAAAAGTTTGCAGTCCATCGGTGAGGAGCGAGGGCGGGTCGAAGCCAAAATTAAAACTGCTGCTGGTATTGATGTTATGTCAGTATTTAAGTTGGCTGCAGTCAATGAAAGCTATGACGGTGACAATAATCTAAATGTGATGTTGGATAAAGACGGTTCCATGACAGCTGGTGCGTTCTATGGGTTAGAAAAAGTGAGTGGTGTCATCATGAATGACGACATCAGATCAACAGCATCAAGTGATTGGCGCACCTATGCTATTGAGTGGGGCGAAAAGAAAATACGCTGGTATATTGATGGAACTCATATTTATACAGTAGATACACTTAATTTATGGACCTATGACCAAGTTGGCAACAACCCACGTGGAGATCAGATTCTCGCCAATACAACAACCCTGTTTGACCAGAGATTGCCTGATCCGCTTGGCGAGCGAAAGCCCGGACCCTTTGATCAGTCAATGCAAATTGTCTTTGATCTAGAGGCAGAGACCAATAATTTAAACTCTCAAATGCAGATCGAATATGTCAAGGTATGGTCTTGTGATTCTTCTCATGAGCCTAGTATTGAAGAATGTGCATCCAGAGAAAAGGCAAAAATTTCTAGAGCGGCTTCAGATAGAATCGAGACTGTTGGCTATGAGCAAACCACTATCTTTAAGGATGGTTATTTAGATCCTGCTACAGATGCAGTAATTTCTCAATTTCATCCTTTAAGCTGGCACTATTTGGAAGATGTATTTGATTTAACTATTTCCAATAATGGTAATTCTAAAATTAGGTACCCCACTCTGGAGGACGAGCACAGTCTTGTGGTTGATTTTGATAACTCATCAGAGCAAGCAAACTTAAGTGTTGGAACAGAAAGTGCTGAGCTAAATGGCTATGATATTTCTTTAAATTTTGATTTATTTGTCGACAGTGCTAAAACAGATATTGAGACGATAAAAATTAAAATGCAATCTGGTAGTTCTGGCGAGGATAGTGCTGATGATTTGGCTGTTATTGAGGTATCTGTTGCGCTGGATGAGCCTGACTCCTGGAAAAGTTTCAGCTTTGATATTCCAGAAGACTTTACCCCCAGTTCTGAAAACACCTCGGATTTTGATCCGAACAATATTACTTCACTTATGGTGTTGGAAGTTGAGGGTGGCGCACATTTGCAGCTTGATAATATTTATCTCGGTTGTATAAATTCAGAGGGCTGTCTGCAGGGGCCCATGGCTATGCAAACTCCGCCTGCTCCAGTAGCAGACCCTATACGCATTGAAGCGGAAGACAATATTGTGACCCAGTCTGGCATAGGGATCTACGATGTGACTGCTCCAGATGAGGGTGGGGGTTCTTATGTTGGGGATGTTAATGATGGTGATGCTGTTAGTTATTCCTTTGTTGCCCCTGCTATTGGGCCCTATACCATTGGTTATCGGGTAGCGAGTTTGGGTGGAAGCGCAGGTTTTAATGTTGAATTAGATGGCTCGCCTCTTCATTCCATATCATTACTTGATGTCAATGAGGGTTGGGAGGAATGGGAAACTCTTTACTCACCTGAATTTGAATTGCTTGATGGCAGAAAAACTATAGAAATTAAATTTATTGGTGATAATCAAAATCTTAATTGGCTTGAGATACAGCCTCCCATCGGTGTATTCAAATTAGAAGCTGAAGATTATGATGCAATGAGTGGTATTGATCTTGAGACCACAACTGATACAGGCGGTGGTCAGAATATTGGTTGGATCGACAAAGATGATTGGGTTGAATACACAGTTTTCATTCCATCAACAGGTGACTATTTAATTGAGTATCGCGTCGCAGGTGAATACGATTCATTAGGATTTGATGTGAAACTAGATGGTGTTTTGATTGATAACCAGGCGCTCAATAACCCAGGCGGGTGGCAGGATTGGGCTACTCAGAGCAGAATTGTTAGAGGACTCACAAAAGGTGAGAAAACCATGCGCTTAGACTTTATTGATGGACCAATCAATACCAATTGGATTCAGTTTACAAGGTTAGCGCCCGAATAGACCTTAATATTGATAAACATAAAAAATAATTAGAAGTAGCTCGAGTAGGGATAAAAATATGAAGTACGAGACTAAATTCAAAAGACAATTATTGGCCAGTAGTATTGCCATAGTCGTTGCTGCTGGTGCTAATTCTCAGGAGGAAGTGCTCGAGACGGCAGATGATAATATCGAGGAAGTTGTAGTCACTGGTATTCGAGCCAGCTTGAAGCGCTCCATGGATATTAAGCGAGAAGCTAAGGGTATTGTAGATGGAATTTCAGCCGAAGATATAGGCAAATTTCCAGATACTAACCTTGCTGAGTCTTTGCAACGAATTACTGGTGTTGCTATTGAGCGTGATCGCGGCGAGGGGTCAAAGATTACCGTTCGTGGCTTTGGTCCAGACTTTAATATTGTCAGTTTTAATGGCCGTCAAATGCCGACTAATGGGGGTCGATCTTTTGACTTTGGTAATATTGCGTCAGAGGGTATTTCTGCTGTCGAGGTGTATAAATCGGGTCGAGCCAATGTAGCCTCTGGGGGTATTGGTGCGGTGGTTAATGTAATCACCAGTAAACCCCTTGAAAAGCCGGGTCTTAGGGCCGTTGTCAGTGCAAAAGGGGTCTATGATCCAGGTACCAGAAAAGGTAACTCGGTAAACCCAGAAATTGTTGGCCTGTTCAGTCAAACCTTTGCAGATGACACCCTGGGTGTTGCAATCTCCGCTAGTAAGCAGGTTCGCGATGGTGGATCACAGAACGTTACTACGTCATCATTTATGGGGCGTAATTTTGTCACATTAGACGATATTGATAATCAAGAAGAGGATGCAGAATGGGGTTCAATCCCTGTTGGAGATCCAACAGCTATCAATTTCCCTACAGAAGTCTCTGATGGTATTTACGCCATTCCAACTAATATTCAATACAACCTTGATGATTTTCGCAGTGAGCGTGTCAATGGACAGCTGACTTTACAATGGAGACCGGTAGAAAATATTACAGGAACCATAGATTACACTTACGCTAAAAACCAAATGAATACTCAGCACCAAGATTTATCGGCATGGTTTGATCCCGGTTGTAGCACGCGTGAGAGTGAGTGGATTCAAGAGGGCAATATTTGGTCGCCAACCATGTACCGTCAAGTAGGCTGTGCGCAGGATAATCTTCAAGGTGTTGGCCTTTACGCAACTGTTGATGAAAATAAATCGGCAGGCTTTAATTTGGAGTGGTTAGTTAATGACAATCTTACGTTAAATCTTGATTATCACGATTCAACCGGTGAAGCGCGCCCCAATAGTAAGCATGGTTCAAGTGGGTCTGTAGCGGTTGCGGCGCTTAATCGAATTACTACCACGGGTTATTTTACTGAAAATGGGCTGCCTGTTTTAGAGGTTCAATTGGGTGAGCGAAATTCGTACAACCAAATAATAAGAGAGGACGAGATCGATATTCAGGATATGCAAGTATCCGGTAGTTCTTTTGGTAGTTTTAACAATCTTATGGAAGTGCAGCAGCTTCAATTTGATGGTGAATTTGTATTTGACCAGGGCCACAGCATAGATTTTGGTATTGGTCGCGTTGAAGTGACTAATAGAGGTCAAACAAAGGGTATTTCACGAGATAAATGGAGCGGTGTGGGAGAGCCTGGTGATATTGCTGATTTGCTAACAGTCGAATCTATAGCGGGTGTCTATGACACGCTCGAGGGTAGTGGCGATCCTCGTCAGGTAACAGAATTTTTTACTTGGGATTTCCAGACGCTTATCGATACTAGCGAGCGGCTTCTCCAGGAAGGAACTCATGGCGATGTTGACGGCGATAGCGGCCCCTGCCTAACCGGTTTCTGCCCATCTTATAATTTTGACTTAGATGAAGTAACCACTGAAACTTCAGATTCTATTTATTTACAAACTCATTGGGTTGGTTATTTAAGCGATAGTCCCGTCAATTTGTTCTTTGGCGTACGCTATGAGCATACAGAAGTCCATTCTGAGGCTCTTGTTCCTATGCCAGATCGAATTGAGTGGAGTATTTTTGATGATAAATTTACCCTCATTGATAAAAGAGATCCAGAAACTGGAAATGTTGTAAATGATTTCTCAGAAAGAGATGGTTCATACAGTATGTTTTTGCCAAGCCTCGATTTTGATATGGAAATTATGGATGATGTTATATTGCGTGCTTCTTATAGTTTGACGGTGACACGTCCGGCCTACAATGATCTTAAGGGTGCATTGCTTATCGATTATGTCGGTAAAGAAAGCGGTGGCGGTCGAAGAGGTAATCCGCAGCTACTGCCAATGGAGGCGAAGAATTTCGATCTCTCATTGGAATGGTACTATGATGATGCAAGTTATATATCTGCCGGCTTATGGTCGAAGAATGTTGATAATTTTATTATTAGTAGAACTTTTAGAAATCAGCCTTTGTTCCCAGATCTTTATTCACCATATAACGGTGAATTATATTTAAACGCAGTAGATGAGCTTACTGGCGGCGATCCACGATTTGATATCGATAACGGTGATTTAAATGAATACTATATCGAGAACTATGCAAGCGCTGAATATAATGAAGCTGTGGAAATTCCAGAGGAAGACGACCCTATAGCGGTTCAAACCGGCTTAGAGGGTGATCCAGTGGCTCTATTTGATATTACTATTCCTATTAATCAGGATGAAACCAAAGTAAAGGGCCTTGAGTTAATGGCACAGCATACCTTTGGTGAGTCAGGTTTTGGTTTTCAGGCAAACTACACGGTTGTAGATGGTGATCTTAAATATGATATCAATCTTAATGAAGAGCAGTGGGTTGTACCTGGTATGAGTGATACCGCAAACTTGGTTGGCTTTTATGATAAGGATGGGTTCCAGATTCGTTTGGCGTATAACTGGCGAGATAAATACTTACAATCTCCCGCGCGAGATCCACGCTTTGTTGAGGAATATTCCCAGCTTGATATTAATGCTAGTTATGAATTCAGTGATAATTTCTCAGTATTTATTGAGGGCATTAACTTAACCGAAGAACATCAGCGTATTCATGGTCGTTCCAAGTATCAGGTGAGAGAATATTCTGTTGGGCATGCTCGCTATAACCTAGGGGCTAAATATAGTTTCTAGACCTCACTATGAATTTAGCTGAATAAAAAAGCTCCTAACTTTAGTTTGGAGCTTTTTTATTAAATTCCATTTCTTGATATCCAAGGGTATATTAGAGATAAAATAATACGGCCGATTTAATGTAGGAGTAGGCATGGCTAGTCATGTACTTTTAGATAACATTAATCATAAAGATCTAAGAATAATCAGCAAAAGATCTGCAAGCTTGGGGGATAATATTCCTTCCCTTGTGACTTTCCCGTTTGAGTATAGGGATATTCAGACAAACTTCCCTATTTGTTTTTGCAAAGACCCTGAAACTGGCAATTTCTATACAGCCGCATTATTTGGCTTTGAAGAAAATGAGAATCTCTTTTTAGAGGCTGATAGTTGGGATGCAGCCTACACCCCACTTATGTTAGAGCGACAACCATTTTTTATCGGAAATCAAACAAATTCAAGTGGAGAAGATCAGCGACTTGTGTATATTGATATGGATAGCCCTAGGGTAAGCTCAACAGAGGGTGAACCTGTATTTTTAGAGCAAGGTGGCACATCAGATTATATGCAAAGAATAAGCTCTATCTTAGAGGCGATTTATCAGGGGCAGCAGCAAACCAAAGAGTTTGTTGAGATTATGCTTAAATATGATTTGATTGAGAGTTTTTCTCTAAAAGTTGAATTAAATGATGGTACGCAAAATCAGTTACAAGGCTTTTATACGATTAATGAAGAGACGCTTAATGGACTTTCCTCTGAAACAGTGTCTGAATTAATAAAAAATGGTTATATGCAGGCTGCTTATATGATGATTGCTTCAATGTCTAATTTTAGGTCGCTCATCGAACGGAAAAATAAACGTTTATGATTTCAATGAATAAGCCTATAAAAGAAGTCGAATGTTCTCAGTCTGGGCAGGTTCCCAGCGCAGTTTATGAATCTCCCGAGCCCTTGGTTATTCGTGGCCTAATTTCTGATTGGCCGCTGGTAAAGATGGGCCTTAAATCACCAAGAGAAGCTGGAGATTATTTAACAGGCTTTTATCAGAATCTACCTGTTACCGCAGCTATTGGTGAGCCTGAAATAGACGGAAGAATTTTTTATAATGAAGATTATTCTGGATTCAATTACCAGTCGGTAAAAGCAGATCTTCATGATTTGTTAGAAAAAATATACAACTGTGCTGAAGACGAAAATCCACCGACATTTTATATGGCATCTACCCTTGCTGATCGCTGGTTTTCTGGCTTTCGAGAACAGCATTCACTTGCATTGGATGCCAATAATCCGCTGGTTAGTATATGGTTGGGCAATCGAAGTAGAATCGCTGCACATTATGATCTGCCAGATAATATCGCTTGTTCGGCTGTTGGTCGTCGCAAATTCACGCTTTTCCCGCCTGATCAGCTCGCTAATTTATATCCGGGACCCCTGGATTGGGCACCTGGTGGTCAGCCTATTAG
This sequence comes from Porticoccaceae bacterium, assembly GCA_029248755.1. Lineage (GTDB taxonomy): Bacteria > Pseudomonadota > Gammaproteobacteria > Pseudomonadales > Porticoccaceae > HTCC2207. The sequence goes on from JAQWIR010000007.1 coordinate 23,808, forward strand.
TTTGGTTGATTTTAAAAATCCTGATTTTGAAAAATTTCCACATTTTGAAAAGGCACTTGAAGTTGCTCAAACTACAATATTAGAGCCCGGTGATGGGTTATTTATTCCTAGTATGTGGTGGCATCACGTAGAGGGGCTCGAGACGCTTAATATTCTGGTTAATTATTGGTGGCGTCAATCTCCAAATTATATGGACACGCCTGCCAACACATTATTATATGGTCTTATGAGTATGCGAGACTTGCCAGCAGAGCAAAAACAGGTGTGGCGTGCAATGTTTGATTATTATATTTTTGATGCCGATTCAGATTCACATGGACATATTCCAGAGCAGGCCAAAGGATCATTAGGATTAATTGATGAATCCTTAAATAGAAAAATAAGAGCTTTATTGTTAAAAAAAATCAATCGATAAATTTCAAAATATTACAGTTAAAGAATTATTTAATTTTTATTACCCTTTTAAAGTCTTTAACCTGTATTTGGGCGATTAAAATTGGTTCGAATACGTTATTAGGACGATTGTTGTCGTCAAACTTTATACATTACCGTCAAAGTAACAAGGAAATTTATAAAGATTGAGCATGGATGCCCATTAAAAGATAAAAAATTGCGCTGCAATCGCAAATAAAAAAATTAAAAGGTATTCCAATGCGAATCAACTTTCTAAATCATTCTGCCTTCAGTGCTGACAACCCTTTCAAGGCCTGTGCACTATGCTTTTTACTATTATTTACTATCAGTTGTGGTGTGGAAACTGATAATGAAGATCTGGACGTTCCAGAAGGTTTAGAAGATACCAGTAATCAGGACTCAGATACCTACATTCCTTTTGGTGAGATTGCCGATATATCACTGGACGATATTACGGTTCGCGGCCGACCTTATATTGACGATTCACTGGGTTACAACGTTATTCGCTCTGATATGGGTACCTTGCTTCGCGGTGTTAGTGTCTCTACGGATGGTGGCGACCCCTACAACGCACTAAATTTATTGAATAAGACCGACATACAGTTAGAGTCATTGCAGTCTATGGTCAGCGACTATGGGTTTAATACTCTGCATGTTTATCTTGAGGGTGATGCTGAGCAAAACCCAGATCCAGTCGGTATCAACGAAGAGCTAGCCGATCATTTGGTGAACATAACCCGTGAAGCCAAAATGTATTTGATTATTACTATCGGTAATAACGGTGAAAATGGCGCTATCCATAGTATGGACAAAGTACTAGCGTTTTGGGATTTGTATGGCACCAAATATAAAGACGAAACCCATGTTATCTATGAGGCGCATAATGAGCCTGTAGGCGGCATTAATGCCTACTGGACTCCTGATGACTGGAACAAGCAAGCAAGGATGTATGAGAAAATCCGTGAAGTAGCGCCTGATACTATGATCCTTTTGGGTTCTTTTATGTCATTCTTTGGTGGTACGCCAGCCATTAACGGTGCCAATGACTTGGCGGATGAATTCCCTGGTATTTGGGATAACGCCGGATTCGCATTTCATGCCTACTGGGACTTGGGGCAAGTAGAGAGCACTATTGAAGCGTTTAAAGAAAGCGATGATTACCCCGCTCTGTTATGCACAGAATTTTGGCCTGGTGAGACCAAAAACGGCGCCAATGAAGTGTTTGAAAGTCACAATATTGGTTGGACTCAATTTGAATGGTTGGGTGGTAATGATCTTGAGCTTGATAGGGTTAAAAACTATTTGGATACCTATGGTACGGCATGGCGTCCAGATAATTCTGATAGCACTTGGCCTGCGAGTGGCTCGCCAAATATACCTATAGATCAAAAAATTGGTCTATACAGTCGAGTGGATAAGAAATTTTTAGGCCTTGATAACCAAGATAGATTTATAGCTAGTGATGATAGTTATGACGGCGAAGGCTCTGACGAATTTATTGTAGTCGATGCCGGTGATGACGGCTATATCGCTCTATTAGCAGACAATGGCAAATATCTTACTGTTAATCGTGATAGTCAAGGGCAACCACTTGTGGCGTCTGCTGACAAAATTGGTAATTGGCAAAAATTCAAATGGCTTGAATTGCCGCCGGCAGAGGATACGACCGGCTCAGTCGTTAGAGACATTGCACTTCGACCATGGGCTGGATCTGGTGATCTGATCGGTACCATTGCTTCTTCTGATGGCGTTGAATTTGGTCTAACAGGACCAGTGGGTTCTGGTATTAAACGTGGCGGCGCAAACTCATACCGTATGTTAACAGCCTATACTGATTCGGTTGAACCACTGCAAGAAATTCCGCCGGAACCACCGGGTCCATTCTTTGGTAGCCCAATGCCAATTCCTACTAATGGCGATCATAATCTGCCTACTTCGGCGCCAGATAATCGTCTCTATGCCTCTGATTATGATATCGGTGGTGAGGGTATTTCTTATCATGATACTGGCGCGGTCAACCTCGGTGAAGCCTATCGCCCATTTGAAGGGGTTGATGTTGAATCAAGCAACGAAGAACATACCGCTGTGGGGTTCTTCGAGGACGAAGAATGGCTTGATTACACCGTCGATGTTGCTCAAGCGGGGAATTACATCATAACCTTTAGAACGGCATCAAGTGGTGGTGGTTTTATTAGTTTTGAGTCAGATTGCGAAAAGCTGACTGGAAATCTTCCAACCCCTGATACGGGTTGGTGGGATATTTGGCAAGATACGACGGTTGATGTTACTTTGAAAGCAGGCGTGCAAAAACTGCGAGTAGTGAGTGGCGGCAATATGAATTTAATGAATATGGATATTCAGTTAGGCGGCGAAGGCGGCAGTGACTATGGTGCAGGTTGTGAGTGGATTCCACCTGAGCCCGATGATTTAAAAGTTGAAGTTGAGGACTGGACTACTGTAGTGGTTGCTCCAGAAGGCACTGTCAATATTAATGCGGTAGCAACGGATAGTGACCTAAGCTTACATGTGGGTAACTTTGATGCTGGTGACTTTATTGAATATGCTGTAGAGCTTCCTGAAACTAGCTGTTATCGCGCAGAATATCGTGTTGCAAGCGGAACAGGCAGTGTTGGGTTTGAGCTTATGTTTGATGGTGAAACAGCAGACACCTTTAAGATATCACCTACAGGTGGCTTCTCAAGCTGGGTTACCTTTACGCGACATTATGAACTTACCGAAGGCAGCCAAACCCTAAGGCTTGAAGCCTTGGGAGATTCGTTCAATGTTAACTGGTTAGCCTTTAATGCAACCGATGCAGTTGATTGCGAGTTAAGCGCTGCAATTTCAATTGAAGCCGAAGCTTATTCAAACTCGGTTGAACTTCCCAATGGTGAAGTGGGCATACAGTCAACTGAGGATGAAGGCGGCGGTCTTAATGTGGGTTGGATTGATGCCGGTGACTGGATGGAATACGAGATTGAAGTTATTGAAGCAGCTAACTACAGTGTTAGTTATCGTATGGCCAGTGAATCAGGCAGTAGCTCAGGGGTTAATTTACTGAAAGATGGCAATTTGGTTGACTCAGTTCAAGTACCCAATACCGGTGGTTGGCAGAATTGGCAAACAGTTACAGGTGGAAATATTTCCCTAGAAGTGGGTGATTATGTAATCCGCTTTGAGGCTCCAGGTGGCGGCCTTAACCTCAATTGGATTAAGTTGATGCCAACTGACCAAATGGCCACTGGTAATATAGGAACAGGTGTTGATGACAACCTAGATATAGGTGAAGTGATTAACTTTAATGATCTTTATATCAATTACGACCTGATCGATCTGGGTGATAGCCAATCGAATTTAGTCGTTGATCCAGTGGATAGTACAAATACTGTTGTATCTATCCTGAAAGGTGCGGTTGCTCAGTCTGGGGTACAAATTGCAAGCGGGATAGTTACCTATCCAATCAGTGAAACATTAACTCGAGTTTCGATGCGTGTGTATAGCCCATCTGTTGGCACCTCAGTGCGCATAAAGCTAGAAGACTCCAGCAATAGCGCAAATTCGGTTGAAACTGAAACGCTAACTACATTGGCTTATGCCTGGGAAACTCTAGTTTTTGACTTTAGCAATTCTGTAGCAGGAACCGCTGAATTAAATACAAATTATAATTTTGATAAAGTGTCAGTATTCTTTAATTATCTCAGTAATGGTAGCGGAGAAACCTATTACTTTGATGATATCACTATGCTAGGTGAGGCCACTGTACCAATCACACTAACACAAGAAATGTTGGTGGGTGAGTGGAAATTGGCACCAGAGCCTGGTTCAGCAGGCGTAGGCCCAGTATCGGGGGATATGGGCTGGTGGCAAATTGATGCGGGTGCTGTGATTGATAGAGATTGCCTGTTTGATGATCGATTTATCTTTGCTCAGGATGGTAGCTTTAGCAATCAAATGGATGGTTTTACTTGGGTTGAGCCATGGCAAGGCGCTACTGCCGAGGGCTGTGGTACGCCGGTTGCACCTCATGATGGCAGCAGCAGTGGTGCCTATAGCTTAGATGCTGAAGCGGGAATGATTACATTAACCGGTATTGGCGCTCATCTAGGGCTACCAAAAGCAGGCGATGGTATTGAATTATCCAGTCCAGAGGATGCCTCAGAAACTATTGTTTATAAGGTAATGGCTAACACAGATAATAGTATGACTCTAGAAGTTGCCTATTCAGGCGGATTCTGGACCTTTAAGCTGATAACTTCAGATTATGTTGCGCCTGAGCCAGAAGAGCCAATTCTAAGCGAAAACTATCGTATTGAAGCCGAAGATTGGACTCGAGTTGTCGCACAGCCAAGGGAAGTGGTTCTTGAAAATACTTCTGATACTGGTGGCGGCAAAAATCTTGGCTATATTGATTCTGGCGACTGGATGGAATATGACTTTGATATTCCTGATTCTGGAAACTATGAGTTAGCACTAAGAGTAGCAAGTCAGAGTGGAAGCTCCCCTGGGTTTAGAGTGTCATTAGATGAGGTATTGGTGGATCAAATTGCAGTGCCAAACACCGGTGGCTGGCAGAATTGGCAGACAGTTTCTGGTGCTGTAATTTATCTTGGCCAAGGTTCACATACTTTACGACTAGAGGCTCGTTCTGGTGGTGCTAATATAAACTGGATCGAATTTGTTGAGACCGATGCACAAGCCGATTCATTGCCAGATGTATTACCCCAAATAACGGCTAGTGATTTAGTTGGCCGTTGGAAATTAGCTCCCGAAGCGGGTGCAATGAGAAATCCATGGTGGTCTAATGATATAGCAGCAGTAACTATTCGAAGCTGTCTCTTTGATGATCTATTTGTCTTCTCTAGTAATGGTGCATTTACTAATCAAATGAATGGTGAAACTTGGTTAGAGCCATGGCAGGGAGTAGCTTCAGAACAATGTGGAACACCTGTCGCGCCTCATAATGGCGCCGGTCGATTCGGTTATATTTTTGATGAGTCCGCTATGACCATAACATTAAATGGTACGGGCGCGCATATTGGAATTTCAAAGGTAATCAATGGCGCGGAAATTGAATCTCCAAGTGCAGCTCCAAGTTCAATTGTATATGAAATAGTTGATAGCACTGCGACAACCATGACTTTGAATGTTGATGTTTCTTGGGCTGACTGGACGTTTAAATTAGTCGCTGTTGCAGATGATACTGGTGATGAGTCCGATGAACCAGTTGTCATTAACGACCCAACAGTTACACCAATCAATTTCAGTGCTACAAGTTCACCTGTTGGAGTGGATTTTATTGCGGTTGATTGCGATCTCTCGATTGATGTTAGTGAACCTTGTGACACACCATCAGCATTTGCCAGTGCTCAGGCTGTGTATGTCTCAAATCAAGAAATAAACGATCAAGGCCAGTTAGTAGTGACTGTTTCTATGGAAACCGACCAAACAGAAACTACAGGGGCAGGTCTACTTGTTCATTTCGATAGTTCTGAATTGACTCTATCAGATGCGTTGGTAAGTGATTATGGGGCACTTGTTATTGGTCCTAACACGTTAGCGGATACGGATAATGCTGATAATGACAGTGAAACTGACTCAGTTGTTAATATAGGTTGGGTTTCATTTGCTGGAGGCTGGCCTGGCCTTTCACCTGTTGATCTTGTGACTTTAACCTTTGAAATTGCTGCTTCTGACGAAAGTAATTAATAGTATGAAAAAAAGGGCCTTTAAGGGCCCTTTTTTATAAAAAATTATTTTTTAATGCATTATTTTGGTAAAGGATCTAAAGCCATCCTGCATTTGAATATACCATTGAGGCACTGATGGTCCATCACCAACAGGTTTGATTTTAGTATGCTTTTTGACCACATCAGTTAAAATCTGATCACTCTCAGGCTCAATATCAACAAAAAACACATGCTTCCCGTTTTTTAATGCCTTTTCAAAACGAGCAAATCGATTATTATTACGCTGTATTCCAATAAAGCCAAATTCCCAAGTGAAGAATCCTACTATTACTATTGATAAAAAAATAAACGGTACCCAAGTGGCCTGTTGCGCCCAGCCTGCTAGTGCAACAATATAAAGTATTAATGTTGCTGCGATAACACCAACTACTGCACCTATTTTTGTGCTGTGAACAACATCCGTACGAAGAACGGCTTCAACCTCATTAAGATTTGGATGTTTTGCAACCTGAGCGTCATCTAAGCTTAATACATGAGAATGGGCGGCTGATATACCTATAGTTTCAAGTTCTACTTCAAGTGATTCGAGATCACTAAGGTTATTGCTGATATAAAAATGTCTATTCATAATAATACCCTCAAGCTTTTTTGATTATTTATGATTTCTCATGGCACAAAAAAAGTGCTCTCATCTCTTTTTGTTACGATAGCAATTTGAAAGAGGATTAATTCTGCAAAGTAGGCACATAAACCTCATATAAACTCAAAATTTATATATTAAGTTTAGTTCATGTACGAGAGGGTTTTATAATTACAGTAATTATGACGTAAGTGCTTAAAGGCTATGGATACTAGCTGATGGTTTGGGATTAGTGCGGTTAATAAAGGATTAAAATTAACTTTGCATAACTAGTTTTGGTGTTCTATCAGCGTGGTAGATTCCCCAATGTTTTTCTGGCTCTAATGGATCTGGCGAGCCTTTCCAATTTTCATCAAAGGCCTCAAAGAAATAAACCAGTACCTGCTGTTCTTGGGCCCAGTTCATTAGTTGATGGAAATACTGTTGTTGAAACCACTCATTGACATTATCACTTTCAATACCGCGTCCATTTGAATTCGTAGCCCAACCTGCCTCAGTAATAATAATCTGTTTATCAGGGTAGGCATCTTGGACTGCTTGATAATTAGCTATGGTGTAAGCTAAGCCTTCATCAATACTCTTGAATTCCCAAACTGGGTAAGTATGTATCGAAATAACATCAAGCTGGTCTGCAAGTGGTCTTAAGTTTTCAAGCCAAGGAACATAGTTTTCACAGAAAGTAATAGGTTGCTCTACTTGAGATCGTGCTTGCTGGGCATAATTAATTAAACTTTCAGTAGGGACCAAATGGTCAGTCCAAGCTACTGCAGCTTCGTTACCTATAGATACGGAGCTGATAATAGCTGGATATCTATTCGCCAACCTAATAAGTTCTTCAATTTGCTGTTCATTGTGTTGTTTATTACTGCGTAATTGCTCGTCGGAATAAAGCCCTCCCCAAGGGCAATTCTCATTACACACCTCGGCAGTAACATAGGCGCCAAGCATTACATCAAAGGGGAACTTCTCAGCTTCAATAACATGCAAAACGGTTTTTGAATGCTCATCACTGCCGTAGAGACGCAATGATTTCCAATCATTTTTTAGAATAAGCAAGTCTTGCTTAACTTGTTCATAGGTTGGAAAATCACCACAATCTGGACTCTGGCCATCCCGATATCCTGAATAGCAAATAGCTTTGGCGAAAGGTATATTTTTTTTAGTCATAATTTTATTTTGAATATTTTAAATTTTCGTTTTTATCCCACAAACCCCAATAGGCGCCGACATCACCCTCAGCACCCGTTTTCCATGATTCATCAAATGATGAAAAATAGAACATATCTATTTTTTCTGACTCTGTCCACTGCTGACTATTTAGAAAATACCGAATGGCATTGGTTTCTGAGGGCTCAGCCCCATGAAATTTTTGGCCGCGATTTGGCCAACCCGTTTCTGTAATAATCACTTTCTTGCCTGCAGCGGCTTTAACAGTTCGTCTATACATATCTTTCATATAAAGCAAAGAATATTCAATAGGACAGCCCTCCCAGAAAGGATAGCAGTTAGCTAAAATAATGTCGCAAGCTTTGGTTAACGCCGGACGATCTTCAAATTCATAATAGGCATCAACATAGCCTACAGGCAGTTTGGGTACGGCTTCCTTTACTCTGGAAATATATTCAAGTAACTGCTTTTCAGATAGATCATCACGATATAAAACTTCATTGCCTACGGCACAAATATTGACATAACCTTGATTGGCTAGCTTAATAAGTCCTTCGATTTCTAATTCATTTTTATCCAAATCATCACTAAGCCATGCGCCGACTAAGGTTTTCTTACCCATTTCTCGAGCAACCATAGGTATAAATTCGTTACCTAAAAGACAAGAAAAGGAACGGACCCATGAAGTGTGAGGTTTGAGTATAGCCATGCGCTCTCGAATTTGTTTGATTTCAAGCTGCTCGCCAGGCTCTTGACCTTCGCGATAAGCACTAAAACCAATGCCATGAATTCCAGAGTCTAAGCAACTCTTAAAATGTTCCTGCATTTTTACTTGGTTTAGTTCAGAAATATCTATTCCGGTAAGGGATAGTATTTTTCCTTCTCTTTTGGACATTGATTAATACAACCTTAGAAGTTCATATTTAATGACTAGTTTACATTAAGTTTAGCGCATTTATCAGAGTGAAATTTCGAATTCAAATTTCTTTTTCGCCTAATTTTTTTAAAGAATCCTAATAGATAAAAGTACAACTGACAACTGACAAATTTAATATTTAAATACCTTATATTTTTCTTTTAGCCAATGATAGTGGTAAATAATGAATAAATATGCAGATATTTGGCCAATTTTCGGCAAAAAGGTCTTTTTAAACGACCGATAAACTAGCGAAATTAAAATAGTCCACTTAGAATAGCCCGCTTTTGAGTTTTATCAGATATCGTATATAGCATTAAAAGTCTAAATGAGACAAAAGGATTTGTTAGCAGGTATCCATTAATGTGGATTCCAGTACTTACTTTAAACAATATAATTAGTTAGGTTTCAAATGACTCATAAGCAAATTCACCTAGGGCAGCAACTTCGTCAAACCAGTAATATTGAGGTTGGCGGCCAATATGTCAGTATAGAAGGCGAGACTTTCTATCAAATTGAAAACTACGATCAGATGAAGGATTTCTTTATCAGCGTAGTGAGCGACTCTGATCACTGGATGTTTATATCCACTCGTGGAGGGCTTTCTGCTGGCAGAATTAATTCAGAAAATGCACTTTTTCCATACTACACAGATGACAAAGTGAGTGATGGGTCTCCCTTTACAGGTAGTAGAACCATAGCTCTAGCAACTATTGGCGATAAGACCTCTCTTTGGGAACCGTTCTCCGAGCAATACAATGGAATTTATAACACCACGCGCAATCTTTATAAGAATGTATTTGGTGATAAGCTAATTTTTGAAGAAATAAACCATGATCTCGCTCTTACATTTCGCTATTCATGGCGAACGTCAGATAAATTTGGTTTTGTAAAAACTTCTACCTTGATTAATACAGGCGACTCTTTGGCGCAAGTTGAGATCATTGATGGTATTGAGAATCTCATTCCTTATGGAGTTGAGACTGATGTTCAGGGCAATTTAAGTTGTTTGGTAGATGCGTATAAAAAGAATGAGCTTGAGGCCGACAGCGGCCTTGGCCTTTATAGTATGAGTTCAATTCTGGTAGATCGTGCGGAACCAAGTGAAGCGTTGTCTACAACAACCGTTTGGTCCGTTGGCCTATCTGAGTCTAAAAAGCTAGTGTCTTCTCTTCAGTTGGATAATTTCCGCAAGGGTAATGCTGTTGACCAAGAGCTTGATGTTCGAGGTCGACGCGGTGCTTATTTTGTAAATGATTGTTTAGCCTTGAGCCCCTCTGCAGAAAAAAGTTGGAGCATTGTGGCTGAAATTAATCAGGGCCCTGCGAAAGTAAAAGACTTAATTGCATACTTAAAAGCGGATGATAATATCAGACAGGATATAGAAGCTGATATCGCTCTTGGTTCAGAAAATCTTGCTCGTATTGTCGGTATTTCAGATGGTCTTCAGGTGACTGAAGATAAACTAAGTGCAAACCATCACTTTGCCAATGTTTTGTTCAATGTTATGCGTGGTGGTCTGTTTGTCGATAACTACGCAGTGCCAAAGGCTGACTTAATCGCCTTTGTTAAAGGCTTTAATCGCGGCGTATATGATCAGTTTACAGACTTTTTCGAAGCCTTAGATGACACGTTCCACTACAGTGATTTAATTAAAGCAGCATCAAAACAAAATGATGCCGGCATTCAACGTATCTGTTTTGAATATTTACCCCTTTCATTTAGCCGCCGACATGGTGATCCTTCTCGGCCCTGGAATAAGTTTAATATTAAAGTGAAGCAAGAAGATGGTTCACAGTTGCTAAACTTTGAGGGTAACTGGCGTGATATTTTCCAAAATTGGGAAGCTTTGAGTTATTCAATCCCCAATTATATTGAAAGTATGATCTGTAAGTTTGTGAATGCTTCTACAGCTGATGGCTATAACCCGTACCGCATCACTAAAGCCGGTATTGATTGGGAAAAGCCAGATCCGAGCGACCCTTGGGCCAATATTGGCTATTGGGGTGATCATCAGATTATTTATTTATTGAAGTTCTTGGAATTTTCTAATGATCATCATCCAGGTACCTTACGCGATTTCTTAACCCGCGATCTATTTTGTTATGCCAACGTGCCTTACAAAATTAAAGGCTACCAAGATTTATTAAAAGATCCGCACAATACCATTGATTTTGATGAGTCCGTTGACGAACTTATTGAACAGCGGGTCTCTCAGGTTGGTGCTGATGGACGTTTAATTTGGGATAAGAATGGCTCAGTTTATTATGTGAACTTAACTGAGAAGCTTCTAGCGACAATGTTATCTAAATTGTCGAACTTTATTCCAGAGGGCGGTATTTGGATGAACACCCAACGCCCAGAGTGGAATGATGCAAATAATGCATTGGTTGGCTATGGCGTGTCCATGGTAACGCTATATTACACGCGACGTTATCAGCAGTATCTTCTTGATTTATTTGCTAACTCTGAGCTGCAAGAAGTGGCCATATCAGAAGAAATTAATGCGCTACTTAAATCAATTAACAGTACCTTTGAAAATAATAAGCAATTATTAGCTGGAAAAATCAATGATACAGATAGAAAGCGCGTTGTTGATGCTCTAGGTGAAGCAGGCAGTGATTTCCGTAGCGGTGTTTATAGCAATGACTTCAGTGGTCATCGCGTTGTGCTTAAAACGGCTGACTTGATTGCATTTTTGAAACTATCTCTGGAATATATTGACCACACCATTGGGGCTAATCGTCGTGAAGACGGTTTATATCACGCTTATAACCTTATGACGGCCACTAAAGATTCTGTAGAAGTAAACTATCTTTATGAAATGCTAGAGGGTCAAGTAGCGGTCTTGAGTTCTGGCTATTTAAGCCCTGAACAGGCGTTAGAGGTGCTGACTTCATTGAGAAATTCGGCGGTTTACACGGCACGTCAGCACTCTTATTTATTGTATCCTGATCGTGAACTAACTCGTTTTGTGGATAAAAATATTATTTCTGAAGCACAGTTTAACAGCTCTAAACTACTAGCATCGTTAATTGCCTCTGGTGATACATCATTGGTAGAAAAAGATTCTCAGGGTGGATATCACTTTAATGGTGCCTTCAATAATGTCGATAGCGCTAAAGCTGTTTTAGACAGCTTAAAAGAAAATGGCTACCAAGATTTAGTTGAGAAAGAGCAATCACTGATTGAAGACATTTTTGAAGCAGTCTTTAATCATCGCCAATTTACGGGTCGATCGGGTGGTATGTATGCCTATGAGGGTCTTGGCTCGATTTACTGGCACATGGTATCTAAACTATTGTTGGCAGCCCTTGAAAATTTCCGCAAAGCCTTAGAGCAGGGCTCTGATGCGGTTACTGTGGGTAAATTAGCGGATTGTTATTTCGATATACGCGCGGGAATTGGCTTTAATAAAACACCAGATAATTACGGTGCATTTCCAACCGACCCATACTCTCATACCCCAGGTTTTGCCGGTGCTAAACAGCCAGGTATGACGGGTCAGGTTAAAGAGGAAGTAATTACGCGTCTTATGGAGCTGGGTCTATCAGTGAAGGACGGGACTATTTGCTTTAAGCCGTTTATTCTTAGAAAGTCTGAGTTTCTTTCAGCTTCTGATAGTCTAAGTTACTTTGATACTTCAGGCGGTCATCAGTCGGTAAATCTTCAAGCTGGTCAACTAGGCTTTACCTACTGTCAGGTTCCGGTTATTTATAGTCTTGCAGATGAAACATCCATCATAATCAGCTTTGCTGATGGTTCTGAAAAGGCGATTGCAGCAGATGCTATTGATGCGCAAACATCACTTGCTATTTTTGATAAAACTGGCGAAGTGGTCAAAATTCAAGTTGCTCTTCAACCGGGTCTTGAATAAGCGTAGATATAATAATGTGAGACAAAAAAGCCGTCTAGATAGACGGCTTTTTTATTATTAGAGATTACTCAATTTATCTTATCGCGCTTCCAGTTGTGTGCGAATTTCTTGAGATCGCTCCTCATCCAGATCGTAGTTACGCATGGCTAGGATGGCTATAAGCGTGCCTGCGCAGGGAATAATAATATAGCTAAGGCGAAGCATTGTTAGGGTTTCTTCACCCTGAACCGCAACTGATTGATCAAAGCCAATAACACTTAAAATTAAGCCGCTGGCGGCTCCTGCAAAAGCGCCCCCAAATTTAACCATCCACCAATAGATAGCGCCAAAGGTGCCTTCGCGTCTTTGGTTTGTTTCAAGTTCGTCAAGGTCACAAACATCAGCTGTCATTGACATCATAATAGTAAATAGGCCGCCAATACCGAATGCGAAAAGAGGTAATGGTATAAACATCATCCAAGGATTTTCTGGTGAAAACCCCCACCAAAATAATACATAGCCAACCAGAGAAACTGCTTGAGAGTATAGGAATGTAGTTTTCTTACCGTATTTTTGCGCGCAGTAATTAACAATAGGAATAACCATAAAAGTGGTAAATAAAGCACCTATAGAGCCAAATAATGTCGGCCAAACGCCAGCTGCTGTCGGATCTCCTTCATTCATATAATAGACAACAATAAACCAAGAAAATGCAGCGACTACTTGGAAGGCATTAAAGATAAAGAAGGTAGCAATACAGATTTTTTGGAATGGTTTATTACTTAGAGTCACAACAATACCACGACCAAAATCAATCATAGTTTCTTTTAAAGTTTTATCGTCACTTTCATACTGAATGGATGATGCTGGTGTTGTATGGGTGCAAAAAATAGCGGGCACTAATGCCATTATCATACAGCCACCGCCAACCCATAAAGAGAGTGTTCTAGCCCCCTCGGTTGCTGATTCGTACCAATCGGGGTCATAAAGAATAATCCAAAACCAAGGTGCAATTACCCATGCCCACTGCCCAATCCATTGTGCGACCGCCATAATTCTTGTGCGCTCATGGAAGTCTGTGCTCATTTCATAGCCCATAGCCACATAGGGTACGCCGAAGATGGTCATACCAATCCAAAATACACAGGCCCAGAAAAGAAAGTAGTAAAAGTTATACATCTCTGTGTTGGTGGCATACAGTTGCCACATCATCATAAATGATAGGCCTGAGATAATAGCGCCAACAAAAACATAGGGTCGACGTTTGCCCCAGCGAGAATTAGTGTGATCTGAGATATAACCCATCAATGGATCAGTTACTGCATCAATTAGCTTAGGGATAAAGAAAATAAGCGCCCAAAGAACTGGGCTCATACCGAGTCCTTGAACCAGAATCACCATAAATATACCCAATGCAGCCGGAAACATTTGATTAGCTAACATACCAATGCCGAAAGCGACTTTTTGATTAAAGGGTACTTGATTGGTTGTTGATGCTTCTTGTACGTTATCCATAATCCCGATCTTCTAGTATTAATTTAATTTTAAGTGCTTGTGGTTCGCACTTTTGATTTAAGCAGAGTCTAACATCTTTTTTCTATTAATCGTTTAAGTATAAGTGAGCTCTCAGAAGTAATAACCTATGATTCGATCAATATGGGGATATTTGCGGTAGCAGAACCACCATGGCAGTCATCCACATAAACAAAAAGCCTGAATTCACCGCTTTTTGGGGGTGAAAACTCTATTTTTGATGATGTATGTGAGTCCGATTGTTGCCATACAATTTCTGGTGTTGGCTCAAAGTCACCACCATCACTTTCTAATTCTCGATCCACTTCTTTCATCAATTCCCAGCGATAACTTAGGCTTTTATCCGAGTATTTGATATCTATTGTTGCGCTATAAGTATGGTCTTGTTGCAAGCTGATACTCTCTTCGGCAAGCATACCGTTTACTTTTAATTTACCAATTTGAGGGATTCTGTGTTCAGCCCATTCTCCAGTCCAAAGATACTGCATCACTTGGGCCGCCTCGGTACATTTATTATTATCTAAAAATAGTCCGTACCAAGTAGGTGTTCTCTCTTGTTTTTGTCCCCATAAAAACACAAATGAACCAATACATTGTTTAGCATCAGCAGCAATGTAATTTAAAAATCTAGAGTGGTAGTCACTGGCTTTTTCTGTGCTATTTGCCTCGATAGGCCTATCCCAGCTTGTGCTTTCGCATTCCCAGTGCCCTGTGGCGCCCCATTCGGTAATCATATAAGCACCCCGATAATTACTTTCTTGCAAAAAGCGAGGTAGTTTATCGATGGCGCCATAAATTTGGAAAGACAATAAATCTAAATCGGGACATTTTTCGGCAACAAGACTCATAACCTCGGGCTCAGCGCCAGCCAGCATGGTAGTAGTCGGGTGGTTAGGGTCTATATTGTGGATCATTTTCGATAGATCATTTACCGCGCTCCATACTTCGGGGTTTTTGGAGCGTAGATTTAGTTCATTACCAATACCCCAAATTAACAGTGCGGGATGATCCTTAAGGGCAAGAATATCTTGCTTAATAGATTCCATTTGCTCAGCTACAGCCTGCTGGTTATCGTAGTCAAAGCCATGCCGCTCTCGCTCTATCTCCAACCCCATACAGACCATTAAGCCATTTTGATGGGCTTCATCAAGAATTTCGA
This sequence comes from Porticoccaceae bacterium, assembly GCA_029248755.1. Taxonomy (GTDB): domain Bacteria; phylum Pseudomonadota; class Gammaproteobacteria; order Pseudomonadales; family Porticoccaceae; genus HTCC2207. The sequence goes on from JAQWIR010000007.1 coordinate 39,180, forward strand.
GTCCGCTTTTTTCACCATTATTGACCCGCCATGTGCGAAAAGCATTACCACCAAAATCTGCAAGACTTTTAATACTGCCAAAATCAACCCCAGCACCATTAATATAAAAAGGTTTATTATCAACCCTAAGTTGGAATTTACTATCACTGAAATGTAGCTCAACCTTAGAAGGTTTCATGGGTGGTGCCTTGGCTAAAAATAATGTGTTTCATTCTAGTTTTGAGGAGCGGACAAAACAAGCGCTATTGCCACTAGAAAAAACTAATCAATGAGTAATATAATTGCCGGCTTTTTTATACATAAACAATTAAAGGTTAATTGAGTGAAATTTTATTCTAAGTATCTTGTTCTATCACTATTATTGTGTGGTCTTATTGGCTGCGACCAAACATCTAAAGATCAATCTAAGAATCACCTTAATGGACCTTCGGCAAAAGAAATACTAGGTAACCCCAACTATCCAGCGATATCCTATGGTGGCTATCGTGAAAAAACTCGCGATGATGTGCCGACTGTTGAAGATTTAAAAGAAGATATGCAAATACTCTTTGCCATGGGTGTGCGGATTCTTCGTACCTATAATGCCTCTCAATTCCCTCAAGCAGAACGAATTCTTGAAGCAATAAAGCAATTAAAGCAGGCAGACGCTAATTTTGAAATGTATGTGATGATAGGTGCATGGATTGATTGTAAAAATGCCTGGACAGACATTCCGCCTGTTCACGAAGAAGAAAGTGAAGAAAATAATCGTGCTGAAATTGAAATGGCGGTGACACTGGCTAATCAATATCCAGATATTGTTAAAGTGATTGCCGTGGGTAACGAAGCGATGGTGCATTGGGCTACCAAATATTTTGTTTATCCAAAAACCATTCTGAGATGGGTGAATTATTTACAGGATCTGAAAAAAAATGGTCAACTATCCAATGATGTGTGGATCACTAGTTCAGATAATTATGAATCCTGGGGTGGAGGTCATAAGAATTATCATGTAGCAGATTTAGAGGCGCTAATTAAAGCGGTGGATTTTCTTTCAGTACATACCTATCCATTTCATGACTCATACTATAGCCCCAAAAATTGGGGAGCTCTTGAGGGCGAAGAAAGTTTATCAAAAATAGACATTATTGAGGCCACCATGTTGCGTGCAAAACAGTATGCTATTTTCCAATATCAGGGTGTAGCAGACTATGTACAAAGCCTAGGGCTGGAAAAACCCATACATATTGGTGAGACTGGATGGTCCTCAGTTGCAGCATCGCTCTATGGCGCATCAGGCTCTAAGGCAGCTGATGAGCTAAAACTGGGGTTGTATTATCAGCATATGCGCGATTGGGAAAAAGAGTCAGGTATGTCAGTCTTTTATTTCGAGGCTTTTGATGAGCAGTGGAAAGATCCCAATGATATTAATGGATCGGAAAATCATTTTGGTCTAATTGGGCTAGACAACAAGGTTAAATTTCCTCTTTGGGGTCTGATTGATAAGCAGACATTTCAAGGACTAAGTCGAGGGGGAAAACCATTAAGTAAAAGCTATAACGGTGATTGGAATTCCCTTTTAAAGGATGCCCAAGAGCCGCCTTTTAATGACGGCACTAATTTAGCAGATTAAAAGTATGCGGTGAAAAATTGAATTATGGCCTAGCGATTATTCAATATAATTTCCATTTCATCCATTATATCGTTCATTCGCTTAATCAGGGCTTTGTAAGGTGCCGCTGTTGCCATATCAATGCCGGCATTTTTCATAAGCTCATAGGGATAATCTGAGCCCCCAGCCTTTAACAAATTAATAAAATCTTTTTGTGCTTGTTGATCGCCACTCCTGATTTTTTGCGCAAGATCACTGGCTGCCGCGATTGATGTAGCATACTGAAATACATAAAAATCATAGTAAAAATGCGGAATATAGGCCCATTCAATGCCATATAAGTCATCTATATTGACCACGCCTTGATCATGACCGTGATAGCGCTTCAATAACTGTAAATATATAGAGGTTAACTTAGAGCCGGTTAGTACATTCCCCGATTCGACCTCTTCATTAATCTTTAATTCAAATTCAGCAAACATGGTTTGCCTGAAAAAAGTCCCTCTTAAAGCCTCTAAGCCAATACCTAAATAAAATAGTTTTTCTTCATCCGTAGATGCTTCTTCTATAACCATATCTTGAAGTAGCATTTCATTCATAATAGAGGCAGTTTCAGCAATAAATGTAGAGTACCCAGCCGTCTCCCAAGGTTGAACTGAATTGGATAGCACTGAGTGCACCGCATGTCCGTATTCATGGGCAAAGGTAGAGGCGCTTTCAAAATTATCATTGTGATTTAGTAGTACATAGGGATGTACGTCATAGGCGCCCCCCGACATATAGGCACCTGAACGCTTTCCAGGAGAGGGAAAAACATGCATCCAGCGGCCTTTTACCCCCATATCATAAGCAGCCATGTATTCTTCGCCAAGAGGTTCTAGTGCGCGTCGAGTAATTGCAATTGAATCTTCAATGCTAAAGGTTTTATCGAGGTTAACTAAGGGAGGATAAATATCGAAGTAGCGCATCTCATCCTCAATACCAAGCATTCTCTTGCGTAGCTTAAAATACCGATGCAATGTTGGAAGCGCTTGATTAACCTCTGTAACTAAGGTGCGGTAAACCTCAGGCGGCATATTGTCATCAAATAATGCGCGTCCCATTGAACTCTCATAATTGCGTGCCTCGGTCTTAAAAACTAATCCTTGAACCTGTGAATTCATGATGGCACCTAAGGTCGCTTCGTAGTCTTGCCATACCGACCAAAAACTATCAAATACCATTTTTCTATCTTCACGATTGGGTGCTTGTCTTGCTGCAGAGTATCCAGCTTGACTTAGTCTTATTTCTCGGCCGTCAGACAATGTGACTTGAGGCCAAGGAAGATTGGCGTTGGCTAAAACCGAGTAAATAGAATTAGGGCCGCTGGTTAATTGACCTGTCTTGGCCAGCAGGGTTTCAATGTCTTTATCCAGAGTATGGGGTGCTCGACGCAATGTATCTGCAGCACTAAAACTGTGCTTATTTAACTTAGGTTCCTCGGCAATAAATTGGTTAATTTTTTCATCGCCAAGTGCTAGTAATTCAGGGCTATACCAGCTAGTAGAAGCACCTAAATCGGTAAACAAATTTCTAGCTAATTGACTTCGCTCTTCATTTTCTGCATCGCGGGTATCAATATCTGCACTTAAGTTGGCATAAATATAGACTCTAACAGCTTCTTTATAAACGCCAGAAATTTGGTCTGATACATAGAGTAAAGATTGGGCATTTTTGCCCAGACTACCTTGGAGTTTTGACAGTTGCTGGATTTCTCTGGCAACCCTTAGTCGAGCAGCTTCCCATGCCTTCAGATCAGCATATAGGTCACTTAAATCCCACTGGTATTTTTCTTCAACATCACTATTAATGGTGGCTTCAGGTTCTTGTTTAATAGCATTACTACTGCATGCAGTTAAAAAATAGCCAGTTATAATTATCGCGAAAAAACTTTTTTTTATGCTCATTTTTTTCCTGTATAAAACTTTAATTTAAGACAATATTTTAAAATAACACTCTAATGATCAGCAAATTATCATGTTATGAAAACCTGTCAATAAGACATATTAAACTTTTGGCTCTTTTCAGAGCATATTTGCCACTAACGCTATATTCTTTGTAGAATTTGAAAGTCTAATCTGTAGGTCACTATGAAATGTGCAGAATAATACTATGTATATATTTTAGTCTATTTTCAATATCCTCATTTGCTTGGTGGGATAAAGAGCATCAAATTGTGGCAATGATTGCCGAAAAAAATTTATCCCATGTGGCAAAAAAACAGGTAAATATATTGCTCAATGACAACAATTTATCTGATGTAGCCAACTGGGCCGATACAATTAAATCTCAATCAAAATGGTCCCATAGCAAGTCTTGGCACTATATGAATACCGATCAAAATAAAAACTTTGCTAGCTATAAAATGATAGTCGGTGGAGATATTTTATGGGCCCTAAATTATTTTTACCAGCAGTTAAAAAAGACAGATAACTCATTAAAAAACAGGCGAGAAGCGCTGATGTTTTTTATACATTTGGTGGGGGATATTCATCAGCCATTACATGCAGGAAAAGCCAGTGATAAAGGCGGTAATAGGGTGCCTGTAATTTGGAAAAACCAGTCGCATAAAACTAATTTACATAAGGTTTGGGATGGTCTTTTAACTCAAACAGATTTAACCCCTTCCAAAGTGGCAAGAAAAATTGATAATAGTTCATCATCTGATAGAGCTGTATGGCAAGATGCTCCTTTTGAAGTCTGGATCAAAGAATCATCTGAATTAATTGAAAATATATATGATTTTGGCGACAAAAATAAAGGCAAGAAAATTATAAATTTAGGGGTTAAGTATCAATTGATAAATAGACCTGTTGCCGAAAGGCGTATCCTGCAAGCAGGCGTTCGTTTAGCGCATTATTTAAACTTAGCATTTGAAGTAAAACCACCAGTTACAGTTACTACACAAACATACTAATTGAACAACCTATACAAAATACCTAATTTTAATGCAAATTTTTATAGTCAAAATTGCGACCATTTTGACGCAAAAAAACTACCTTTTGTCGCAGTGATTTTAGGTGCGACTAGGGTGAGTCCCTGTTATCGCATATCTGGCTGTTTCGTCTCAAAAACAATGTCTTTAGTGGCGGTACGTTGTACTTTATGTGCTTGATCTAGGCTGGCATAAAATCTACAAGCACTCAGTCTGAAGTTTAAAGTTTTAATTTAGGGGGTTTAACAACATGTTATTCAAGAAAAAAGTTCTTTCTAGTAGTGTAGCTCTAGCCTTGGTTGGCGCAACTATGCCTGCACTTGCTCAGGATGAAGGTCTTGAGATCGAAGAGGTTATTGTTGAGGGTGGTATTCGAGCCAGTCTTAAAAAGTCAATGGATATTAAACGCGACACGGTTGGTGTTGCTGATGCTATTTCTGCAGAAGATATGGGTAAATTTCCAGATACTAACCTTGCAGAAGCTCTACAGAGAATTACCGGCGTATCCATTGAGCGCTCACGCGGTGAAGGTAGTAAAGTAACCGTACGAGGCTTTGGTCCTGATTATAACATGGTAACCCTAAACGGCCGTCAAATGCCGACCCACAGTGGTACTAGCCGGGCTTATGATTTTGGTGATATTGCATCAGAAGGTATTTCAGCAGTTGTTATCCATAAAACTGGTAATGCATCGGCTCCATCAGGTGGCATTGGTTCTACCATTAATATCTTAACCACTAAACCTCTTGAAGCAGGCGATGTAATATCTCTTGGTGCAAAGCGTGTATTTGATACTTCAACTGTCACTGGCGCAGATTCCACTGAAGAGTATGCAGGTTTATTTTCTCAGACATTTGCAGACGATACTGTAGGCGTTTCTCTTAGTTTCTCTAGTCAGAATCGTAACAACGCAGATCGTTTTGGTAATGTTGGAGGCTGGAATAGCCACTTCGCCTCAACTGAAAACGCTCGTTTAGGTATTCCGGGTGATGTTGTAGGTGGCGAACGCCACCTAAACCGACCAGAAATTGGTGACCACTTTGATGAAAACTGTGACGTTGACGCTGTAAACTGTGAGTTTGAGTCTATTTCTATTCCTCAAAGTGTTGGTTACAATCTTTCTGAATTTGAATCTTCGCGTTTGAACGGACAGCTTACTTTGCAGTGGCGTCCTTTCGATTCAATGACAGTCACTCATGATATTACAGGCACTTCTTATGAGTTAGATAGATCATACAATGATCTATCAGCCTGGTTTAATGGTCAGGGTTCTATTGGTCAAACTTCTGAATGGGATAGCGAAGCTATTTCAACACCATTAATGTACCGTGAGCACGGTGCAAATAATGACTTTGCTATGGGTGTAGGTCGTGATGGCAGTAAAAACACCAATGTTTCGCGTGGTTGGAATATTGAGTGGTTTGCAAGTGATAACCTTCAATTAAATCTTGATTGGCATGATTCATATGCTCATCAGAGAGCAAACAGCCCGTTTGGTACTAGTTCACTGGTTACCATGGCTAGTTTTAACCGGACTGTCTCTAAAGTTTACTTTACTGAAGACTTCCCAATTTTGGAGTTAGGCTTAAACCCAGCTGATCCAAATACTGTTCAAGAGGGCGGTGAAGCGCGTCCTTTATATGCTGACGATATGGTCATTACTGGTAGTGTATTTAGTAATGGTAAATCTAAGATGAATATCGAACAAACACGATTCACCGGTTCTTATGACTTTGGTGAAGTAACAGGTATTGATTTTGGTATTGAAAAAACCGTAGTAGATAACCGCTCACTAGGTTCAAATGTGCAACGTGATACTTGGGGTGGTATTTCAGACCCTGGTTATATCAGTGACGTATTGGTTAGAACTACAATGGCGGATAATTTTGATTCGCTCTCCGGTGGAGAAGACGATCTTCGTCAAGTTGAATCTTTTTATACTTCATTGGAAGACTTAACTGATTTAGCGAGACTACTTCCAGTAACCGAGGTTGATAGCATTGCTTCTGGTACATGTGTACCTGAGCCATTCAGAGATTTCTACTGTGCTTCAGATGACTGGACGGTTGACAAAGCTACTGCAGAAGAAACTCTAGGTGCTTATATTCAGCTTAAGTTTGATGGCGAAATTGGTGATTATCCGGTTAATGCAAGACTTGGTTATCGCTATGAGCAAACTGATGTTATTTCAACTGCTTCTGTGCCTAAGTATCAAAATACATCTTGGACAGGTGGTAATGAATTTAACCTTATTCCGGGAGCAGAGGTTGTAGAGGAGCCAATGAATGGTGACTACGATCTTGAGTTACCAAACTTTGATATTAATATTTCCTTATCAGATGATGTGGTCGCTAGATTCTCAACCAGTAAGACGGTAACTCGACCTAGCTATGAAGATATTAAAGGCGGTACTTCTGCCAATGGTACTTCTTTCAAGTATGGTAATGTTTCCGCTAGTCGGGGTTCACCTGGTTTGTTGCCTATTGAAGCGACAAACTTTGATTTCTCAACTGAGTGGTATTACAGCGACGCTAGTTATATGTCCGTAGGCTATTTCAAAAAGGCGACTGAAAACTTTATTGGGACAACTACAGAGCTGGACGTTATCATTCCAGAATGGGACGGTTTAACGGATGTTACCAGTGGTGGTTTATGGCAAGAAGCTGCAGATCTAGGTGGAGTTGCAGTAAATGATTTTGCAGGGATTAAGCAGTTCTTACCCTCAATACCTACTTCTGATAATCCTTTAATGTCGACAGCAGACAATGATCCTTTGTTGTTCAGTTTAAGTTATCCAGTAAACCAGAAAGATGCCAATGTTTATGGTTGGGAGTTTAACGTTCAGCATAACTTTGGTGAGAGCGGGTTTGGCTTTATCGCCAACTATACAAAAGCATGGTCAGATGTAGGCTATGTTGCTACGCCTACAACACAACCTTGTCCAGAAGAGTTAATTAATACAGACGCTAAATGTATGATTAGTCAGTTTGCCCTAAGCGGCCTGAGTGACTCGGCTAACTTGATTGCGTTTTATGATAAAGACGGTCTTAACGCTCGTATAGCCTACAACTGGCGCGATGACTTCTTTAACGGTGATGGACAGGGTCAGGGTGCGTTTTATGATGATGACGGTGAGAGAAGAATTGGCAATAACCCAACTCAAACTCAAGCCTATGGTCAAGTTGATATGAGCGCAAGCTATGAAATAAATGACAACCTAACACTGTTTGCTGATGGTATTAATGTGACTAACGAGGGCTATAGACTCTATGGTCGTACAAAGCAACAGGTTCTTCGCTCGGGTCAAACCGGTGCCAGATATAATCTAGGTGTTCGCTATAACTTCTAATTTATAGATTCTCTGTGAATTAGTTGAAGTAAGACTAAAGAAGCCGCTTAATTTAAGCGGCTTCTTTGTATTTAACGTATAACAAGACACAACACAGAACGCTTTGAAGTCTGTATACTGAAAAACTGTTTAGATTTCACCTTAATTTAAATAAAGCACTAAATTATTGACATGAAAAATACTATTAATCGAGTTGTAATTGTTGGTGGGGGTACAGCTGGCTGGTTATCAGCAGGTATCATCGCTGCAGAACACTTTGTGAAAAAAAATAATGCTACTGACAATCATAATTTTCAGCTCTATTTGATTGAGTCGCCAGACATACCTACCATTGGTGTGGGTGAGGGTACCTGGCCATCAATGCGCTCAACATTGAAAAAAATAGGAATTTCTGAAACTGATTTCTTTCGACAATGCAGTGCTAGCTTTAAACAGGGTACTCAGTTTCATAATTGGACCTATGGTGAAGATGATACTTACACCCATCCTTTCACAGTGCCACATAACTTTAATGAGACAAATCTAGCCCCTCATTGGCAACAACTAAGAGAAAAAATTAATTTTGCTAATGCTGTGAATCCGCAAAGTGCACTTTTTAATAACCAGTTAGCCCCTAAAAACATTGCGACGCCTGAATATGCTTTTCATGTGAATTATGGCTACCATTTAGACGCTGGTAAATTTGCTGAGCTGTTACGTCAACACTGTGTTGACAATCTTGGCGTTGAATATGTTAGTGCCAATATGACTGCTATAAACTCAGGGGAAAATGGTGATATAGCGTCTATTTCAACAGACACCCATGGTGAGATTACCGGTGATTTATTTATTGATTGTAGCGGCTCAAGAGCGCTGTTGTTAGGTGAGCACTATGGCATACCTTTGGTTAGTAAAAATCAGTATTTATTCAATAATTCTGCATTAGCTGCCCAGGTTCCCTATCAAAGTCCAGAGGCTCCAATTCAGTCTGCAACACTTTCTACTGCACAGACTGCTGGGTGGATATGGGATATAGGATTGCCAACCAGAAGGGGAATAGGTCATATATATTCAAGTGACTATACCACCGAAGAAAGCGCTCGCACTGAATTACTAAATTATATAGCCACAACCGCCAGCGAAGATGCAGCAGACAATGCAAGTATTCGTAAGATAACCTTTGACCCTGGGCATAGAGAAAAGTTTTGGCATAAGAATTGTGTCGCCATTGGTATGTCATCAGGTTTTATAGAGCCACTTGAAGCCTCAGCTTTGGTGTTAGTAGAGCTATCTGCAGCTATGATTGCAGAGCAATTGCCAGCCAATAGAAAAATAATGGATATAGTGGCTAAGCGGTTTAATGATAAGTTTTTATATCGCTGGGATCGTATTGTTGATTTTTTGAAACTCCACTATGTACTAACTCAAAGAACTGACACTAAATACTGGGTTGATAATTGTCATCCATCATCGATTCCAGATAGTCTTCAAGAGTTAATGGAAATTTGGCAGTATCAACCTCCTTGGCATCGAGATACTAAACATGCGGATGAAATGTTTCCATCTGCCAGTTTTCAGTACATTCTTTATGGTATGGATTTCAAAACCCTGTTAGATACAAGTCTTAAGCGCTCAGATCGCGAAGCAGGGGCTAAGGCAATGAGATTATTTACTGAAAATGCCAAGCGCACAGAGCAGTTAATGAACACAATGCCTGCCAACAGAGAGCTAATAAACAAGATTTATAAATATGGATTTCAAAAAATTTAATTTTTTAAGCCAAGCTTAAAAGCCCCATGGAGAACAGATGAGTAACTTTGAGGTTTTAAACCCCACAACACATAAAAATACCTGTGTCATGACAGAGCGTTCAGAGGCGCTGGGCGATAATGTTCAATATGCCTTAACTTTTCCATTGGAGTTTAGAAATATACAGTCCTGTTATCCAATTTTCTTTTCAAAGAGTGGAGAAACCGGTGAGTTCTTCCCTTTAGCCTTATTTGGATTTGAACAGAATGAGAACCTATTTCTTGATGATTCAGGTTGGAATGCCACTTATACCCCGATGATGGTGGAGCGGCAGCCTTTTTTAATCGGCTACCAAGGCCCTGATGATGATCTGAAACCCATTGTTTCAATTGATATGGATAGTCCAAAAATTAGCCAAGAAAATGGACAAAATCTATTTGATAAGCATTCACAGCCTACCGAGTTTCTTAAAAATATGATGATTAAATTGGAATCACTCCATCATGGTCATGAGCATAACAAAGGTTTTATTACAGCTTTGACAGTGGAGGATCTTTTAGAGCCATTTACCCTTGAAATCACCCTCGATAATGGTTCTACTAATCAGCTAATAGGCTTCTATACCATCAATGAAAATAAACTACTCCAGCTTGATGGCCCTACTTTGGCTGACTTTAATAGCAAGGGATATCTTCAGCCAATTTATATGGCAGTGGCCTCTTATGCTCGCATTAGGGCATTAATTGATAAGAAAAATATCTTAAGTAAATAGTAATAAATGAGGAAGTAAGTGTGTCTAATCAACCCGTTAAAAAAGTAGTCATTGTAGGTGGTGGAACTGCCGGCTGGATGGCTGCTGCTGCAATTTCAAAATTAATTGGTAAAAATATAGAGGTCAGCCTTATTGAATCTGACGCTATAGGCACAGTAGGTGTGGGTGAGGCAACCATACCTACCATGATTACCCTTCATCGACTGTTAAAAATAGATGAGCGTGATTTTATGAAATCTGTTCAGGGTACCTTCAAGCTCGGTATCTCGTTTGAGAACTGGAAAAATGTGAATGAAAATTATATCCACTCTTTTGGTTTTACCGGAAAAGATTGCTGGGCTGCCGGTTTTCAGCATTTTTGGCTTAAAGGAAAAGAGCAGGGCATCAGTTTTGAATTTGGCGATTACTGCAATGAGTTACAAGCGGCAAAACAGAATAAATTCGCCGTGATACCGCAAAATGGCCTTAACTATGCTTTTCATATGGATGCAGGACTCTATGCTAATTATTTGCGAAAAATTGCAGAAAAAAATAATTGTAAACGTATAGAGGGCATGATTACTGAGGTGGTAACTGACCCTCAGACAGGAAATATAAGCCATGTTAATCTAGAGTCTGGTCAAACTATAGAAGGTGATCTATTTGTCGATTGTAGTGGTTTTATGGGGTTATTAATCGATAAGGCGTTACATACAGGATACGATGATTGGTCCCACTATCTACCCTGTGATAGCGCAGTGGCAGTTCAGACCCAATCTGTTGCAGAGCCAATTCCTTACACAAGATCCATTGCCAGAGATGCCGGTTGGCAATGGCGAATACCCCTTCAGCATCGCGTAGGTAATGGCTTGGTTTTCTGTAGTAAGTATTTAACTGACGAGCAGGCAACCCAAACCCTGCTTGATAATATTGAAGGCGAGCCTCTTACCAAACCCCGGATTATAAAATTCCGAACTGGACAGCGGCACCAGCATTGGAACAAAAATTGTATAGCCTTAGGTCTTGCAGCGGGATTTTTAGAGCCCCTAGAATCAACGAGTATTCATCTTATTCAGCGTGGAATAATAAGATTGCTACAATTGTTCCCTACTCAAGGTATCAGTCAGACAGATGTGGATGAATTTAATGCTCAAATGAAAGAAGAGTTCTTAAATGTAAGAGACTTTATCGTACTCCACTATCATGTGACAGAGCGAGAAGATACGCCATTTTGGCGGCACTGTAAGAGCATGCAAATACCTGAAACTCTAGCCCATAGGATTGAGCTATTCAAAGAATCTGGGCGAATCTTTCAAAAGGATAATGATGTTTTTGCTGAAAACTCATGGTCTCAAGTTATGCTGGGTCAAGGCATAATGCCCGAGCAATATCATCCAATTGTCAATATGATGAGTGATAATGAGCTAGAAAATTTTCTTCATGGAATCAAGGGTGCTGTGGACAATATGGTTGACCAGCTGCCGACGCACCAGCAGTTTATTGATAGCTACTGTAAAGCACCCTCGATGTAATCCAGTTGTAATTATTTAAGCTTTTCAGCCAAGAAATTTCGCACCTTAGTTTCTTGCTCTGGACTGAGCTCAGTTACTACGTCTTTTAATTTAGGTGGCAAGTGTTCAGATGGATTATCTGTTGTCTTAAACACATAATAGTTAAAGAAATTTCTCCACGCCTCGCGTTTTGTCTTATCTAGATTAGCAATACTCAACATACTGTGTAAAAGGCTGTCATTAGGTGAGAGGCTGCCTTGATGGCTTCCTCCCCACCAATAATTAACCAAGATATTGAATGTATCTAAAGACTCCACACCGTGCCACCAAAGAGCAGGGATAAAAACTACATCGCCGGGTTCTAAAGTGCCCTCAAAGCCAGCTTGAAGAGCATCCTTATACTTAGGATAGCGTTTAAAATCTGGATCTTTCATGTCCACCATACTAACCGGAACTCCTGCCGGTGCGCTAAGTGTGGGGCCAGGATAAAGATTGTTAATTTGCTCGGGGGGGAATAGAGTGAATTTTCTTTTCCCGGCAACTACACAGGCTAAATTATCATGAATATCATAATGTGGGGCTACCGTCGCTTGATTACCCACCCACATAGTAGGTTCAGCTGAGGTGTCTAAAAGCGGCTGCGGATGAAGAGCTTTATAGTCTGGCATCACTTGGCTCAGTGGTATCGCCTGTAATGCAATAGCATGGGGAGTTTGATTGTCTTTAATAGCTAAAAGGCGTTCTAAGCCGATAGTAAGAGTGACATCAGCACGCTGAAAATTAATATCTGTAAGATCATCGGAATAAAAAAACCGCCCCTTAATATCTGGCGATCCCACTAGAGCAGGGACTATGGTATCAGTGTCAAAAGACTTGAGATAATCAACAACCATCTCAGGTGATTTTTTTGCCGCCTGAACTGTTGGCCAATCAGACACTAAGGATCTGATAATGGCCGGTTGATTTAGAGAGATTATCTCATTTTGAAAGCGAGCATAATCCACATTGTCCCAAACTCGAATATCCTGCAAAGTTATCACCTAAAGGGTTTCTGTCGCTATTTAATAAGTTTTGAATTATGGCAGAAAATCTAAAAAATTGTGTATTTATTGTGAAGCCTGATCAAGTATCCAAATTTTTAGGTTGGACATCTTTTTGTTGTCTTCATTGATTAAAAATCGAACCAAAATAAAATATATATCTAAATCAAACTTATCGTCCGCCTTAAAGTTGGTATTAGACTGCTGAGAAAGTGACGGGTTATTATTAGAGACCTGATAGCCCAAATCATAAATATCCTCTGCTACATCCAATTTTTTTATATAGCGCCAGTGGTCAATGATATGAAAAGCGGGTTCCCCTTGTGGGTTGGATTCTTCAATCATAATGGCATTTTGATAGGGCCAGGCTTGAATCTGATAGCGCTGTATAGCTGATGTTAATCGTTCATTGTAATGTTCTGGAGCTTCTGCCCCGTGGCAAGCTCCAAGGCATTTTTTAAGCTGACTTCGAAAGCACGGCTTTCCCTGTTTGTGAGTTTTTTCTAAACCAATAAGTTGATGGCATAAAAAATACTGGTCAGCCAATTTTTCTAATTGAATTGAAGCCTGTCTTGGTGACCTAAATAGTCCAAATTGCTGCTCTGATGGATCGGTTGAAGAAACCGCTTCAGTGGCTAGTCGTAAATAGCCGCTCTCATCTAACGTTGATTTATACTGGTAAAGTTTTCTGGTTTTTCTCAATCGACGATTATACAAAGGAGAGAGCGCTTTGATTTGATGGCTTTCTCTGATTTGTGCGCCAAAATCACTGGGGGTGGTTTCAAAGTTCACATGAGCGGTTTTTTGGCACATCTGAAATTCTTTAGAATTCGTGTAGTCTGCCGAAAAATGACTTAAGACGCGATTGCGAAGATTAATACTTTTACCCACATAAAGTAGTTCGCCATTCTGTGCATAAAAATAATAGACGCCTGCAGTATTGGGAATGTTATTAACCTCATCAGGGTCTAATAGTGGCGGAAGAGAGGTACGTTTTAATAATTGCTTACAACAAGCCTCAATTTCTTGGGGTGAATAAATACTAGAGGTTTTAACAAAAAAACCATACACCATTTGAGCGTCATCAAGAGCGCGATGGCGATTATCAATATTTAAATCAAAACGTTTGATAATTTCTGATAGGCCATGTCGCTTAAATTGTGGATATAGATTTCGGCTTAATTTAACCGAGCACAGGGGCTTTGCATTGTAGTTAACACCAATACGGCTAAATTCACTTTTTAGAAAGCTGTAATCAAATCTAGCGTTATGTGCAACTAAGGTTCTATTTTCTAGTAATTCGTGTAATTTATCGGCAATTTCAGAGAATTTAGGCGCATTATTAAGCATATTTGGCTTAATGCCTGTTAGCTTTTGAATAAAGTTAGGAACAATGGTTTCAGGGTTGATAAATGATTGCCATGTCTCAATTAAGCGGCCATCCTCAATAACCAGCAATCCGATTTCTATAATTCTGTGGTACTTAGCTCTACCGCCAGTGGTTTCACAGTCGAGTATCACCATCCTATCTGGAAATCCTGCAGATAATGAGTGGTTAATACTGTCGTTTTGGTTAAGCCAATTTAGTTGCATTGAGTTATTTTTTTATGGAGTCAGAGCTACTATGTACGCAAAATTGTGCTGTGAATATCAATTTTAAACAGAAAAGGTGATTTATCGGCGGTTGGCTTTAGTTTTTCTTTTGCGGGCGGCTTTTTCTTCAATGCGGCGTTTTTCAAGCGCTTCTTTTTCTGCTTTCATTACTTCCACCTGCTGTAATTCTCTATCAATAACCTCTGGCGTTTCCAGCGTCATTGGGCCAAGTTTGCCATCTCTTAATTCATTGATAAAAATGGTTGAAGCACGCTCAAAATCAATTCGTTTGCCACCGCGCAAACAGCCGCGCTGCTTACCTATTATTTCTAACAATTCTGTTTCTGTTTGTGGCATTTCACTCAGATTAAAGCGATTTTTTAAATACTCTGGATACTGAGCTAGGCAAAAGTCTGCCGCAAAATAGGCCACATCCTCATAGCTCATTGCAGTATCTTTAATAGCCCCTGTAGTAGCTAATCTGTAACTACTATTGGGGTGATCTATCTTGGGCCATAAAATCCCTGGGGTATCCAACAGCATAATACCATTGCGAAGATTAATACGCTGCTGCCCCTTAGTGATTGCCGGTTCATCCCCTGTATTAGCAATATGTTTGCCCGCTAGGCAATTAATAAGGGTAGATTTACCTACATTGGGAATGCCCGTCACCATGGCAAGGGTATTACGCTCAGTTTGTTGAGGATAAAGCTTATTAATTAAATCTATAACCTGCACACTGGGATCAGTATTTAGCAAATCTAAAGCCATAGACTTAGTATTATTTTGCTGTTCAAAATAACTTTGCCACTGTTTGGTAATAGCCGGATCCGCAAGATCCAACTTGGTCAATAATTTGATCCGAGGTTTTTCAGTGCAAAGGGTTTGAATAAACGGATTAGAGCTACTATAAGGAATACGCGCATCAAGCACTTCGATGACAAGGTTAACTTGAGGCAATGCCTCAGTCATTTCCTTGCTAGCTTTGTACATATGGCCTGGATACCATTGAATTGCCATAGGGCGCTAATCTCTAGTGTTGAAATCAAAAAAAATTATTCTAACATGGTTGGCAGGCAAACTAACTTCTAAAGAGATAAATTCCTAAAAGCCCAAATCTTCTTGAGCGACGCGTACAGTAATATGATCGCCCTGAATGTCAGTGTTGACTAAAATGGGTTGGCAGCAGACAGAACAATCTTCGGTATAAGTCTGGGATTCAGAGGGATCAACCAATAACGTGATGATTTCCCAGCAGAAGGGGCAGGTTATTTGCTCTTCATGTAAAAACATAGGTTTTGGCCATTAGTACTAAAGCTACGCAATCAAGTTTAGTTAGTCTGGAGCGGTGCTTTTCGTAGACTATCTAAATTAGAACTACCAGTTAAAAACATCGTCCAGCGAAGTTGCTCTTTAAGCACAGTAATTTTTTCTATAACAGCTTCAGTCGATTCCAATGCAGGCGCTAAGAATGGCTGAGCCAGAGCAGATACGTTTGCTCCAAGCCGAATGCAACGTGCTACATCCAACCCATTTCTTACGCCACCAGAACCAATAAGGTTTAGATTTGGACAGACTTGTTTAACAGCGGGCAAAAGCTCTATGGTATCCATTCCCCAGTCAATAAAAGGCTCTGCAATTTTCTTTTCCTGAGCTATTTGATTACGCGCCATTTCAATACTTGCCCAGTTGGTGCCTCCACGACCAGCGACCTCAATCCACTTAATACCACCATTGGCCAACCTTTTAGCACAGCTAGGCCCAATGCCTGCACCTACTTCTTTGACTATGACTGGAACCGATAATTTATCGGAACAGTGGTAGATTGATTCTAAAACTTGTTTCCAGTCGCGATCGCCACCCTGCTGTACCAATTCTTGCAGTGGATTAATATGAATAACCAATGCATTTGCCGCAACAGCATCTACTGCTTTTTGGGCAAAAGTTAATCCCAATTGTTGAAGCTGTGTGGCCCCAATATTTCCTAGCAATAAAGCTGATGGGGCATACTGCCTAACTGTTTGTGGCTGATTTTGTTCAAGCGCAGCACGTTGTGAGCCCAATGCCATTGGGATACCACAGGCTTCAGCCGCTTCAGCTAAATGACGGTTAATAATATCGCCTTTATCACAGCCGCCAGTCATAGCGCCAATCATAATCGGAGCACTTATACTTTGGTCTAAAAAGTAACTATTAATATCAATATCAGTCACAGCGACTTCAGGTAATGCGTTGTGCTCAAAGCGAATATTATCAAACGTTGAAAGCGCATGGCTTTGATGCTCGGACTTAAGCGCCAACTCAATATGGTCAGCTTTGCGATTAATAATATCAGTCATAATAAAGACCGCCGTTTATCCAAATAATCCACTAAAACCATATGTGGCCAAGTCAGTGCAGCCAGCCCAATAAAAGTGAGCTGTAATAAAATATCGCTTAAAGATCCACTTAGATAAAACACAAATATCCCCGCGCTTGCCCAAGATAGCAACGTATAAACAATAGCCTCTCGAGCTGCGCTTAATCGTTTATCCTCTTCTAAGCTATGCCATAGGCGCACAGTGTGTCCACGGCTGTGCCATAGGCAAAAATACAGAGCAAAACTTATTAAGGGAGGTAGTGATAAAGCAATAAGGATCATTGCCATAAGACCTACCAGGGGTTTCCCATACTGCTTTTTATACAAAGCAAAGAAACAATAGCCAATAAAGCCTACAAGCCACAGAATAAAAAATACCTGAATGACAGACAACAATAAATCAGCTTCGTTGGCACCAATAAGAATAGCAAAAATAGGCTTTACTGCTTCTGGATTTAAACTTGGAATAGCAATAGGTACTAGACCACCATGAGCCAGCCAAGGTAGCCAGTCTGTGCCAACTTCGGCAATATCACTTGCGCCAAAATGGTAGCCAGAAATGATTAGAAATAGGCCTAGACTTACAAGAGGAAACCACCACCAGAGTAAAGCAATAATAGCGGCCATAGATACATAAGCTAGATGAAATAAAACCCATGATAGCGAACCGTGCATTGACCAGCCGTTTCGTCGCGCAATAGCGGCATCAAAACCTCCATGAGGCACGCCGAACAGAAATATGGCGGCCAATGCCGCAAAATCCCAGCTGGTCATAATCGAAACACCTGAGTTAAAAACGGTAATTTAGGCATAGCTAAGATAACTTTTATCCAATCTTTTATTGTTGCTTTGCCTAGCATAAAGCGAGAAAAACCCTCGGCATCAAGAGCACCAGCAGTTTTCATCATAAGCGTAACGCCCAATGATGGTTCAGCAACAAGCACACGGTTATAAATTTTATCCAATGTATTAATAGTGCCCGAGATCACTTGGGGTATACGATAGTCACCCTTTTCAATATTTGATGCAAGTTGATTGATCTGTGATTGAATATGGGTAAAAGCATAGCCAGAAGATAGTCTGATCGCACCACTAGATGTTCCAATCCGGGATAAAGATGTGTCTTTAGGTGTGGTTTCATGCATTGGTATAATGCCGAGTTCTTCTCTGGTTATTTCTTCAATCTCAATAGATTGTCCATCAAGCCATTGATAGATTGCCTGTTTATACCAGTCCACCGGTTCGATGGTTGTAGAAATCATGGTCGATTCTATTAATAGGCTTCGATCAGAAAAGGGTAGGGCATAGATAAAATGTAGTCCCCTAGACTGATCGACTCTAAAGTCCATCAATGTAGCGATTTCAATATCCTTTAGAGGTTTTTTGGTGCGAATTTCTATACCTAAAAAATGCTGCTTAAGACCCGCTTTATGCATTTTTGCTGGGCGTGAGTCAAAAATATGATCTGCATAATACTGTTGCCCAGAGGCAGTAAAGGTTCCGCCTGAACCATTACTAATAATGTTTTCTGCAGTTTCTCTAACCAAACCTACATTTGGCGAAAGTTGTTGTTCACAATAATGCAAATAGTCTGCCGAGCTTAGACTCGTGTAATAATACTCATTACTATTGTGTAAAATCTCATGATTATGATCCACTAATCGCCATTGCTTCCAGCGCCCTCTGGTAGCAGAGGCTATATCTTTTTGATCGTTCCCAGTTGCCCATAATGCCCAACTTACGTCTCGATCTTCAGGAGTTTTGGGCTCAAAAACTAATGCATTTTGATGCTTGAGTTTAGAGGCCAATGTTATACCCGCATTACCACCACCAATAATAGCAATATCAGTTTTGATAATGTCAGGGCTCTGGCTAGTTGGTATCGACACCCGCAAGCCCCTGAAGTGATTGATGTAATTTTGACTGATGGGTTGGTACTTTCTTTGGTCTTAAATCCACCAGACTATAAATACTAAGAAAGATTTTTTCTATTTTATGAACCACAACTCTTCCCTTCCACCAAGATAGGTTGCGTCGTTTTAATAAGACCCCTATTTGGCGGTACACTCGCAGAGCTACAGTAATAGAAAAGCGTGAGCGAAAGGGCAAAAGCTGAATGCCTAATAGAGCGCTTTTATAATACTCATCTGAAAGATTTAATAATTTTTCAATCGCCTCTGCAGTAGGTTGACGGCAGGGTATATCACTAGTGGCAAGATCAGTTGCAGAAAAATTAACCCAGGTTTCTGGCAAATATCTACGACCCATTTTTGCATCCTCAAGCACATCGCGCGCAATATTAGTCAATTGCATAGCGATACCAAGATCAATTGCAAAATGATCAGCACGGGGGTGCTGACAGTCAAGAATTCTACACATCATAAGGCCAACAGTTCCAGCCACAGCATGACAGTACCTTAGTAGATCAGCCTCAACTTTTACTGCAGTAGGCTGTTGGTCAAGTAGCATGCCATCCAAAAGCTCAGTGGCTGCGTTCATGGGGATATTAACTTCAGATGCTAGCTCAAGAAAAGCGTCGACCTCAGGCCCAGCCGTCAGGCGATCACCCTTTAGGCAAGCACTAATATCGGCCAGAGTTTCATGGCGATGGGGTAAATCACCATCGGCAATATCATCTACAAAGCGACAAAATTCATAAAGTCTAGCGGCGCGATTAGCTAGTTTTTGACCGAGAAAAAGGCTTGCCCAATAAAATGATTTACCATGACGAGCAAGTACTTGCTTTGATGACTGGTTTGTTTGAGCAACATCCATGATTTAACCGCCTGAACCCACCTCAACACCTGTAATCAGTTCTTCAACTACCTTAGCTGAGCTTACAACACCAGGCAGGCCAGCACCAGGGTGAGTTCCCGCGCCAACAAAATAAAGATTTTTTAGACTATGGTGGCGATTGTGAAATCTAAACCATGCAGATTGGGTCAGTCGTGGTTCAATAGAAAATCCAGCACCATGCATAGATCGATAATCATTGGCAAAGTCAGTGGGCGTCATCCAGAAGACTTCCTCTATAACAGAGGATAAATCCGGAAGTATTGATCCCTCAAGCGCCTCAATAATTCGATCACGCAACTTTGATCCTTCATCCTCCCAGTCGACATCACCCTGGAGATTGGGTACCGGGCAAAGCACATAAAATGATTCACAACCCTCGGGCGCAAAGCTTTTATCTGTTGCTGTTGGGCGATGCAAATACAAAGAGAAGTCATCACTCATTTTTTTGCTATCAAAAATCTCTGATAGCAATTCCTTAAATCTAGGCCCCATCCAAATGCTGTGATGGGCGACATCTGGATAGAGTTTTTTGGTGCCAAAATAAAGAACATACAGGCCCATACTGTAGCGTTTTTTAATGCTGGGCATTTTGCTCTTTTTGCTCGGAATTAGGTGTTTGTAGCAGGTTTCCGGATCACCACCGAAAACAACTATATCAGCATCCAAGGTTTTTCCATCCGCCATACGAACACCAGTGGCGAGATTTTTTTGCGTAAGAATTTCATCTACATCGGCATTAAGTACAATCTCAATACCCTGGCGTTCCATTAAAGCGCCCAGTTCTTGAACCAGCTTGCCAGTACCACCCATGCAAAAGAAAACACCCCAGCGACGCTCTAAATAATGTATTAGGGTGTAAATCGCCGTTGTTTTAAATGGATTACCACCCACTAAAAGGGGATGAATTGAAAAGGCTTGCTGAATTTTTGGGTGTTTTAAATAACGGCCGACTAACTGGGACACTGTCTTATAACATTTAAGAGTGAGAAGGGCTGGAATCTGCTTAATCATCAACCACAAACTATTAAATGGTCGATGGACCAGCTTTTTAAAACCAATATCGTACACTTTTTTCGATTGGTCCAATAATTTGAGATAGCCATCAGCATCAGCTGGGCTAAATCGACGAATCTCATCTAATGTGTCTTCAACCGAAGCGCGGTAATCAAATTGACTACCGTCGGTAAAATGAAAACGATAAAAAGGGTCGAGTGGAACAAAATCCAGATGATCCTCAAGCTTCTCATCAAACAGCTCAAATAATTCATCAAAAAGAAAAGGTGCAGTAATTACTGTTGGCCCGGCATCATGTTTATAACCGCCGCGATTAAAAACCTGAGCCCTACCGCCAAGGCTACCCAGTCTTTCCATTAATGTAACGCGATAACCCAGAGCTCTTAATCTTAAGGCTGTTGCTATTCCTGAAAATCCTGCACCAATAACGACTGCATGCTGATTATTGCCCTTAGGCGACGTGGTTATGCTATGCGGCATTGGCTTTTTACCAAGGTAGTTTTCTTCACTGAATTCACTAAATCTGAAGTCACAGATTGCAGAGCAGGAGGAAGTGTTAAAATTAGCGCCTCTGCTTGCATCAACCATTGGTCGACTAGTTCATTAGCTTGAGAAATAACCACACTTGAGGCAATCCGTTGCTGCCAATGAGATAGACGATCGGTATTATCGGAAGCGTACCACCGATGGAAATCCTCTCGTCCTAATCCTTGTTTTGCAAATAAACTCACTACTAAATTTGGTTTGCGTCCATCCAGATCGCTGGATCTATGACTTGAAGGGATAATATCGTCTATATCATTATATCCCTGATAAGCTAAACCACAGAGACCCACTAATTGGTCTAGTTGGGTTATCCAGCGATTATTATTTTGCGAGTCAATTAAACCAGCAGCCATTGCTGCTCCCTTGATAGGTGCAACTAAAAGCGGTGCGGTTTTACCTTTGGCAATACGTTGCCACTCCTCTAAATCAGCACATTGACGCTGACTGATATCAGAAATTTGTCCATTGCAGGTTTCCTGCATTGCCTGAGCGAGTAAAGCGGTTAATTGACCGCCCACTTGAGTGTTTCTTGCAGCGAGCTCAAAGGCTTTTGCTACCATCCAATCGCCAAGGCAAAGGGCCATATCAGAGCCGAAAAAGTGATTGATACTTTTCTGGCCGCGGCGATGGGTACTGGCATCGCTTATATCATCATGTATAAGTGATGCATTGTGCAGCAGCTCACAAGCTGCCGCCCAGTTTAAATTATCTAAATGATTAATTTGCAGAGCAATACCGCTAGACAGTGCTAGCTGTGCTCTGAAAGATTTTCCGGGATTTTTAAAGTGATACTTGGCTGCAACAGTCAGACTACTGTTGTCCTGCGGTAACTCTGCTTTGTACAGAGTATCTAATTGAGATAGCCACTCTTGTTGAACTGAGCTCGAGGCCATTGGTCAAACCCTCGTTAATCATAACTTGATAGTTACTTGTTTTTGTTTTTTATATTTTTTGAGAAAGAGAGAGCCAGAAATCTGACTCTCTCATACTTCTCAACAGTAGATTATTCTGAATCAGCTACTGCTGCTGACCAAATTACAACACCGAAGGCGATTTTGTTCCAAAAATCAGCTAGGTTGTAAATAATGTTCATTGTGCCTGCATCTGCACCACCACCTAGATAGCCTAGGAAATAACCTAGTGGATAGATAGCCCAACCAAAAGTCACTAGCAATGTCATGGTCTTGTAAGCCTTTTGTACATTGGCATTTGCAAGACTAGCATTAACCTGACTTGCTTCACCTTTAATAATGTACCAAATAACATAGAACCAAGATGCCATTGATAGAATGAAGGCCGTACCTACGCCCATAATTCCAGTTTCTCCTGCATAACCGAATAACAACATTGCTGTTGAACCGATTAGAAGATTCCAGAATACGCGTCCAGGTACTTTACCTACTGCTGACATGATTAGATAGAATTCAACCATCAAGAGTGGCACTGTTAGTAGCCAGTCAATATAGCGAAACTCTGTTGGAGATGTTCCTGATGCAACCCACACATCACGCATATAGAAATAGTGAACTGCTGCTATAAGCGTAACTAAACCTGACACTGTCAATGACGTTTTCCATTTACCTGAAACGCGATCACGCTCCAAGAAGAAAAAAGCAGTTGCAGCGACAAGCGCCATAGATATTAACCAAAAAGACATTCCGACATAATCGCCGGATACTAAATTGTTAGTCATGTGTAACCCCTACATAAATCGAGCTTTATTTTTATCGTATCAACCTAATTAAATGAAGAGAATTAAGTGATACACCCAGTATTTCTGTTCTAGATATTTGTTATTTTTAATCTAGAGCGCTTACATTATCCTTTTTTTTTGCCAAGGACAACCCATTGTTAGTGCTTTAAACTTAGTATACCTAACGATAGTGATAATTATTCGTTGCAAAATTCAATATGGATTAATTTTCTCTACATGGTGTTGATAGCAAAAAAATAATAACTTATCCCTAAAAAAAATAAACAACTAATACCCTATAATTAGCGTATATTTGGTTGTGATGTACTAAAAGAACTAGGGGTTGATACAACAATGAAGAGTAATAAGCTAATACCATTTCCATTCATTATCTGGGCTTTATTGTTAGCTACTACGGCCATTATTGCTAGTAATAAAGCTAGCGGAATTAGTGTTTCAGCCGCATATCCGGAAAAAAATTGGTCACTAATATCAGCTGAAAATATAGATTTAGATCCCTTAAAAATAAAACACCTATTTAATTTGTCGTTTCAGGACCAATCAACTCAAGGTGCAGCCCTTTTCGTAAAGGGTAGACTAGTGTATGAGCAATATGCCGATGGATTTAATAAAGATAGTTTGGCAACCTCTTGGTCAATGGCAAAAAGTTTTTACGCAGCCCTGATTGGAATTTCTATCGATCGAGGCGAAATTAATAGTCTTGATGACAAAGTTAGCCAATATCTAGATTATTTTCAAGATGACCGACGCGAAATAACTATTAGGCAATTACTGAATATGTCCAGTGGTCTTGAAATGCCAGCCGATGAACATGAGAAGATGTTCTTCACAAAAAATCATTTAGCCTATGCTAAAAAGGTTGAACTGGAGACAGAGCCGGGTGAAAGGTTCGAATACAACAATGTAAATTCAATGTTATTGGCAGATATTCTGTTTCGGGCGACTGGTGTTCGAGCCGATAAACTACTAAAAGATAGAATACTAAAAAGAATTGGTATGGATAATGTCACCCTATGGAAAGATCCAGCTAATAACCCGCTTTCCTACTGCTGCATTGATACTACTGTAAGGCAATATGCTAGATTTGGATTGCTGTTTGCACGAGGCGGAAAATGGCAAGATCAACAAATAGTGCCGAGTAAATTTATCGACCAAACGTTTCAACTTAGGAGAAGTGATTTAGCTGATAACGTACAAATTCAGCGAGGCTACTCTTTGCACTGGTGGATTTCTCGTTACCAAAAAGAGGCAAAAATATTTAGCGCCAAGGGCAAATTTGGCCAACGCATTTTTGTGGACCCTGAAAATGATATGGTGTTTGTTAGGGTGACTAAATACCACTCAACTGGCGGTGACGTTATTGATTGGGGGCCATTAAGGTTTTTTAATCAGTTAGGTAGCGTAAAATTTCGCAGAAAATTAGCCAGCATTCTTGGGCATATTGGATTGATTAATATCCATAGCAGTGTACGTGCACCCATGACCTTTGACGATGGGATATCTAACGAATTCTTAAGCAATTATGACTCTATCATTGATGCTCTGGCAGCACTTAATAGCCCAAAGTCGAAAATTTAAAGGTGTTCTAAGTTCTCAATACAGTAATCACCACGTTGTAGTATTTGCTGTTTTATTTCAGGCTGCATTCTATCCCAGCTTCTATAAGCCATGGCTGTTCTGGGGTTATTCTTGAATCGCCCGCTATGTGACATCATAAAACGCCAATACAAACTATTGAATGGACAAGCATCTTCACTGGCGCGTTCTTTTACTTTGTAGTCACATTTGGGGCAGTAGTCGCTCATCTTATTAATGTAACTGCCACTGGCTGCATAGGGTTTTGTAGCGATTAGGCCGCCATCTGCAAATTGACTCATACCGCGCGTATTGGGCATCTCAACCCACTCAATAGCATCTATATAAATGCCAAGATACCAATCTTCTAATTGATCAGGGTCAATACCAGCCAGCATGGCAAAGTTACCAGTGACCATTAATCGCTGAATATGGTGAGCATAGGCATAATCCAAAGACTGTTCTACCGCGTGTTTAACGCAGCTCATCTTGGTATCGCCAGTCCAAAAATAATCTGGCAATGGGTTGGTGGCTTCAAGATGGTTAAGATCTTTATATTCCGGCATATTGACCCAATAAACCCCGCGCACATACTCCCTCCAGCCAATAATTTGACGAACAAAGCCTTCAATTTGCGCCAGTTCAATGGAGCTATCTGCACTATAAAACCTATCGAGTGCAGCTTGTACAACCTCAGATGGATGCAAAATTTTAGAATTAAGTGCAAATGAAATTCTTGCATGATAAAGGCTCCATCGCTGTTTTCCTTGATGGGTCATGGCATCCTGAAAGCGACCGAATAAAGGTAGGCAATACGTGCAGAAGAAATCCAAAAGCTCGAGCGCCTGCTGTCGATTAACGGGCCAGATTAAATGCGACGAAATATTTCCTATAGTTTTAATATTATGGCGTTTTATTCGATCTAGCAGGTCAGAAATATCATTACTGAATAACAGCGGCTCGGGAATGTCTTCAAGATCACCCGGCTTAAGTTTTTGTCGATTTTCGGAATCAAAATTCCATCGCCCATCCATAGGTTGATCGCCATCCATTAAAATATGAAAACGTTTGCGCATTTTGCGATAAAACGATTCCATACGATTATGTTTTTTAGGATTAAGATACTGCTTTAATTCTTCATTAGTTAATAAAAAATGCTCTGAATCGTGACAAGAGACACTAATTTCTGAATCTAGATCAAGTGATTGAAGTTGTTGTGACAACCTATACTCATCAGGCTGTTGGTATTCAAAAGTGCTAATACTATACTTATTCGTTAAGTGATTAATTAGCCCATTAAGATCCGAAAACTCGACTGTTTCATCAAGCGTGAGATGCAAAACCTGATGATCGTCAGCTTTAAGGTGGTCTGCAAAAGCTGCCATTGCAGCAAAAAACCCACATATTTTTTGAATATGGTGGCGTACATAGTTAGTTTCTTGATGCAGTTCAGCCAGTACATAAAGAACTGATGAATCTTGAGTGCTATACCATGAATGATTGTGGTTTAGTTGATCGCCTAAAATTAGACGCAGGGTTTTGAAGCTATCACTCATGTTGAAGCCCCTGGCATGATTGGCCAGTCAGAGGGGTCTGTTGAATCCAAAGCTAAATCATCGCAGTGACCTTGCCAGCGATCGATAAATTGATGCTCAGAATCATATATTTGAGTCTGTTTTTTAAGATCAAACTGTCTATGACCCCTAGGGTCAGCGCCTACACCGGCTAAATATTGCCAGTTACCCCAATTAGAGCCAAGATCAAAATCAATTAGCTGTTGTTCCATATAGGCAGCGCCATAACGCCAGTCCAATGATAACTCATGAACAAAGCAGCTGGCCACCAGTTGCCTTCCTCTATTAGACATATAACCGGTAGCATTAAGTTGCTTCATACAGGCATTAACAATCGGGTAAGGGGTATTACCTTGGCACCATTTTTGGAAGCGTTCAGGGTAAAAACTAGTATTGGGCGCCTGATCTTTAATCCCGGAAAACTCAGTCATCTTCTTAGCAAAATGCTCGCCATACCACTGAAAATACTCTCTCCATAATAATTCAAAATAAATCCAATAAGTTGAATCATTAGCAATTACCTCTGATTCATATTGTTTAAGCCTTTGAACTATGCGGCGAACCGAAAGACATCCTGAGGCCAACCATGGACTAAATTTGGTTGAATAATCCATACCATCGAGGCCATTGCGAGTTTGTTTGTAAGTGCTGGCAAAAGACGTTTGAAAATACTGTTCCAAATGAAAACTGCCGGCAGTTTGCCCGCCAACAAAATCCATTTGAGCTGGACCCTCTATTTTGCAAAAAGGTCGCGGCCACTCAATTGGATCAATAATAGGGGGTGGAAGTGTTTCAACGGCTGACTGTGGGGCTAATATCTCAATTTTTTCGACTTTACGTCTGAATTTAGAAAAACTGGCCGGCAAAGTACCCAGATCAAATGGAAACTGTTGCTCATTAAATAATCGGTTCCCCCCAGTTTCACAAAATTCTACAGCTGGGTATTGTATAGTCAAAAAATCCCAACTTTTGCTATCAAGAGTGTGCTGACCCTGACTTCGAAAAACATGGGTGATGCCATAATTCTCAATAATCTGTGACAGATTTTTCTCAGGCTGTTGGCAAATAATGATGTGCTGACCTAAGGGTGCGAGGGTGTCATGCAAGTCTCTTAGACTATTATTTAAAAATTGTTGTCGGTTAACAGATATTGACGGGCCAATTTGAAAGCTCAAAAGTCTTTCAGAATCCTCTGGGCAATACACCAATGTGAGCTGGTCCATTAAAGTTGCTGCCTGTGTAAGCGCTCGATTATCATCTAAACGCAGATCGGTGGTAAACCAGAAGATACCTTTTTTAAGCATACAAGCCTCAGATTGTTAATTCTAAATAAAATTACGTCACCTCGGGGTGGATGGATTTAAATGGATGGTTTGCGATCAAACCAAACTAGCGGCTAAATCGTAAGTTATCATATTCAACGGCAACACTGTTACATTGCTTTTATTAGGGAAATATCCATGACTACAAATAATCCAAATTCCTCACAGTCTGGCAAATCACATCTCACCATCTGGTTGGGATACCTGGGTTTAATTCCTTTCATTATTCCTTTGTGGCAAATGGTTGCGTCAGTAGAGCAAGGCATAGGTGTTCATGGTGCCTCATTGTTTGGTTTGTATGCACCCTACGTTTTTATTTCATATAGTGCCATTATATTAAGCTTTCTTGGTGGTATCTTATGGTCAAAAGGAAGATTTAAAGATCCGGAGAAAGTGTCTAAACCGGCAGTTGTGTTTAGTAACATTATGGCGTTATCTGCATGGGCTAGTTTAATTCTAATTAATTTTTCTTCTATGCTAACCATGTTTGCTTTGGCACTCTTGCTTTGCGGATATGGGAGTCTTCTCTTAGCTGAGAGAGCTCTCGATATGGAGTCTCAGGATAAATCCTATTGGCGTATGAGGCTTGTACTTACTACGATAGTGATTGTTGCCCATAGTCTTGTTTTAGCCTTTCTTATTCGGGAGTTTTAATACTATGGCAGAACTAAAAATTTTTTATGATGGTGGTTGTCCGCTGTGTCTTTCAGAAATGAAACACCTAATGAAATTGGATCAACAGCAAAAAATAGATTTAGTGGATATAAATCAAGAAAGCTTTCAGGCCAAGTACCCAGATATAAATCGTGAAAAAGCAGATCGTATACTTCATGGGCAGCTTGCAAATGGAAACATATTGCTGGGTTTAGATGTAACCCACAAAGCATGGAGTTTAGTTGGAAAAGGTAAGTGGATAGCTATTATTCGCTGGCCGATTATCCGCATTTTCGCAGACTTTGCATACCTCCAGTTTGCTCGCCATCGCCACTTCTTATCACGTCTATTGACGGGTAAAGAACGCTGTGAATCATGTAGTTTAGAGAGGAAAAAATGCTAGATAATTCAGCCAATGCTATGGTGCTAGGTGCCGGTGGAGCAATAGGTCAGGCAATCGTTAAAAACCTACTCGAAGATCAGCGAATTGCACAGGTAGTTGCAGTGAGTCGTTCCAGTACCAAAATTCAGCATCCGCGATTAAACTGGATTCAAACTCAATATGACGAAAATTCTATGGCAGGGGTTACCGAAAGCCTAAGTGATCTTAGTGGAAGTTTTGTAAAAGTAAGTATCTGTCACGGTATATTGCATGATGATCATATGTTTCCCGAAAAGCGCATGGAAGATATGAGTGTCGAAATGCTACAGGCAATATTCCATGCTAATACAGTTGTGCCCTCATTGTGGTTAAAGCTTTTAAGAAAAATACTTACCGGACCCAATCCTTGTAAAGTAGCCTGTTTTAGCGCCAGAGTAGGAAGCACCGGGGATAATCGATTGGGCGGTTGGTACAGTTATCGAGCATCAAAAGCAGCGCTTAACAGTTTGATGAAAACATTTTCAATTGAATATGCCCGTCGTGCAAAAAATGTAAAGCTGATTGCTTTTCATCCTGGCACCGTCAATTCAGCGATGTCTAAGCCCTTTCATGCCACAGTGCCAGAGGGGAAACTATTTGAGCCTAAATTTGTTGCCGAATGCTTATCTGAAGTGATGGATAAAATGGATATCGATGGCCAGTTATCCTATGTAGATTATGCTGGAAAGCCCATCCCTTGGTAGTAACTTTAAGCGTGACAATAGGCTTAGCCTGGGATTGAAAAAAAATAAACAAAGCTAGATGAAAATCAATGCTTTTCTCTGTTAGAACAAGACAGAATAATGTAAAATGTGTGGCATAATTTAGCACGCCTTTTAATACTCAAAATACTATTTAGGAAACGCCAAAAAATGTTCGATAAACAACAGACTATTGAAAAATTTGACGCTGATTTATGGCAAGCCATGCAGCAAGAAGATCAACGTCAAGAACAGCATATTGAACTTATTGCATCAGAAAACTATACCAGTCCAGCGGTAATGGAAGCTCAAGGTGGCAAGTTGACTAATAAATACGCCGAGGGATATCCCAATAAGCGTTATTACGGTGGTTGTGAATATGTCGATGTGGCTGAAGAGTTGGCTATTGAAAGGCTAAAAAGTCTCTATGGTTCAGACTTTGCTAATGTTCAGCCTCATTCCGGTTCGCAGGCAAACAACGCTGTTTTCTTAGCCTTAATTAAGGGCGGTGATACAGTTCTTGGTATGAGCTTGGCTGATGGTGGTCACCTGACGCATGGCGCGAAACCAAACTTCTCAGGCAAACTCTATAATGCTGTGCAATATGGTTTAAATGCTGAAACTGGCCTAATTGATTATGAACAGGTTGAAGCTCTGGCTGTGGAGCACAAGCCAGCAATGATTATTGCCGGATTCTCGGCTTACTCAGGTATTATGGATTGGGCTCGTTTTAGAGAGATAGCCGATAAAGTTGGCGCCTACCTTTTGGTCGATATGGCCCATGTTTCTGGTCTTGTAGCGGCAGGTGTTTATCCAAGTCCAATCCCTTATGCCGATGTGGTTACCTCCACAACCCACAAGACATTACGTGGCCCGCGGGGTGGTTTTGTACTAACTAATGATGAGGCCATTGCCAAGAAAGTAAATTCAGCAGTATTCCCTGGTAGTCAGGGTGGTCCTCTTTGTCATGTGGTTGCTGCTAAGGCTATTGCCTTCAAAGAAGCGGCTAGTGACGAATTTGTTGAGTATCAAAAACAGGTAGTTGCCAATGCTAAAGTGATGGCAAAAACCTTTATCGATCGTGGCATTAATATTGTCTCAAAGGGTACAGAAAATCATCTCATGCTGGTAGACCTTATCGGTAAAGAATACACCGGAACTGATGCGGATGCCGCTATGGGTGCAGCCTTCATTACTGTCAATAAAAACGCTGTTCCCAATGATCCTCGCTCACCTTTTGTTACCTCCGGTCTTCGGGTTGGAACTCCTGCTATTACGACAAGAGGTTTTGGTATTGAAGAGACGACTCAATTAACTCATTGGATGTGTGACATTCTGGAAAGTTTAGAAAACGGTAATTCTGAACAAGTTATCGCTGAAGTGAAAACCAAGGTTCTAGATATTTGCAAGCGCTTCCCTGTATATGCTTAGGCTTAAATTAATATGGAATCTTAAAGCCCCATTAAATTGGGGCTTTTTTTTTCCTATTTCTTGTTGCGGTTAAACGTACCTAGGCTGAGCTTTGTATGTATTCAGTGATTGGGTCTCCAAAGCGTCAGGTTGTGTTAGAATACCTGCTCTTTTTTAAGGTAAATCATAATGTTTTGTCCATTTTGTAATGCTGACGACACAAAAGTTATCGATTCGCGCCTAGTGGCCAATGGCGGTCAGGTGCATCGGCGCAGAGAGTGTGCGGTATGCGGTGAGCGGTTTACCACCTATGAGCTAGCCGAACTGGTTATGCCGCGAGTGATAAAAACCGATGGCACAAGACAGTCATTTGACGAGGATAAACTGCGTGCAGGCCTTCAGCGAGCCCTAGAAAAGCGGCCGGTATCAATTGAACAAATTGAAGTATCCATATCCGAAATTAAACATTTTCTTCAGGTAACCGGCGAGCGCGAAATACCCTCACAAATTATTGGTGAAGAAGTAATGCGCCAGCTTAGAGAGCTTGATGCGGTGGCCTATGTCAGGTTTGCCTCTGTTTATCGCAGTTTTCAAGATATCAGTGAATTCCAAGCTGAACTCAATCGGCTTAATGAAGACAATAGTGACCTGACTGATTAATTATGAAATTCTCGCCACAAGATCACAGTTTGATGGGAAGAGCCCTGCAATTAGCCGGTAAGGCGCGCTATACCTCAGCGCCAAATCCAGCGGTTGGCTGCGTTATTCTGTCGAACAACAAGATAATTGGCGAGGGCTTTACTCGGCCAGCGGGTGGGAATCATGCTGAGATCGAAGCTTTGCAAATGGCTGGTGATGTTTCTGGCTGTACGGTGTATGTAACTCTTGAGCCCTGCAGTCATCAAGGAAAAACAGGTCCCTGCGTTCAGGCATTGATTAAAGCCAAGGTTTCGCGAGTTATTGTCGCTTGCGAAGATCCAAATCCAAAAGTATCTGGCTCTGGTATAAAACAGCTACAGGATGCTGGAATTGAGGTTGAAGTTGGTCTGATGGAAGCTCAGGCAAGAGAGTTGAATAAAGGCTTTTTTAAGCGATTTACCGAGGGTAATCCTTGGGTTTTAGTAAAGATGGCGGCTAGTTTAGATGGCCGCACTGCGATGGCAAGCGGACAGAGTCAGTGGATTACATCACCCGCAGCGCGGTTGGATGTTCAGCGTTTAAGAGCTGCTAGTTGCGCTATTATTACGGGTATAGGCACACAGCAAATGGATAATCCATCGCTCACTCTGCGTATAACAGAAGAGCAGCTTGGCGCTGAAGACCCTGTGCAACAGCCAATGCGTGTGGTGGTAGATGCGCAGATGAAAATGTCTGCAGATGCAAGATTACTACAAGCTCCGGGACTCTGTGTTATTGCTACCCTTGATAAGCCGCAACAAAGAGAGAATTCAAAAGCACTCGTCGCCGCCGGTGCTGAGGTCATCTTTCTGCCGGCTCAAGGTGAGCATATCGATCTTCAAAAACTGCTTGAGGTATTAGCACAGCGGGATTGCAATCAGGTAATGGTTGAGGCGGGTGCAGGCCTAGCAGGGGCGTTTATTGCTGAAGGGTTACTTGATGAATTGGTCTGTTATTGGGCGCCAAAATTATTTGGCAGTCAAGCAAGACCGATGTTCGATCTACCCATTGATACTATTGATGCCCATTTAGCATTGTCAGTCAAAGATATACGCATGGTTGGCGAAGATATAAGGCTTACAATGCAACCCGATAAAGATTATTAGGATTTAAAGTTAGGTAAAGACTATGTTTACAGGAATTATTAGTGCTATAGGTAAAATTACTGAATTAGAGCATCGCCAAGGCGACGTAAGGGTTTCTATTTATGCCCCTAAGCTAGGTTTTGATGATGTGCAATTGGGTGACAGTATCGCCTGCAATGGTGTATGCCTAACTGCTGTTGAATTAATTGATCAAGGTTTTATAGCTGATGTTTCTGTTGAAACACTCAGCCTAACGACCATAGAGCACTGGAAAGTAGATACTGGCATCAATCTAGAAAAAGCCATGCAGGCCAGTGATCGTTTTGGTGGGCACATAGTGTCTGGTCATGTGGATGGTATCGGTGAGGTGGTTTCACTGCATGAAGATGCCCGTTCATGGCGCTTTACTCTAAGGGCGCCAGCCAATTTAGCCAAATATATAGCGCAAAAGGGATCAATTACCGTTGATGGTACTAGTCTAACGGTCAATGCCGTTAAGGGTGCAGAGTTTGAAATGAATATAGTACCGCACACCATGATCCACACGGTTATTAGTGATTATAAGGTTGGAACAAAAGTTAATCTTGAGGTGGACTTGATTGCACGATATCTAGAGCGTTTAACCTCAGTAGATGCAACTAGCTAAGGACAGGAAAGAGAATAGATAATGAAATTAAATACAGTGGAAGAGTTAATCGAAGATATCCGTCAGGGTAAGATGGTTATTTTGATGGATGACGAAGATCGCGAAAATGAAGGCGATTTAGTGATGGCGGCACCTATGGTGAGGCCAGAAGATATCAATTTTATGGCCACCAATGCTCGAGGTTTAATCTGCCTGCCTCTGAGCGAAGAACGCTGTGAGCAACTTAATTTAGGTTTAATGGTTGCCGGTGACAACAATAGCTCAAGTCATGGTACGCCTTTTACATTGTCCATTGAAGCGGCTGAGGGCGTCACTACAGGAATATCCGCGGCAGATCGTGCGCGGACGGTTCAAGCTGCAGTAGCCAGCAATGCCCGCCCGCAAGATATCGTCCAGCCTGGGCATATTTTCCCGCTAAAAGCTCAGCCAGGGGGTGTACTAAGTCGGGCAGGGCATACAGAAGCAGGTTGTGATCTGGCTAGACTAGCAGGTTTTGAATCTGCCGCCGTAATTGTCGAAATTATGAATGAAGATGGCACCATGGCGCGACGTGATGATTTAGAGGAATTTGCCAAAAAGCATGATCTTAAAATTGGCACAATTGCCGATTTAATCCACTACCGTTTGGTGACTGAAAAAACCACCCAATGTGTTAGTGAGCGCACAGTGAATACGCACTATGGTGAATTTACCCTTAAAACCTATTTAGATTATGCCCGAGACGAAAAGCATTTTGCATTGGTTATGGGTGATGTAAGCGCTGGTGATGCGCCGCTGGTTCGGGTGCATATTAATCGATCGGCTCGTGACTTGCTGGCTATTGAGCCTATAGAGGGCTTCCAGTCATGGTCAACGCATACAGCCTTAGAAGCCATTGCTAAAGAAGGGCGCGGCGTATTGGTATTACTAGTTTATCCAGAAACTGCAGAGGATATGGATAATCATATTGATGAAATGCTGAATATTAGCACCGATAAAACTCCACCAGCCAATGAAGTGGTTTACTTTCAAGTGGGAACAGGCTCGCAAATTCTAATGGATTTAGGGATAAGTAAAATGCGCCTATTAAGTGCGCCATTTAAATTTAGTGGCATTTCTGGTTTTGATTTAGAAGTTGTTGAATACGTTGATTACCAAGAGAGTAAAAGGACCTAAAAATGGGTGAATTTAGACCTCAAGAAGGCAATTTTTCAGTAAAAGAAGCGCGAATTGCAGTTATTACTGCACGTTGGAATTCTCAGGTTACCGAAGGCTTGCGTGACGGAGCACTACGCGCTTTAAAGCGACATAATATTGAAGTTGTCGAAGACTTTTATGTACCGGGTGCCTTTGAACTGCCTTTGGCGGCACAAAAAGCGGCAAAAACTGGTCGCTTTCAAGGCATTATCACTCTGGGCTGTGTTATTCGAGGTGATACGCCACATTTTGATTATGTCTGTGCTGAAACTACCCGGGGTATTGGTGAGGTAAGCCTTAGTCAAGATATACCAGTTGCCTTCGGTTTGTTGACCACTGACAACCTTAAGCAAGCATTGCAACGTGCCGGTGATAATAATGAGAATAAAGGCGAAGAGGCGGCATTAACCGTGCTTGAAATGCTTGAACTGTTTAAATCAATGCAGGTGACTCAATAAATGTCGAAAACCAAAGCCAAGCAAAAGGCTAGAAAGTTATCCCTTCAAGCGCTCTATTCATGGGATATGGGCGGCATTGACTTACAAACTATAGAAGTTAATTTCTATACTGAAAATGATATGAGTAAAGTTGATACCGATTTATTCAAAAGCTTACTCTATGATGTTCCCAAAAATCTCGAAAAGATTGACGAAGCCTATCAACCTCATTTAGATCGTGAACAGGATCAGTTAGACCCAGTGTCTCGTGCTATATTGAGAATTTCCACGTATGAACTATTATTTAGTGTTGAGGTACCTTATAAGGTAGCCATCAATGAAGGGGTTAACCTAGCTAAAACATTTGGCCCCACAGATGCGTATAAATTTATTAATGGTGTCCTCGATCGCGTTGCAACACAAACTAGAGCAGTGGAAATCGCCGCCAACCAAGGATAAATACAGTCTGCAAGCATGAATCAATCAATTGACGAATTCTCGCTTATCTCTACTTTTTTCAAAGAGTTAACCGGCCAACAGGATGTTGCTGTAGGAATTGGCGATGATGCAGCAATCATTAACAGTCAAAAAGATCATCAGATTGCCATAGCTACAGATACCCTAGTCGCCTCAGTACATTTTCCTGGCGATGCATCAGCCGAACAAATCGCCACCAGAGCGCTGTGCGTTAATCTTAGTGATATGGCAGCAATGGGTGCCACTCCAAAATGGTTTACCCTATCCCTATCTATGCCTCAAGAATTAGTCTCCACAGACTGGTTGCAGGGGTTTAGTCAGGGTTTAGCAACAGTAGCTGATCAATATCAGGTTTCACTGGTTGGTGGGGACACAACAGCAGGGCCTCTGACTATAAGTATTACGGTTGTAGGTGAAATACCAATCAGCCGAGCGCTTTGTCGAAATGGCGCCAAGCCTAACGATATTATCTATGTTAGCGGTACATTGGGTGATGGTGCGGCAGCCCTTCATCAGCTTACAGAATTAACTTTGAAAAAAAATGATCGACTAATAAAAAGATTTTATCAGCCCCAACCTAAAATCGATCTGGGCATTGGTCTTCGCGACTTCGCAAGCGCCTGTATTGATATTTCAGATGGATTGATAGCCGATCTTGGCCATCTTTGTAAAGCCAGTGAAGTGACAGCATTGATTAATAGTCAGGCACTACCAATTCATGACGATATAAAGCAGGCCTTTCCAGACCAAAGTATAAATTGGGCATTAACTGGCGGAGACGACTATCAACTCTGCTTTACTGTTCCATTAAATCAGAAAGCAAACTTTGAACAATGGGCAGACGCAAATAATTTTGATGTGAATGCAATTGGCAATATGATCCCATTAGATCATAATCAAAATTATTTAAAGATAGATAACCAAACAGTATCTATCACAGCAGGAGGGTACAGCCATTTCAAGTAATAACCCCCAGTTTAGCGAATTACTTCGCTCACCCAGTCTAATGTTAGCGTTTGGCTTTGGTAGTGGTCTACTGCCAAAGGCTCCCGGAACCATGGGAAGTCTAGCCGCAATACCCCTATGGCTATTGCTTATTCAGTTGCCAGTGGTTTTTTATTGGCTGGCAATACTAATTGCAGCCGTTGTGGGCGTTTATATATGTGGCAGCGCAGCAAGCAAACTGGGGGTGCATGATCATGCTGGCATTGTATGGGATGAGTTTGTTGGCCTATGGATTGCTATGGCATTCCTACCCCCGACATTTGGATCTATTATTTGTGGCTTCGTGTTATTTCGTTTGTTTGATATTGTAAAGCCTTGGCCAATTAGCTGGTTGGACAAAAATATCCATGGCGGTTTAGGCATTATGATTGACGATATAGTGGCTGGAGCCTGTGCCGCTTGCATAGCCAGCTATATTAACTACTTGGGCTATTTATAAAGGAAAAACGTAGGATAACTTTATACTGATCAAGTAAAACCAATTGCCACAGAGGGCAACCCGTTGAAAACAAAAATTTTACCGTTAATTATTATTATTGTTGCCTTTCTAATTGCAGGGCTAATGAGCCTGTTAAAGCCAGATGCCTTAGAGCTTGAGTCACCCAATCGAGAAGTGGCTGTAACAACAAAAGTGATAGAAAAGTCCCAGATTCAACTCAACGTTAAATCTCAGGGAACTGTGCAACCACGAACCAGAACCATGCTAGTTTCAGAGGTTTCCGGCATAGTGATGGCAGTAGCTCCCCAATTTGTGGTTGGTGGTACTTTTAACAAAGGTGATGTATTAATTAAGTTAGATTCAGCTGATTACAAAGTAGCCAAGCAGAGAGCAGACGCGCAACTAAATAGTGCAAAAGCGCAATTACTTTCAGAGCAGGCACGTTCTACACAGGCCCAAAAAGAATGGGAAATGACCGGCAGACCTTTGGCAGAAGCACCGGTATTGGCATTGCGTACACCGTTCCTTGCTGAAGCAGAGTCGCGCTTATTGCAAGCTCAAGCTGAAGTCAGACAAGCTGAACTCAAGCTAAAAAGAACCATAATTCGCGCACCCTATGCTGGCATGGTTTCAAGTAAACAAGTTGATGTGGGTCAGTATGTCACCATAGGAGCAAGATTAGGTGAAACATTTGCCATCGATTTTGCAGAAATACGCCTACCGATGACCGGTAAAGATTTATTAAAATTGGGTTGGAATACAGCCACAGAAAATCAACAAATACTGAATAAAAATAAAGTACAACTTCAGGGTATGGTGAATGGCAAAACAGCCACTTGGCAAGCTGTTCTAGTTCGTTCAGAAGGGACCATTGAGCAGAGTAGTCGAGCCCAATATCTAGTAGCACAAGTTTCGGATCCTTATAATATCAAACGTCGTAACGATCGCATGCCACTGCTAATTGGAAGCTTTGTTCAAGCTAAGGTATCAGGAAAAACAATCAATGATGTGTACTCATTGCCTCGCAATGCTTTACGTTCCAATAGTCGAGTAGCAACAGTTGATAGTCAACAGCGTTTAAAATTGTTTGCAGTCGACTATTTGTTTGAAGATCGGTCTAATTACTACATTAATAAGGGTTTGGAAGGGCAAGTTGAAATTGTCACCAGCGGCATGGGTATTATGGTCGATGGTATGAAGCTCAAGCCTTTTAATGCGGAAAATACGGTGAAGTTACCATGAATGATCCTCAATCCTATGGATTGATTGGTTGGTTCGCCAAAAATCCCGTTGCGGCCAATCTACTCATGCTCTTTATTGTGGTGGCAGGTGCTATTTCAGCCTATACCATTAGTAAAGATATGTTTCCTCGAACAGAAAGAAATAGTATTCAGGTGACAGCAGTTTACCCTGGAGCAGCACCGATAGAAGTAGAAAAGGGTGTTATTTTACCAATCGAAGCTGCCTTGCAAGGGATGAGTGGCGTCAAAGAAATGCGTTCCACTGCCAATCGTGATCTGGCATCTATTGAGCTAGATATAGAGCCTAGTCAAGATATTAATGAGATGCTTGCTAGAGTGGAGGACCGCATAAGCGGCATCCTTAATTTTCCAGTTGATCTTGAAAAGCCCAGTGTTAGTAAATTTGAGGATATCAGTTGGGTTACCGGCGTAGCTGTATCTGGCCCCCTAGACGAATTTCAAAGAAAGCGTTTAGGTCAAGAAATTCGCGATGAATTGCTAGAATTATCAGAGGTAAAAAAAGTTATTCTTTGGGGCGTTGATGACTATGAAATCGCCATTGAAGTCAAAGAAGATCGACTTAGAGAATTAAATATGACCTTGGGCGAAGTCGCGAATGTACTGCGTGAATCATCGCTAGATATGCCCGCAGGTATGGTTCGATCCGCCAGTGGCAATATCTTAGTTCGCACCCAAGGTAAAGCCTACTCTGGTGAAGAATTTGAGAATATAGTGTTGCGTAGTAACCCTGATGGGTCGCAACTATTGGTATCCGATGTAGCAGTGGTCAAAGATTCATTTCAAGAATCCAGTACCCTCGTCCACTTCGATAAGGAATCGGCGGTCACCCTTGGAGTATTTTCCCTGGAAAACCAAAATCTTTTAGCAATAGATGAAGCGGTTAAAAGGTATATAGAAGAAAAATCAGATTCCATGGTCGATGGGCTGAAAATTGAACAATTTGAACCCCTATCATTTCACCTGCGCGGTCGACTGGATATGATGCTATCCAATCTTGCCATGGGGGCAATATTAGTAGCAGTGGTTCTAACTCTATTTCTCAATATTCAGGTAGGTATTTGGGTATTACTTGGTATCCCCGTCAGTTTCTTGGGCGCTTTTTGGTTAATGCCTGTAACTCCCTTCCCAGTCACAGTTAATGTTTTAAGTTTATTTGCCTTTATTATGGTGCTGGGGATTGTGGTGGACGACGCCATTGTTATTGGTGAAAGTATTTATAGCGAAGCTCAGCAACAAGCGGAAAAAGCTGGAGTAAAAGGTACTGGCGAAAGCACTTTTAGAGCCTCATTGGAGCACGTTATAGCGGGAGCACAAAAGGTTGCTATACCCTCAACAATTGGCGTATTGACTACCATGGCTGCCTTCGCCCCAATGTTATTTATCGGGGGTGTAGTGGCAGGTTTCCAAGAAGCCATTGCGATGGTAGTTATTCTCTGCCTGATCTTCTCATTGATAGAGTCAAAATTAATTTTACCGGCGCATTTGGTAGGATTAAAAATTGGCGGCAAGCCCAAACCAGGATTTCAACATATTGCAAAATGGCAGACGCAGATTGACAGAAATCTTAAGTTATTTATCGTTAATAAATATCAACCCTTTCTGGCCTACTGTATAAAGCGGCGCTACCTAACCATATCATTCTTCTTAGGATTATTAATTATTGCCGGTGGTGCAGTAAATAGTGGTATCGCTAGGTTTGAATTTTTCCCCAATGTTCCCAGTGATACAGTGCGAGCGGAGGTAATTCTCTACGATGGCACCTCAGCACAGGATATGGCCAAAATACTGATTACCATAGAAGAAGCTGCCTATGCAGTGGATGAAAATTATCGTAAGCAGTATCCCAAAGGCAATGGTTTAGTTAAACATCTACTGTTCTATGCCGGTTCAGATACAAGCGGTACCTTTATAGTTTCTCTAGTACCTTCAGAAAATAGAGGTATCTCATCCCTAGAGTTTGAAAAACTCTGGCGACAAAAAGTGGGTGAATTGCCTAATGTTAGAAAGCAACGTTACTTTGCCAGCACTAATGCCGGTGGCGGAGCAAAGATTAATTTACAACTTAGCGGTGTTAACCCCGAACAGTTAGCACTAGCAAGTAACCAACTTCAAAATAAATTAGCTCAATATAATGGCGTGTTTGATATCTACAACTCTCAGGGTACTGGTGGGCAGGAAATTCAAATTAGTCTTAAGCCTTATGCAAGCCAGTTAGGAATTAGTCTTGGCGATGTCGGACGGCAGGTCCGTCAGGCATTCTTCGGGGAAGAAGTACAACGTATCCAAAGGGGTGTAGACAGAGTAAAAGTAATGGTTCGCTATCCATCAGAGGAGCGTGGTTCAGTAGCTAATCTGGAAAATTTATTAATTAGAACCAAAACTGGACAAGCCATTCGCATAGGTCAAGTAGCCGACATAAAACTCGGTGAGGGTCTTTCAACAATATCCAGAACTGATAGAAAACGAACAGTTAATGTCACCGCAGATATTGATCCAACCAAAATTCAAACAGGGATGGTGGTATCGGATATTATGGACAACTATGTTCCACAGTTACTCCAACAGTATCCCGATGTAGAGTTTGATTTAGGTGGTTCAACTAAAGAAGAAAACACACTTAAAATGCGAACAGCAGTTGGTTTTATAGCGGCGCTGTTTATGATCTATGGATTATTAGCAGTTCCCCTAAGATCCTATGTACAGCCACTAGTGATTATGTCAGTCATTCCTTTTGGATTTATAGGTGCAGTCGTAGGCCATATCTTATTCGGTATCTCCCTCAACATGTTATCCATATTGGGACTAGTTGCACTTGCAGGGGTAGTGGTTAATGACAGTCTTATTCTGGTTGAATTTGCTAACCGGCGTCGCGCTGATGGAATGTCTATTGAAGATTCACTTATGTCGGCGGGCCAGCAAAGGTTTCGAGCCATCGTGCTAACTACACTGACAACCTTTGTTGGGTTGCTGCCCATGCTATTTGAAACTAGTATGCAGGCTCAATTTGTTATTCCAATGGCAATTTCGCTAAGCTTTGGAATTGTTTTTGCAACCACTATGACTCTGATTTTAGTACCCTGCTTTTATCGTATTGTCTACGATGTGAAGGACTCTCTGAGAGTGCCGCTAGATTTCATAAAAACTAAAATATCGAATGATTGAAAAACCTGAATAAACTTGCACCAAGAGTTACAATATCAGACATAAACATTAACTTTGGAGCTTTCATTGGTTCTACGCTTTATTGAATCTTCGACCCTACCTACAAAATGGGGTACTTTTGATATCCACGGTTTTGAAGACCCATTCAAAGGCAAAGAGCATATTGCCATTACTATGGGTGACTGTGCAGTCGATGAGCCATTAGCGGTGAGAATTCATTCCGAATGCTTAACGGGTGATGCGCTGGGAAGCCTGCGTTGTGACTGTGGTGAGCAATTACA
The DNA here is from genome assembly GCA_029248755.1 of Porticoccaceae bacterium. Taxonomy (GTDB): domain Bacteria; phylum Pseudomonadota; class Gammaproteobacteria; order Pseudomonadales; family Porticoccaceae; genus HTCC2207. The sequence continues at coordinate 80,451 of JAQWIR010000007.1, forward strand.
GGAAGCTATGCGGGGTATAGCTGAAATAGGTCGTGGTGCGATTTTATACCTTCGCCAAGAGGGTCGAGGAATAGGGCTAGTAAACAAAATACGCGCCTATAACCTCCAAGATCAGGGTGCTGATACAGTAGAAGCCAATGAACGCTTGGGTTTTGGTGCCGATATGCGTGACTACTCAATCTGCGCGCCCATGCTACAGTATCTGGGCGCTGAAAAAATACAGTTAATGACCAATAATCCACGCAAGCTAGCCGCGTTAAAAGAGTTAGGCTTTGATGTGATTGAACGTATTCCACATCAAGCTGAAAGTAACCCACATAATATAAAATATCTGGCGACTAAAGCAGGAAAGCTAGGTCATCTACTTAAAGACAACAGTGAGTGAGGTCAAGTATGTCAAAAGGACTAGCTAAACGATTGATTCCCTGCCTTGATGTTGACAAGGGTCGCGTGGTGAAAGGCGTACAATTTTTAGATATACGCGACGCAGGAGATCCAGTAGAAGTAGCACGACGCTATAACGAACAGGGTGCCGATGAGATTACCTTTCTAGATATTACTGCCAGTCATGAAGACAGAGATACCACATTACATACCGTAGAGCGTATGGCAGGGGAGGTATTTATACCCCTTACCGTCGGTGGTGGGGTTCGTGAACTATCCGATATTCGCAACCTATTAAATGCTGGCGCAGATAAGGTAGCCATAAACTCAGCAGCTATTAAAAATCCACAATTTGTTAAAGATGCGGCCGAAAAGTTTGGCTCTCAGTGCATAGTGGTAGCGATTGATGCCAAACAAACCGATCACAGTGACAATCCTCGATGGGAAATATTTACCCATGGTGGACGCAACTCAACGGGGATCTGCGCCATAGAATGGGCGATTAAAATGGCCGATTATGGCGCTGGAGAAATTCTTCTCACCAGTATGGATCGCGACGGCACCAAAAATGGTTTTGATTTAGAGCTTACATCAAGAATAAGTGATGCAATCCCAGTGCCAGTCATAGCCTCAGGTGGTGTTGGTAATTTACAGCACCTAGTCGACGGCGTTAAAAAGGGTGGAGCAGATGCAGTATTAGCTGCCAGTATATTCCACTTTGGCGAACACAGCATCCCTGAAGCTAAACACTTTATGGCTCAGCAGGGCGTGTTAGTTAGACAATAAATCAAAAAATATAAACACATAAAAAAAGACCGCGTAAGCGCGGTCAAAGTGTATAAGTACTAAAAGTGTTTAAGTACAAAAAGTGTTTAGGTACTAAGAGAGGAGCCTTATTAGGAAGGGTTGATTCTTAACCATGGGTTCAAGAAAAAGCCTAACAAGCTGGTTAATCGGATAGGAGCTTTTTGCGCAGAAAGACAGATACACTCGCCATTTTTAGCCCCCATAGGTTGGTGAATATCACCAGGTTCTCTAATAATAAAATCACCCTCTGTATACACAGAGTTTTCATCAGAAAAACTACCTTTAAGTACAACGGTGTACTCTAGATCACGGTGATCATGTTTAGGCGTAACACCGCCTGCACAAATTTTGTGAAGCGCGACCTCAAACTGATTTTGACCGGTATAAAGTTTCGCCTCTTGCATAGACTTAGAAAGGCGCTTCCATACAGGTGTTTTTTTTGCATTATGTATCAATGTATTTACATGAGCTGGGAAACCACTGACACCTATTTTTTGCACAGGATTAGCCTCAAGCTTGGGTTGGGGCTCATCAATTTTTAACATAACCTTATCAAACAGACCTTCATCAATAGTTTCAGGCTCAGCTTCAGCCATAAGATGAGCGCCTACTTCATTTAGTCTAGCCACTTCATCACGGCAAGATTCGCAGAAATGTAAATGAGCTGAGACACAGATAGACGTCGCGGTATCTAAAGTGCCAGCTGAAAATTCAACTAACATCTCTCGTGTGGGGTGGTGATTTAAAAATTTAGTCATTAACTAGCTCTTCTCTAAACTCTGGAGCGACTAAGATCTGCAACTTCTGCAATCCTAATCTAACTCTTGATTTCACGGTTCCTAGGGGCAAATCCAATTCCTGTGATGCTTCAGCATGGGATTTACCTTCTAGATATACTTTTCTTAAAATTTCGTCTTGCTCACGAGGAAGTTGTCCAAGGCTTAACTTGACGTGTTCCTCAGTTCTTTTTTGCCTGAGCAAAGAGACAGGTGTTTCTTCATCAGGTTCATGCCAGTAATCTTCATTTTCCAAAGGTAAATGCTGTGTGTTGCATTTTCTTCGAAGCATATCAATTCTACAATTTCGAGCAACGGTGTAGATCCAGGTAGTAGCAGATGCCTTTTGCGGGTTATATCCTGCTGCTTTTTGCCATACCTTAATCATAACTTCTTGAACTAAGTCTTCGGCAAGACCCGGAAACCAGCCGTCTTGTTTACTGGCCTGAGCGAAGCTTTTAAGTAATGGAGCAAAATGTTCAAACAGCTGAGCAAAGGCACGACGATCCTGTGAGGCACCCACCTCTACAAGGAGGACACTCCATTTATCGTCGCGTTTCTCAGTGCTCTTAAAAATAGCAACTTTGGGCGCACTTTGAATTTTTTTGTCCACAGTGGCTCTAATATTTTCCATTAACTTATAATCAGGTTATCAGTTTAACAATAATTACGCTCAAACCGAAAACTAAGATCACTAGCATTAGGTTTTTTTATTTCAGACTCAATACCCGCAACAATAATTGAGGGTATATTGAAAGGTTCCAAGGTATAGGCTAGATTTAGATTGGATTATGTTATGGTAACAATCAAAATATAGACATTGAATTTTATACAAACAGATTAAACAAAGGTTAGTTTTATGAGTCTCACGCAGCGAATCGTTATTGCCATGTTACTTGGCCTTCTGACTGGGGCTTTTTTAAATGCCATTTTCTCCCTAAACATCCTACCTTCAGCAATAGCATTAAATCTTGATAGCCTGTTAGTAAATGGTGTTTTTGATACAGTGGGGCAAATATTTGTCCGCTCATTAAAATTACTAGTAGTCCCCTTAGTTTTTGTCTCCCTAATCTGTGGAGTCTCATCACTGGGTAATAATTCGCGCATGGGCGCAGTAGCAAGCAAAACAGTTATTTTGTATATGGTGACAACAGCCATTGCCATTGCCCTAGCAATTTTTACTGCAGTAATAGTTAAGCCGGGTGTAGGGATAGATTTAGCTATGGCCACAGAATTTGTCGCCAAAGAAGCCCCACCCCTCAAGCAGACAATAATCAATATATTTCCAAGTAACCCGATCCAATCCATGGCCAATGGGTCCATTCTTCAGGTAATAGTGTTTGCATTATTAGTTGGCTTTGCAATATCTCGAGCCGGCGATCAGGGTAAAAGGATTGGAGATTTCTTTAATGATCTCAATACCATTATTATGAAGATGGTAATGATACTCATGAGGCTAGCGCCCTACGGCATATTTTGTCTTTTAGCCAAACTATTTGCTGATGTTGGCATCGCAATGATTATGAGTTTAGCCAAGTACTTTTTTACAGTTGTGTTTGTCTTGTTACTCCACAGCCTAGGGGTTTATTCAATTATATTTAAAGCTTTTACCGGCCTTAATATTAAAACCTTTTTAAGTAAGCTACGCCCAGCATTAGCGCTGGCATTTAGTACTGCATCAAGCGGTGCCACCATGCCAGTTACCATGAGAACTGTTGAGCAGCGCATGGGCGTTAGTAAAAGCGTATCCTCGTTTACAGTGCCATTAGGTGCCACCATAAATATGGATGGTACAGCCATAATGCAAGGAGTAGCCACAGTATTTATAGCCCAAGCCTACAATATTGGATTGGGCTTAGAAGGGTACTTAACCGTTGTGTTGACGGCGACCCTTGCCTCGATTGGGACTGCTGCTGTTCCGGGTGTCGGTTTAGTTATGCTAGTTATGGTGCTTAATCAGGTCGGTTTACCTGTTGAAGGTATCGGTTTGATTATTGGCGTCGATAGACTGCTAGACATGACTAGAACCGCCACTAATATTACAGGTGATGCTATGGTAACCACTGTAGTTGCAAAAAGTGAGGGCCTTTTAAATACAGAGGTATTCAATGACCCGCAAACGTCAGTTGATGAGGCAGTTTAGATCAGTTTATGAATAGGCTATTAAAAGACCCTACTATCGCTGATTTATTTCAACAGCATATCGAAGAAAAGCGCTGCAGATTTCATAATATTTTAAAGACAACAGGCTGGGATGAAATTGTTATTGGTTCAGGGAGTGGCAAAGTCCAATTTCAGGACGATATGGCCTATCCATTTAAGGTTAATCCCTACTTTCGAGAATGGATGCCCTTAGATAAGCGCAGTAAATGCTTTCTGCGTATTCAATCTAATACCGATAAACCAACACTCTATTTAAACTGCGCAGAGGATATTTGGCACACAGCGCCACAGGGGTTGCCAGAAGGGTTTTCCGAGCATCTCGAAATTATCGAATATGCCAGTATTGATGGGCTAAAAAAACATCTAGGTAAAACTCAAGATAAAGCAGTTCTGATAAATGAAACTAACGATCTAGATATATCCGATGCACAGTGGAATCCCGACCAAGTTCTTAACGCAATTGATTTTCAAAGACGCAGCAAAACTCCCTACGAACAGGCCTGTGTTCGCCAAGCGACTCAGCTTGCAGTGCCAGCCCATAGGGCAGCCGAGCAAGCCTTTATGGCAGGAGCTTCAGAATTAGAGATTGCCAGTGCCTATCTTACAGCCTGTAAATGCAGTGAAAATGAAATGCCCTACGCTATTATTGCCGGTATTAATCAAAATGCGGCCGTACTTCATCATCATCAATTAAATAATAAAGCCGTAAAGCCTCGAAGCTTCCTTATTGACGCTGGTGTTCAGTTTAATAACTATGCATCAGATATAACTCGCACCTATGCCTTCGACAAGGGTAGTGATTTTTCGGCAATGATCAGCACATTAGATTCGGCTCAGCAGCAGTTAGTATCTTATGGAAGCATTGGAAAAAGCCCAATGGATTTGCAGGTGCTAGCACAGCAAAAAATTGCTCAAATATTAATAGATTTTAATGTATTAAAGGTATCCGTAGAGCAGGCGCTTGAACAAAAAATTATTAATACATTCTTTCCTCATGGATTAGGGCATCACCTAGGCTGTAATGTACATGATAAAGGCAGTCGATTAGCTAACCCCGCCGGTGATCTTGTTTCAGCATCAGAAAAATACCCAAGTTTGCGAGCCAGTGCTCCAATGGTAGCTAATCAAATTCACACCGTAGAGCCGGGCATATACTTTATCCCGTCGCTCTTAGATAAGTTGCGATCAGATCAATCAGAGGCTGTTAATTGGAGCGAGATTAATCATTGGATTCCCTTTGGCGGAATAAGGATAGAAGATAATATTATTTTGCATTCAGATGGCGATCTAGAAAACATTACTCGTCTGGCTTTTCAATAATAATACCACCAGCAAATTATAATTCTTGGTTCGAGTAATTCTCTCGAACGCATTAAATACTTACATTCTGTAATTTGTTGAAATCGACTCGATAAAGGCAAAGGTTTTAATAAAATCTTAAAGTCTAAAAATAGTTAGAATAATGACAATATTATCATTGCGGTAAAATTTTCAGCCTCAGAGTCGATAAAATAACCTTAAGTTGCGATTAAAGCGTCGATATAACCCAAGATCGTATTGAATGCATATCAATACCGCACTAAGCTTATTACACAAAAAACTAATCTAATACTGGGGGTTCACATGGCAGGTTCAATGCCAAATGATTCATCAACTACATCGTCTGATGAGCAACAAAAAACACAGACATTTGCATTTATTGCAATGACATGTCTATTTTTCTTTTGGGGATTTATTACCGTACTGAATGATATTTTAATTCCCTTCCTCAAAGACTCCTTTGACCTTAACTACACACAGGCAATGCTAGTTCAATTTTGCTTTTTTGGCGCATATTTTATTATTTCGCCATTCGCAGGAAAGTTAATTGACAAAGTTGGCTATCAGCAGGGAATTGTTCTCGGCTTGTTGACAACATCTATAGGCTGTTTTTTATTTTACCCATCAGCCGACCTTAATGTTTATGAGTTTTTCTTGTTTTCATTTTTTGTCCTAGCGAGTGGTGTCACTATTCTTCAGGTCGCGGCAAACCCCTATGTAGCTGCACTGGGCCCAGATAAAACTGCAGCTAGTCGACTTAATCTAGCCCAAGCGGCAAACTCATTAGGCACTACAGTAGGGCCTCTAGTAGGTGCTGCACTTATACTGGGTGTAGTAGCTGCAGATGCATCGGCAGTCCAGGGTCCATACATCATACTCGGTGTGTTGCTAGTGTTAGTTGCGATTATGTTCCGCTTTATCAAATTACCCAGAATCACCAGTGTAGAAACCGATGAGACTGCCAATGATGAAAGCATTTGGGATCGTAGATCACTGGTACTTGGTGCCTTGGCTATCTTCTTATATGTGGGTGGAGAAGTATCTATCGGTAGTTTCTTGGTCAATTACTTTGCTGAGAGTTCTATTGGTGGTTTAAGTCATGCTGAAGCCGGTGAAATGGTCGCCTATTACTGGGGTGCAGCAATGATTGGTCGCCTTGTTGGTGCTGCTGCAATGAACTACGTTGCACCTACCAAATATCTTTCAATAAACGCATTGATTGCAATCGTAATGATTATTGTAAGTATGAATACCACGGGTAGCACTGCGATGTGGTCAATACTAGCGGTAGGGTTCTTTAATTCAATCATGTTCCCAACCATTTTTACCCTAGCCGTTAAAGGTCTTGGATCACTAACAAGTAAGGGATCTGGACTAGTATGTCAGGCTATAGTTGGCGGTGCATTGATACCCCTAATTCAGGGAGTAGCTGCAGACACTATAGGTATACAGTTAAGCTTTATAGTGCCGATGATGTGCTATATCTATATCGGTTGGTATGCGTTGAGAGGTGCAGATCAAGGCTAGCAAAAGCTAGTTAATTTGTAATGCTAAAAAAGCCTTAATGATTTGTTAAGGCTTTTTTATAATGTATAAAAATATTTAAAAAATAATTTTTATTGTGACCCAGTTCACATAATTAAAGAGTAGCTTTAGTTATAATTACTAGCGGAAAGTAATGATAGCCTTGGGATTTCACCAAATTAATGGTGGGGAGTTCTTCTAAATAAAATACCTGTTTTCAGGGAATAAGAAGAGCAGTTCCAAGGCTGTTACTACCATTCCCCGCCACCATTAAATATTTTTATTCCTGATCTAATTTATAGTTATTTTAAGCAATTCAACCTATTGCAAGTACAAGCTATCGATTATAAATTGCCTACTAAGGCTAAATTTTGTATTTTCGTTCATCTTGTAGATAAATTGTAAATAGCTACCCTTAATCTAAAATTAAAATAGAGAATAAAATAAAATGTTAAACAACAGTCTTAAATTACTAATAATCTCGATTTTAATGATAATAGGAGTCCCAGTGAGCGCTGAGTTGGATGAAAAAATCCTGTCACAAAAAATTGAGCATCTAGTGTCAAAAATGACATTAGAGGAAAAAGCACTTCTCACTTCAGGAAGAGACGCATGGAGCACCCAGCCCATAGAGCGACTGGATATACCCTACATTTGGATGGCTGATGGACCTCATGGTCTTCGTCGGGCACCAACAACAGATACATGGGGCTATGGCAATCAAGCACCAGCCACTTGCTTCCCTACAGCCTCAGCGTTATCAGCCTCATGGGATATGGAGTTACTACAAGAAGTAGGCGCCGCACTCGGCGTAGAGTCCAATGCATTAGGTGTAGATTTATTACTAGGACCCGGTATTAACATTAAGCGCTCACCATTAGCTGGGCGAAATTTTGAATACTTCTCAGAAGACCCAATTCTCTCTGGAAAATTGGGTGCAGCCTACATTAATGGGGTGCAAAGTCAGGGTGTTGGAGCAACAGCCAAACACTATGTAGCCAATAATGTAGAAACAAAGCGCATGTGGGCAAACTCAAACGTAGACGAGCGCACATTAAATGAAATCTATATGACGCCATTTGAAATTGCCGTCAAAGAAGCCCAGCCATGGTCAGTTATGGCATGCTACAACAGAGTTCAGGGCACCTATGGTACAGAATCCCTAAGACTATTAACCGATAAGTTAAAAAATGAATGGGGCTTCAAAGGTTTTGTAGTATCAGATTGGGATGCCGTAGTTGATCGTGTTCAAGGTATACGAGCGGGAATGCATTTAGAAATGCCCGGCAAGCCAGCCAGAATAACCAACAAAATGGTTGTTGATGCAGTCAAAAATAATGAATTAGACGAGCAACAATTAGATTCAATTGTAAAAGACCTCCTACGTATCGTATTCATGGGCCAAAATGTTAATGATAAGCATGGCGATCAAAAGATTGATCAACATCATCAGCTAGCACGCAAAGTTGCAGCAGAAGCTATCACGCTATTAAAAAATACCGAAAAATTGCTCCCAGTCGATGCATCCAAATATAAGAAAATCGCAGTGCTCGGTGAGTTTGCAGTTAATCCACGCTATCAAGGCAATGGTAGTTCACAGGTTAAGCCCACCAAGCTAGATAAGTTGATGGATATTATTCGTCAAGAATATGGTCAAGATATTGAGATTGAATACTCAGCAGGTTATAGCCTAGCCAATGATGATGACCTCTCATTGGTAGAAGCAGCAGTAGCAGTAGCGGCCGATGCAGATCTAGCACTAGTTATGGCAGGACTGCCATTAAGTTATGAGTCAGAGGGTATTGATCGCACCCATATAGATCTGCCACCCTCTCACAACAAGCTAATTAGTGCCGTTGCCAAAGCTCAGCCAAATACAGCAGTAATCCTTACCAACGGAAGTGCCATCGCAATGCCTTGGGTTGACCAAGTTTCAGCAATTCTTGAAACATGGCTAGGCGGCCAAGCAGGTGCAGGTGCAATCGTCGATGCCGTATTCGGTAAAGTAAACCCATCGGGTAAATTAGCTGAGACATTCCCAGTTCGTTTAGAGGACAGTCCAGCCTACTTAAATTTCCCCGGCGAAGACGGACAAGTAATTTATGGTGAACGCATGTTTGTCGGCTATAGGTACTACGATAAGCGCAATATAGAGCCATTATTTCCATTTGGCCACGGTTTATCCTACACCGAGTTTGGGTACAGTGATTTAAAACTATCCGCCACAGAACTAACTGACAAAGATAAACTAGAGGTTAGCCTAACAGTCACCAATACCGGTAAAGTAAAAGGTAAAGAAGTAATACAGCTTTATGTTGCCGATAAAGAGTCAACGGTTCAGCGGCCAGTGAAAGAACTAAAAGCCTTCGATAAAGTTGAACTAGAGCCAGGTGAAAGCAAAAGTGTTAACTTTACCCTAAATAAAAGAGACTTCTCCTACTACAGTAAAGTCTATGATCGCTGGCTTGCGGAAAGTGGCGAATTTCAAATTTTAGTCGGTTCATCATCTCGCGATATCCGACTCAAGGGTAATTTAAACCTAAACAATACAGAAAAACTAAATTACACCATGACAATGTTTAGCTTTTTCTCAGAATTTTGGAGTAATCCACAACTTAAGCCCTTACTTATAGAGTTTATGCCAAACTGGATTAAAGCAATGACACCGGCAGGAAAACCAATTGAAGAAGCTAAAATTGAAGATTTTCTCCAACAACAACCCCTCATAAAATTCCCATACTTCACAGGTGGAGAAGTTGATGAGCAAAAAATTAAGGCATTTGTTGAGCAAATCAATCAGTTAACATTTAACCCATAAAACTTGTGGCAACAATGTGCTTAACAATCTCATTGTTGCCGCAAATATTCTGCTATTAATGTGCGCCTGGTTATAGAGCTATCTAAAACTTTTATCTTAATCCGAATAATTTTAAGAAATTTGCTAAAACTGTGAACTGCATCACACTTTCTAATTAAAATATGGTCTATCTTGAAAGAAGTACACAGTGTTTAGATTTGAACATTAATTCACAGTGAGTAGTAGCATTGCTTCCTGCTTTGATGCCCCTTTCGAGGGGCAAATTTTTACCGATACAAACCGATACAAGAAAGATTTAAGGGGTGATAAAAATTTAGTGTTTGCTACAGTAATTCTCCCAGACTATTTCGCCTAGAAGATATTTTAATTTAGGAACTAACTTATCAATAGAAATGGATTTTACGAAATAACCACTAATATCAAGTTCTCTAGTACCATTGATAATCTCACTTTTCTCTGCAGACAAAACAACAATAGGGATGGGATTATTTTTTCCAGTAAGCTTCTCACGTTTTCTAACAATTTTTATAAATTCAATTCCATCGACAATGGGCATACTTAAGTCGGTCAGAATTAAATCACAGTGACGAATAGTTAATAGTTCTAGAGCTTGTTGGCCATTTTCAGCGGGGATGCATTTAAGGCCATGTGATTCCAATGTGGCTACGATAATAGTTCGGCTCAATCGTTCATCTTCGACGACAAGAATCGTTCTTTTCACGAATTATGAACCTCTAATGGGTGATCAATTTAAATAGGTATTTGGGCATTAAGCATTAGCTAATAATTTCAAGTAATTGCTTAATTTTTGGTACTAATTTATCAATCGGTTCTTTCTTAATAAAGTATCCACTAATATTCAAAGCTACAGCGGAATCTATCATTTCACCTTCCTCCGCAGATAGCACAACGATAGGTACATCCTTATTAATTGCGAGCTGATTTTCACCACTTCGTATAGCTTTTATTAAATCTAATCCATTGAGAACTGGCATTCTTAAGTCAGTAAGAATTAAGCCGCATTCTAGGGTACTCAACATTTTCAATGCCTCTCGACCATTTTCTGCAGAAATACAATGTAATCCATGAGCCTTCAAGGTAGCTAAGATAATAGTTCTACTGAGTTTCTCATCTTCAACAACAAGTATAGTTTTGTTCATAAGCTTTGGGCATCCAGCCAGTATCAAATTAATAAGGCAACATATCTAGATTCAGCTCCACATATGCATCTCATGAGCGTAATTAAAGAGAGACTACAAAACATCATTGTCACAATTTTGATTGAGTAATTATAAGTTAGCCACACAAGTCATTAACCCACAGGCCACGCTCTTCTTGGAAGAATAGTCCAAAATAGACAGTGTTTTTTAAAGTATTGAACTTCTATGGAAATGTTTATAATGGGCCTGCTAGAAAGAACCGCGTATTAGGGATTTTGAATCCTGTTTAAACCCCCTTAAGTCCTACAAAATTACCTGAGATCCCTACAAAACTCCTTCAGCGAAAAGAGGGGGGGTAGCGATCTTGTGATGGGGGTATTCACTATATGCGGTTTCATAGCGGTTAATACTCTTATCAATACCTTACCTGATATACCCTTAAATCAATGCTTACTGACGAAGTATTGGTCTATTATTTGATTAATGTATAAATCTGTTTTGACTAAGGAAAGTCCTAAATATGAAACCATTACTTTTATTTGGATGGCTAACAATTTTAGTCGGTAGCGCCAAATTACCTCATGAAATTTTAGAGCGAGCAGCAGCTAGAGTAGCTGATTAACTAAAATTTCACATGGAGAGTGGTTGATAGCACTTAAGAAAAAGCCAATGCAAAAAATAAAACTAGACACTTCAAATATTAGAAAAATTATTGGTTCAGTCACTTTAGTAGCTGTTCTCGCATATTTTGTGTGTGTCTCAAACCGATTAAGCATTATAGAGTCAACTCCTAAACAGGCTATCACCAGTCAGGAGCGAGAGGTAGTTATTGCAAAGCCTGAGCCTTTGCAGCTAGATGCTGAAGTCGTCACTATTGGACCTGACGTTGAGCCAGTTGAGATTAACTACCTATCGGTTGAAGAAGCCTTTGAAGCAACAGAACAGCAGGCTTTAGAATTATTGGAGGATTATAAATTTCATCTATCTCAAGATACTGCTGAAAGTCACTTCGGTATATTCCGAATCAAGTCAAGCTGCATGGGTATTAATTTCTATACGCAACAAGATTTAGATGGCTGGATTGCAGAAGATAAGTGGGCTAGAGGACGCGAAGCTATGAGGTTTGAAGCCATAGAGTTAATGATGCGAGTTGGGCGGTGTCATAAATTAGTATCTTTTATAGGTACGGAAGAAATCGGAGATGCAGAGCTTTTATATAGTTCGTTAAAACGATCAGCAGAGCTAGGCCATCCCATCGGTAAATTGCTTCTAGGCAAAAACACAGACCCTACAAATATGACTGTGTTATTTACTGATGCTTATGAGTTTTCAAAGGTGTTTCCCCGATTCAAAGCCGAGGTCTATGGTATGGCTTTAAGGTATATAAAAAGCGATCACTACTATGAGGATAATACGACATACTTGGCCTTGTCCTATATGGTTTTGCGTGATGGGATTATATTTAATGAATTTGTTGACCCTAATCAAGTTGTTAGTGACATACAAGATGCGATGGAAATTGATTTACGCCCTTTAGAACTGGATGCTGTTCATCGAAAAAGAAAAGAGATTACAGAGGCTATGGAAAATGGCGATTGGAGTTGGTTGCTTTCAGAAAGCTAGTAATTTATCAGCCTTCTTATTGGGGGCTTTTTATTTCGCTTTAAGTGATTGATTTATATGGTAGCTACGGGTGGACTTGAACCACCGACCCCAGCATTATGAATGCTGTGCTCTAACCAGCTGAGCTACGTAGCCACTAA
>JAQWIR010000024.1 GCA_029248755.1 Porticoccaceae bacterium
ACCAACTGAGCTATTCCCCAATGTGCTAAATCGTCAAAATGGAGTGATTGGAGTCAATATAGAGAAACCTGTCGCAACAAAGGCACACAATCAAAGATACGCAAATGTACTACCCAAAATTCTCTTCAGTGTAACGATTTGGATAAAGATGAACAGAAATATGAAAGCCCCTATAAACAAACGGTCTGCCTAAAAAATTCCACTCAATCTACCCTTAAATATTCACTCCAAAAATTGCAAAGCTATTGGTTAATGATTTAATATCATCTGAAATTAAATTCGATAGCCTTTTTGTAAATGGGATTCAGCTTTAGCCCAACATTTGTAGGCTATTTTCATATAAATCAATAATAAAAAAGTTTAAAATGAAAATATTATTTTTGACATTAACACTATTTACAACCAACTTTGCCCTCGCAAGCATAGACACTCCCCTTTTTATTTCGCACCCTAGCAATATTGCGCCTACTATTGATATCGATGGTAACAGTGAATTTGATTCCTTGACAGATGGGTTGATTATACTTAGAAGTCTTTTTGGATTAACTGGGGACCCCTTAACATCAAATGTTATTGGTGAGTCAGCAATATATACTAGCGCTGAAGATATTAATGCTCAAATTGTTCAACTTGGTGAACAATTAGATATTGATGGTAATAGTGATATCGGTCCCCTGAGTGATGGCTTACTTATAATGCGATATCTATTCGGATTTAGGGGTAGTGACTTAATACATGGAGTAGTTGCCTTTAATGGACAACGATCTACTGGATCTGAAATAGAAACTTATTTGGCTAAATTAAGCTCATATATGCCTACAATGACATCTTCGCCGAGCTTTGATACTTCAGAAAATCAACTATCTATCGGGCAAATTACTGTTCATGATAGCGATGGTGACACTATAGAGTATGCAATCTCAGAGGCTGATTCTAATATATTTAGCATTGATGACAGTTCAGGGGTCTTATCTTTTATAGAGGAGCCCGATATATCAAATATAAGAAATTACACTCCCACCGTTCATATAAGTGATGGCATTCATTCAATTAGCCAATTACTTGGCATTAATATAATTCCGGAAAATTGTAACAATAATGACTGTGTTGTCGAACCACTTATAAATAGTCAAGGCTGTGGCTATAATCTAGCAGTGAGAGATAGCGGGGCTAATTTAATAATTCTTAATGAACCTAACTCAGCTTGGAATTTTCTTATCATGAATTATCCTGGGATTGATAGTGCATGCGTAAACTATTATTCCACACTTAACCTTTTTATTGATGATATGAATACAACCCCCCTATTTACCCCTACACCGGAAAACTTAAAACAACAAATAGGTTTTGAACTTTTTCAATCAGGCTGTGCTATTAGTCAAAATGATGTCAATTTAGAAGAATTTTTCAGCGCTATGGAAAACATTTATCAAGAGCGGGAAGTGGGTATTTGGCAATCTGATTATTACTCCTCTTTAAACAGAGGTGTTGATGATGTCCTTGTTTCCTGTCTTGTGAACTACCAGAAAGAAATATAGTGATTAAAATTGGAGCGGGAAACCGGGTTCGAACCGGCGACCTCAACCTTGGCAAGGTTGCGCTCTACCAACTGAGCTATTCCCGCATACACCAAATATTGGCGAAAACCAATGGCGTCCCGTAGGGGGTTCGAACCCCTGTTACCGCCGTGAAAGGGCGGTGTCCTAGGCCTCTAGACGAACGGGACATGTTTGGCTAAGAGGCGGGCATTCTAAGTAGCCTCAGGGGTACTGTCAAGGGCTTATCTGCCCTATTGGGATATTTTTCTTTTAACTTTGAAGTGGATGTTATTCACCCCGCACTTTCTCTGGTTTATTAATAATAATCTGGGTTTGTACGTAATTATTATTATTTTCATTTTTCTGCTTATTTTTTTGCTAAAATGGACAGATGATCTATTTATGGACATTAATATCCAATGACTAAGTTTGTAAAATCTGACAAATTAGATGGCGTTTGCTACGACATTCGCGGCCCCGTTCTCGATCATGCTAACTGGCTTGAAGAACAGGGCCAGAGCATTATTAAGCTGAATATAGGCAACCCTGGTGCCTTTGGCTTTGACGCGCCCGATGAAATTATGCACGACGTAGTGCAGAATTTACGACAGGCTCAGGGCTATTGTCACAGCAAAGGGCTTTTCCCTGCGCGCAAGGCGGTTATGCAGCGCTACCAAGCTCAGGGTATTGAAGGTATTACCGTTGACGACATTATTATGGGCAATGGGGTTAGCGAGCTGATTGTGATGGCTATGCAAGCTTTGCTTAATAGCGATGATGAGATTCTTATCCCCGCCCCTGACTATCCTCTATGGACCGCTGCCGTGACAATTTCTGGTGGTGCGCCGGTGCATTATCGTTGCGATGAAGATAATGACTGGCAACCGGATCTTAAAGATATTGAATCTAAGATTAATAATAAAACCAAAGGTATTGTGATTATTAATCCCAATAATCCTACGGGTGCTGTTTATTCAGAAGAGACCCTAAAGGCGTTGGTTGCTCTTGCTGAAAAACACAATCTTGTGGTGTTTGCCGACGAAATATACGACCGTATTATTTATGATGATGCCGTGCATATTCCCCTTGCTAGCCTTGTAGAAAACACTCTGTGTTTGACTTTTAACGGTTTATCTAAAACCTACCGTTTGGCAGGGTTTAGATCGGGCTGGATGATGATGACCGGCACAAAAAAGCAGGCACAAAGTTATTGTGAAGGCTTAGAAATGCTGGCTTCTATGCGTCTGTGTGCTAATGCACCGGCTATGTTAGCCGTTCAAACCGCTTTGGGTGGCAGACAGAGTATTGACGATTTGATTTTGCCCGGTGGGCGCTTATTAGAACAGCGCGATTTAGCTTACGGCATGTTGACCAGTATTCCTGGGGTTAGCTGTGTTAAACCTAAATCGGCAATGTATTTGTTCCCTAAATTGGATCCAGAAATGTATCCCATTGCGGACGATCAACAGCTTGTTTTGGATCTATTAAAACAACAACGGGTTCTTCTGGTTCAAGGGTCGGCCTTTAACCTAGATGATACTCAGCATCTGCGCATTGTGTTTTTGCCTGATAAGGCTCAGTTGGTGGAGTCTTTAACACGATTAGCGGACTTTTTAGCGACTATTAGGCAATAAACGTCTAAGCAATAAACCCCACTAGTCAGTTGAATATCCCAGTATTTTTAATTGACGGCTCAGCGTTGTATCGGCAGACACTCTAAAATGACTGTATTCTCTGCGCTGTGGATAGGTTTTGCGCAATTGATCAAACCCCTGCCCTATATCGCCCTGTTTTAACCTGTTACGCATACGCTGATCATCTTCGACAACGTTATAGCTCTCAAGTAAAAGTTGATTTAAAGCCTTTTCTGTGCCGTTTATGGCAACTTTATTACTGTTCGCTACATTACTGGGTTGTTGTATCGCCTTATGGTCTAAATAAAAGCCACAAACAGCCTCATAGAGCATACGAGTACCGCGTATTTTGCCCTCATCGCTATACCCTGCAATATGCGGTGTGGCTAGGGACACTAGGTCTAATAGCTCAGTATTAATCTGTGGCTCTGATTCCCATACATCCAATGCCACCTGAATACCATCGTTCTGTTTAAGTCTGTTTATAAGCGCTAAATTATCAATAACACCACCCCTACCAGCATTAATAAGCAAATCGTTCGGCTTAAGTTGATCTAGTACCTGCTGATCAAATAGATGATGGGTGGGGAATTCACCCTCGGTGGTTAATGGTGTATGTAGGGAAATAATATCGCAGTCTAAAACCTGTTCAAATGAAACCAAATCAGGGATTTGAGTTTGCGTTAAAAAGGGGTCATAAACACGACAGTCAACGCCTAAATTACACAGCTTTTGATACAGTTTTCCACCCACATTGCCACAGCCAACAATACCTACCCTACTCTGTTGCCATTTTGGTTTTAAGCAAGCAAAGACGGACAAAGCATATTGCACTACGGCCTCTGCATTACAGCCGGGGGCATAGGCAAATTGAATATTATTGGCTTTTAGGTAATCAAGATCGATATGGTCAGTACCGGCAGTGGCTGAACCCACAAAGCGTATGGAGCTGCCCTGCAATAATGTCTGATCCACCTGAGTGACCGAGCGCACCAATAGGATTTCAGCGCCCTCAATACTGTGACGATCAATCGCTCGCCCAGCCATAAGTTTTACTTTACCTAAATGGCCAAAGTAATCTTCTACTAGGGACATATTCTGATCGGCAATAATGCGCGGATTATTCATTGATACCTTTTTATAATTTTTATCATCTATTTAGCTACCCATTACGGGCTGAAACTGTCTTTGTCTCAATTGGGATGAGCGACTATTAAATACTTCACCAAACCCCATTTCATCGGCAAACAGGGTAAATGCATCCTGATAGACCCCCTGCCACTGTAACTTATCGCAACTGGGTACTTCCTCTATATCTGTCACTATGGTGGCAAGCTTACGGGATAACAATAGCTGATCTTGATTGTCTGCTATCTTATCACTGAGTTTGGCCGCACCGCGAATAGGCAAATCACTCAGCTGATCCCTGTTTTTAATAATATGATCCACCGAGGGCATCCAAGCCAGTAATTCTCGAGCAGTTTTAGGGCCAACTCCGGGAACCCCAGCAATACTATCGCTAGTGTCACCTACCAGCGCTAAATAATCCGCCATCTGGTGACAGCCAACCCCTAAGTCTTGTTCCAGCTGTTTATAATCTTTGGGTTGTGACTTGCCAATATCCCAGTATAAATCGCCCTGTTGAATAATTTGCGTCAGATCTTTATCTCGCGTCATAATTACCGGCTGCATACCTGCGCCTCTAACCTGTTTGGCCATTGCCCCCAAAAGATCATCGGCTTCATATTGATGGGATGCCATTTCAGTAATACCCAATACGCGACAGAGTTGACGACAGGCATTGAGCTGAAATGCCAAAGCCTGATCAGGCAATTCTCGATTAATTTTATAGTTGGGGCAAAGCTGGTGGCGAAACCCTGTTTGTAAGCTTTCATCAAAGGCACAGTAAATATAATCGGGCTGTTGTTTTTTGAGTAAATCGAGCAAGAAATGAGTAAAGCCATATACCGCCTGTGTAGGGTATTGGTTTTCTTGAGCATGCCATTTTTCTGGCAGAGAAAAGTAACTTTTAAAGATATAAATTGATGAATCTATTAGTAGCGCTTGCATGATTGATTGCTTAATCCAAATAACTGAGTTGATAATACTCTAGATTAAAAGGATCTGCGCTATCAAATTGTTTTTTTAGCCCATCGATAAATAGCTTTGCTCTGGGTGGCAATTGTTGCGTTTGACACCAGTGGGTTGCCTGCTTCACCAATGCCTGATTAAAGACTTTATCAACAGCTTTAGGGTCTTGTGCTGAAGCATTTAAATTATCTGCGCTCAAATTATCAGAGCTGGGAGTAAATTTTTGCCCACAGGCATTAGAAAAAAGCCACTCAAGGGCCTGAGGTTTTACCTCTACCGATTCAAAATGCGCTTGCTGAACAACGGTTCGCCCATCGGGCTCATACCAGTAACCAAAATCCTGCTGTAATCGTCTTTTTTTGCCGGCGATACACCAATGGGCTATTTCATGCAGGGCACTGGATAAAAAGTTTTCCCTAAAAAGTAATTGATGGGGCTTATTTTTTGATATTGAAGGTATATAAAGAGGCTCATCTGCACCACCGATTAATTGGGTGTTTTCACCGTCTAAAAATAGACTGTGAAATAATTGAATAATCATTTGCAGACGATACTGTTCAGAATTAGTCATATTGATGATTTAACAGGATCTCAGAGGTTTAAAATAAGTTTATTTTAACTGCAAAATTATTGTTTGTTATAAAAATTTACAAATAAGTTTATTAATAAAGCACAAACTGTTGTGCTTTATTAAATTCTGGAGTACCTTATATGGTGTTAGCTGTTTCGACCATCGACTACTAGAAGGAGATGTATCCATGCCTAACCACGCCATTGATCACCCGATGGACAATGTAATTGATATTTTCACTCGCAAGCCAATTTCTGAACTTTCTGACAATAAAATAATTCGTATCGCGCCGGAACTTGACGGCTTAGAAATGCTTTATAGCAATGCTCAAAACCCCGAAAAACTATTTTCCGTAAGAGTCCTCGCTTGGGGTCTTAGAACCAATGGTGAGGTTGTCGGCTTAGTGCCTTGGCTGGATAACTTAATTGCCTGTGATGAAATAAATGATCCGTTAAATGGTCAGTGGCAGGGTTATTTTGATCAGGGGGTTGAGGAGTTATTTTTTACCGCGCCTCTGCATAAGGTAGTGGAGCTTGAAACTGCCGCTGATTATTATGATTATCAATGTGATTCTGAACAAGATGTTATCCAAGAGGTACCTGATACCATTGGCACCCATGCGGTATTATCTGATGATGGCTTTTCTAGTATTACACTTAAAGAAGTCATCAGCTGGCGGCTTTTAAATAATGGCTCTATTGAAGCTATGATTGCCAATGAGTCTGAAATGGTGAATACCCCTGTGTTACCGGGTGATGATTGCCTATATGCCGCCGATAAGAACAAGGATTTTCATTATTTCTTTCAACACCATATCGCCAACAAGCTAAAGTCTAATGACCCTGAAGCTCTGGCGGCGATATCAATGTTAAAAGATGGTTAAAACGGGCTAACTGCTGGATTAGTTACCGTAGGACATAACACGCTGATAACGCTGTTCTAACAGCTGATCAGTGGGTATTTTCTGCAACTGTTCTAGTTGCTGTGATAAATGTTGCTTAAGATTTTCACTCATGGTGTCTATATCACGATGGGCACCACCCAATGGCTCTGGGATGGTTTCATCAACAATACCTAATTGCTCAAGATTATCCGAGGTTACACCCATAGCTTCTGCCGCTTGGGGGGCTTTTTCACTGGTTTTCCAGATAATATTGGCACAGCCCTCAGGAGAAATCACAAAATAGGTGCTGTACTGCAACATATTCAGCCTATCACCTACTCCAATGGCCAGTGCGCCACCTGAACTACCCTCACCGATAACAGTGCAGATAATAGGGGTTTTTAAACGCGACATAACCGCTAGGTTTTGGGCAATAGATTCTGAGATGTTACGCTCTTCTGAGTCGATCCCTGGGTAAGCCCCTGGGGTATCAATTAGGGTAATAACCGGCAAGTTAAACCGCTCAGCCAATTCCATTAGACGCAAGGCTTTACGATAGCCCTCTGCCTTGGGCATACCAAAGTTACGCATGACTTTTTCGTTAACGCCTCGACCTTTTTCTTCGCCAATAACCATTACTGGCTTGCCGTCTAAGCGAGCAACACCACCGACAATAGCGTTATCATCACCAAAGTGGCGATCACCGTGCATTTCTTCCCAGTCGGTAAAAATACGCTGAATATAATCTAGGGCATAGGGTCGTTGCGGGTGTCTTGCCACCTGAACCACATCCCAAGGAGTAAGTTTTGAGTAGATGCTTTCGGTTAGCTTACGTGACTTTTCACGCAGCTTGGCTATTTCTTCGGCTATATTGATATCGCTATCGTTGCCAACTAGCTGTAGCTCTTCAATTTTTCCTTCTAGGTCAGCAATGGGCTGCTCAAAAGATAAATAATTTAAATTCATACTGTTTTCAGTCTCTGTTGGCTTAGGGCAGTAATGTTTGCAATGGGCTATTTTAAACGTCTAGTGCAATTATCGCCAGCCCCGTTTTCTAAATTTAAGCTTTGATAATAACCTAGGGGGCAAATAATAATATTATCTAAAGTCTAAATTGACATTTTTACTGCCAAATTGTTCTTTTAATCGGCTAATTAGTTCATCTTTGGGGTGAACTTGCCATTGCTTACCCAGGTTAAATTGCCCCGACGCAGTTGGATGAGCATAGTCCAATACCACGGGGCATGATCCATCTTTATAGTCATTGAGTGAACTCTGAAAATCCCCTACCCAGCCATTACCTATATCTGCTTTAGTCACTGATATTCTGAGCTTTTCGAGTTTACTGCATCGGGCTTCATAGATTGACTGTATTGATTCGGCAACCATTTTTAAACCACCAGTATAGCTGTCCTCAGATACTTCACCTTTGACCACTAATAGCGCGTCTTTATTAAGAATATTTCTGTATATATCGAATTGCTCGGCCCAAACCGACAGTTCAAGCCGGCCACTTTTATCATCTAGGGTAATAAAGGCAAAACTATCGCCGCGCTTGTTCTTAAGCACTCGCATACCCACAACCATTCCGTAGACGGTGGATTTTTCTTTGTCTGAACGAAGATCAACAATACGCTGAGGCAACATATGTTTTAGTTCATCTTCGTACTCATCGATTGGATGGCCGGTTAAGTACAAACCAAGGGTATCTTTTTCGCCGCCCAACCGCTCTTTTACCGAAAAGGATTTAGTATTTAGAAAACTTTTATAAGGATTTTGTTGTTTGCTTTCGACCATAGCACCACCGAACAAATCAGTCATACCACTACTGGCATCTCGCGCCTGTTGTTCTGCCATTTTTAAGGCTTGATCCATGCCCGCTAGCATAACTGCTCGGCGATAGCCTATTTCACCTTCTGGGCCAATTTCATCCAGTGCGCCACTGCGAATCAATGCATCTAGCGCTCTTTTATTGAGTTTTCTGCCATCGACTCGGGCGCAAAAATCAAATAAATCGGTAAAGGCGCCGCCCTGTTCTCGGCATTCAATAATATTTTCAATCGGGCCTTCACCCAGTCCTTTAATAGCACCTAGCCCATAGATAACCTGACCCTCGTCGCCCACACTGAATTGGTACCTACCTCTGTTTACATCTGGCGGCAACAGATTTAAATCCATCGCTCGACATTCATCAATAAAGGTCACTACCTTATCGGTTTTATCCATATCCGAGGAAATAGTAGCCGCCATAAACTCTGCTGGATAATGGGTTTTTAACCAGCCAGTTTGATAAGCCACTAAGGCATAGGCCGCCGAATGGGATTTGTTAAATCCGTATCCAGCAAATTTTTCCATAAGATCAAAAATATTGGAGGCCAGTGATTCGCTGTGGCCTTTTTCAATGGCACCCGAAACAAATAGCTCTCTCTGCTTGGCCATTTCATCGGCTTTCTTTTTACCCATAGCTCGACGTAACAAATCTGCACCGCCGAGGGTATAACCGCCCATCACCTGAGCAATCTGCATCACCTGTTCTTGGTAAAGAATAATGCCATAGGTAGGCTCTAGCGAAGGCTTTAGGCATTCATGCTGATATTGAGAATGGGGGTAACTAACCTCGGCACGGCCTTTTTTACGATTGATGAAATCATCGACCATACCGGACTGCAATGGACCCGGTCTAAATAGTGCCACCAGTGCCACAATATCTTCAAAGCGGTCTGGACCTAACTTTTTAATCAGTTCTTTCATACCACGGGATTCAAGCTGGAATACCGCAGTTGTTTCCGCCCGCTGCATCAACTGGAAGGTTGGCGCATCATCCAGTGGAATATGGTCAATATTGAGCAATTCTTCACTATTGGCCGTTCGATCTTTATTGATCATCTGTACCGCCCAATCAATAATGGTCAGGGTACGCAAACCAAGAAAGTCGAACTTAATTAACCCTGCCTCTTCTACATCATTTTTATCAAACTGCGTTACCATCCCTGAGCCGGTATCATCACAGTAAATCGGTGAAAAATCGGTGATTTCTGTGGGTGCTATAACAACACCACCGGCGTGCTTACCACAGTTTCTTGATATACCTTCTAGCTGCAGGGCCATGGACCAAATTTCTGAGGCCTCATCATCCTGCTTTAAAAATTCTTGTAATGTATCCTCTTCTTCTACGGCTTTTTCTAGCGTCATGCCTACTTCAAAGGGGATCATTTTCGATAGCTTGTCGGCTAGGCCATAGGATTTACCCTGTACTCGGGCAACATCACGCACAACAGCCTTAGCCGCCATGGTGCCGAAAGTCACAATCTGGGATACCGCATTACGGCCATAACGCTCTGCTACATAGGCAATGACTTTATCGCGCCCATCCATACAGAAATCCACATCAAAATCCGGCAGAGATACTCGCTCTGGATTTAGAAATCGCTCAAATAGCAGATCGTATTCTATAGGGTCTAAGTCGGTAATTTTTAGTGCATAGGCGACCAATGACCCCGCACCAGAACCGCGGCCGGGGCCAACGGGTATTTTGTTGTCTTTAGCCCAGCGAATAAAGTCCATCACAATTAGGAAATAGCCGGGGAAACCCATCTGGATAATAATATCTAATTCAAATTTAAGTCGTTGATAATAGGTTTCACGAGTTTGTTGGAAATCGTCTGATTTAGTATCAAATAAACTAACTAAACGTTTCTCTAGCCCTTCCTCAGAAACCTGAATTAGAAATTCTTCAATTGTCATACCCTCTGGAATCGGGTAATCAGGCAAGGAATATTCGCCAAAGGTTAAATCCACATTGCAGCGCTTGGCAATTTCTACTGTGTTTTCAATAGCCTCAGGGATATCACTAAATAACTCAGCCATTTCTTCAGGGCTTTTAAGGTACTGATTATCAGAATAACGACGCTCTCGGCGAGGATCGTCTAAGGCACGCCCCTCATAGATACATACTCTGGCCTCATGGGCTTCAAATTCACTGGATTCGATAAAGCGAACATCATTAGTGGCAACAACTGGACATTCACAGCGTTGCGCCAGGGCGACCGCACTGTGAATATAGTCTTCTTCGTCTGCTCTATGGGTGCGCTGTAATTCCAGATAAAAACGATCGGGGAAAAGAGCCATCATTTGGCGCAGTGCTTTTTCAGCATCAGCATCACGCCCAGAAACTAAAGCTACGCCAACCTCGCCACCACGCCCACCCGATAGTGCGATTAGACCCTCGCCATGAGTTGATAACCATGATTTATCAATAATCGGAACTGCCTGACGCTGACCTTCAAGATAGGCACGAGAAATAAGCTGTGTTAGGTTTTTATAGCCCTTTAAATCGGCGGCCAACAGAACCAACTGGGTTGCAGTGCCCTCGTCTTGATCAGAGAGTAAAACATCAGCACCCAAAATAGGCTTAACACCCGCGCCTTGAACTGCCTTGTAAAACTTAATTAAGCCAAAAAAGTTATTAAAATCAGTGATTGCCACTGCCGGCATACCCATATCAGCTACTTTCGCCGCTAGGGGTTTAATACGCACCAGACCATCAACCAAGGAGTACTCGGAGTGCAGGCGAAGATGGACAAATTCAGTGGTCATAATGGTCAACTTACAATCGCTTTATAATGAAAAGTAATCAAAGATTTAATGTATAGCTTCAACTGAATTAACTCAAGCCAAAGCGTTTAAAATTATAGTTTTTATAGTAATGATTGTTGTTCTGGCAGCAAGTTTTCACTGACCGGTGCAAATGATCGCCGATGAATGGGTGTTGCTCCTAAACGCTTAAGCGCTTCCATATGTTGCGCGGTACCATAGCCTTTGTTCTTGGCAAATCCATAGCCAGGGTATTTAGTATCAAAAGCGACCATTTCCGCATCGCGCACCACCTTGGCAATAATCGATGCCGCACTAATCACTTCAACCCGTCCATCGCCCTTTACTACTGCTTCGGCTTTGTATTCCCATGTAGGCAAACGATTACCGTCAACAGCCACGAAGTCTGGCTGTGTTTTTAAACCTATAACCGCACGGCGCATGGCCATCATGGTCGATTGCAGAATATTGTATTGATCAATTTCAGCGACCGATGCTCTTGCCACACAGTAGGCTATAGCCTGCTCTGTGATTTCTTTATACAGCACTTCTCTCTGATGAGCTGTCAGGGCTTTAGAGTCGGCTAAACCTTGAATACTGTGGTTGGCGGGCAAAATAACGGCAGCGGTGACTACATCGCCTGCTAGAGGCCCTCTGCCTACTTCATCCACGCCCGCGAGTAGTTTTATGTTTTGAGGGGGTTGCCATTGATCAACCACCCCTACTCACCCGCTATAAGTTGTGAAATGGCAGTGGTTGCCAAACTAGCTGAATCTAGGGATAACTGCTGGTGTATTTCATCGAATTTTTCAACCAATCCAGATCTATTTTGCTGGAAAAGTTTAACCACCTCTGCCGATAAATTTTCAACCGTTGCCTTATCTTGAATTAATTCTGCGACTAAAGGCTGATTGGCTAATAAATTAGGCAGTGAAACATAGGGGGTTTTAATTAACCCAGACATTAATTTAAAGGATAGTGAATTCATGCGGTAGCCAACCACCATGGGCTTTTTAAGTAACATGGCTTCAAGGGCTGTGGTACCAGAGGTCAGCAACACCACATCTGCGGCTTCCATTGCCTGATGGGACTGCTGTTTTAGTAATCTTACCTTGTCTGATCTTGGGTCAAGAATTTTCTGCAATTGATCAAATCTTGATTGATTAGCCGCTGGCATTATTAGTTGTAATTCGCTGCCTATTTGTTGACCAGCTTTAGTGGCAGCTTCTACTAAAAGCTCTGCCATTAATTCTACTTCTGAACTGCGACTGCCCGGCATTATACAAAGGGTTGGCTTGTTAGGGTCTAGACCTAATGCTTGCCTTGCTTTGACAGTATTTGGCTGTTTGGGAAATTGTTTTGCCAAAGGATGACCGACATAGGTAACAGGCACCTGATGACGCTGATAAAATTCTGCTTCAAAGGGAAACAATGTCAGCATCAAATCCACTGAGCGTTTAATATTTTTGATTCGTCCCTGACGCCATGCCCAAACCGAAGGACTGACATAATGAACAGATTTGATGCCATTAGTCCGAAGCTTTTGCTCAATTTTTCCGTTAAAGTCGGGAGAATCTATGCCGATAAAGACCACAGGTTTGTTTGCTGAATAACGCTTGATAATTGAACGACGTATAGATAAAAGTTCGGGTAGCCTTTTTAACGGCTCCCAGAGACCCATCACTGAAAGCCTTTCCATGTCAAACAGGGAGTTGAAACCTTGAGCTATCATTTTTGGCCCGCCAATACCTTCAAAAACAGCATTGGGGTATTGCTTCTTTAATCCCTGTATTAGATCTGCACCTAGTAAGTCACCAGATGTTTCACCTGCGACAATGGCAAAAACAGGAGCTTCCACCACTTTTACCACTTCCACCACTTCAGCCATAGCCTAGCGAATAATACCGCGGGTAGAGGCTTTTAATGATTCGAGAAACACTGTAATTACAGCATCATCACCCAGTTTAGCAATGGCTTCTATGGCTTCCTCTAATGATAGACCTCGGCGATAGAGTAGCTTATAGGCTTTATTGGCCAGAGCAATTTGATCGGCGCTAAATCCACGACGCTTTAGGCCTTCTTTATTAATAGTTCTTGGTTCTGCGGGGCTACCAAAAGCGGTCACAAAAGCGGGGATATCATGGTAACTAAAGGCAGCAGGACCGACAAAACTATGAGCACCAATAGAAACATATTGATGAATGAGCGCATACCCAGAAAGTATGGCCCAATCGCCCACAATTACATGACCGGCAAGGCTAGAATTATTGACCATAATTACATGATCACCGATTACTGAGTCATGCCCGACATGGGCATAGGCCATCAGTAAATTATGGTTACCAATTACCGTTTCACCCTTATCTTGAACCGTGCCGCGATGGATAGTAACGCCCTCACGAATCACATTATCATTACCAATAATAAGTTTCGTGGGCTCGCCTTTATATTTTAGATCAGGGGTATCATCGCCAATCGTTGAAAACTGGTAAATCTTGTTATTGGCACCAATAATTGAGGGTCCACGAATCACGACATGGGAGGCAATAGAACAGTTGTCGCCAATTTCAACATCGGGACCTATCACTGTCCAAGGACCAATACTAACGTTTTCGCCAATTTTCGCCTTGGGATCTATGATTGCAGTAGAGTCAATCACACTACTTTGTCTCTATCCTGAAAAGCGCAAAGTAAGGTAGCTTCACAGCAGACTTTACCATCCACAGAGGCACTGGTGTTAAAACGCCACATATGGCGTTTTACGGTATCTACTTCTGATGTTAGGACCAACTTATCACCAGGTACTACGGGCTTTTTAAACCGCGCTTTATCAACACCGGCAAATAAGAACAATTTACCGTCATCTGCAGTTATTCCCGAGGAGTGAAAACCTAATATTCCCGATGCCTGAGCCAAAGCTTCAACAATCATAACGCCCGGAAAAATGGGGGCTCCTGGGAAGTGGCCGTTAAAAACATCCTCATTAAAACTAATATTTTTATAGGCAACAATTCGCTTATTGGCTTCGATCTCTTCCACTCTATCAACCAATAAAAACGGGTATCTATGAGGTAGAAGCTTCATTATTTCATTTACGTTCATTAGTTATGTCCATTCGTAAGAATATAATTGCTATCTAAAATATTAATCTTTTTTTTCTAATTTTTTTAATCGCTGTGAAATGGAGTTCAACTGACTCATACGCACTGAATTTTTTGACCATTCGGCGGTTGTCATTAAAGGCATTGCCCCATTTGAATAGGAGTCAGGTTGTTTAATATTTTTAAACACCAAGCTGTGCGCCATTACCTGTACATTGTCACATAAACTTGCATGCCCCACTACATGGGCACCGGCAGCAAGCAAACAATTTTTACCTAAAACTGTACTACCTGCAACACCAGAATAAGCCGCCATTGCAGTGTTATCGCCAATTTCAGCGTTATGGGCTATTTGCACATGGTTATCTAATATTACGCTATTGCCAATAACCGTGTCATTGATTGCACCTCTATCAATGGTTGTGCAGGCGCCAATCTCAACATCATCACCAATCACTACGCCGCCAATTTGACTGATTTTTTGCCAACCCAGTTTGCCTTTAGATGCAAACCCAAAGCCATCAGCACCAATGACCGCACCACTGTGAATTTTTACCCTAGAGCCAATACGAACATTATGATAGATCGAAACATTGGCCGCTACACTACTTCCCTCACCTATTTCAGACCCAGAACCAATAAAGGTATTAGCTTTAATATCTGTTCCTGATCCAATTCGAACATTAGACTCAATCACCACATTGGGGCCAACAGAAACTTCATCACCGATAATAGCTGATGGATCTATAACAGCACTTTTATGAATTTCTTTTGGTACTGTAGGGGCGCTGTCAAACCATGCACTAATTTTGGCATAGCTGAGATAGGCGTCTTTTACAATTAAACAGTTACCCTTAAAACAATCCGACTGAGCTTGCTCTAGGATAACCGCCCCAGCACGACAGTTAGCTAACTGCTTTTTAAACTTAGGGCTTCCTAAAAAGGCTATATCAGTAGGCTCGGCAGATTCTAGCGCTCCCAGCCCAGTAATCGTAAAATCCTCATCTCCCTTGACCTTAGCATCAAGGAATGATGCTATTTGCTTTAAGGTATAGGAGGTCATCATCGAATTATCCAATGAGTAATATTACTCAGAATCTGCTTTAGGTTTGGTTTTAGCGTCAATACGAGCTGCTACCTTGCCTGTAATCGACGTCTCTGGAGTAGCAAGCAGTACTGATTCTGCTCTTAATAAAATCGAGATACCTTCCTCTTTGACAATTTCCTGAAGTGCTTGTTCAACAAAGGGGGCTAGATCTTGCAGGATTCGCTGCTCTAATTGCTTTTGCTCCGCTGTAATTTTTTGAATGGCTAATTCAGCATCAGCTTTAACATAGCTCATTTTCTTTTGATGTTCGGCCAGCTCTTCTTGCGACCAAGTAAGACGCTTGGTTTCAGCTTCTTTCGCCATAGCTTGGAAATCAGCAGAAGAACTCTCATATTTGGCTTTTAAACTAATAAAATCAGCACTTTCTTCGAATACTTTGAGTGCATTTTGTGCCGCATTAGAGCTAAAAATAGCAACTCTAGCATCAACCACTGCCAATTTTTCTGACTGAGGATCTGCTGCTTTGACAAATGATACAGAGAAGACAAAGGCAACAATTGCCATCAATCCAAAAATTTTAAATGTGTTAGTTTTCATATTTTTTAACCTTATCTTGAAAATTAGAACTGATTACCTAACGAAAATTGAAACATTTCCGTTTCATCATAATCACTAGCATTTAATGGCTTTGCAAAACTAAACGTTAGCGGCCCCATTGCACTCAACCAAGTTGCACCTATGCCTACAGAGTATCTTAACTCACCTACATCTGGTTTAAAGCAGTTTATTTGTGTCTCACCGCATTTGGTATTAAAAATATTCCCTACATCAAGAAAAAACGCTGATTGCATTGATCGATTATCCTTAATAAAGGGCATTGGAAAAATAATCTCAGCACCAAATTCTATTTGAACATTTCCACCAATTGGATCAGGAGTACTGTATATCGAGGAAGTAGAACATGATTCATCATCACCAGAGCATGGAGTATCCTGTGGCCCCAGTGAATTTCTCTCAAAACCTCTTACTGAGCCGAAACCACCACCATAGAAATTTTTGAAAAATGGTAGTTGAGTAGTATCACCATAACTTTCGCCCAAGCCCAGATCTGCGCGAAGTTTCAGGGTCAGCGAGCGAGTTAGACCACGCAAGTACTGGCCCTTGTAGGTCATCTTATAATACTCTAATCCAGAGCCTGGTAATGCAAAATTCAAAGCGACTCTTTGTGAAGCACCTCTGGTGGCAAACATACCGCGATTGAGGGTTGATTTTGACCAATTAAGGTTTAAATTAAACACATCAAAATTACTACCATTGGCATTAATGAAATTCCTTATTTCGCTTGAGGAATAATTGCCTGATCGAATTTCAAGATTTTCAAAGCCCACTCCAAAACCTACACGCTCTACTTCAG
The DNA here is from genome assembly GCA_029248755.1 of Porticoccaceae bacterium. Taxonomy (GTDB): domain Bacteria; phylum Pseudomonadota; class Gammaproteobacteria; order Pseudomonadales; family Porticoccaceae; genus HTCC2207. The sequence continues at coordinate 16,874 of JAQWIR010000024.1, forward strand.
AAATTGGATAACCCCAGTTAACATTGGCGCCTTTTGAGTTTGTTGAAAAGCTGGATACATTAATCTGATCGTAATCAGTGTCTCGCGAGAAAATACTGTAGCCAACATTAACGCCATCAACAGTGAAATACGGCTCAGAAAAACTTAGGTTTAGTGAATCCTGATAGGTGCTTCGGTTTATTGCTACAGTCACTTTTTTACCGGTACCTAAAAAATTATTTTCGCTTAAATTAGCGCCTAACACCATGCCATAACCTTGGGCATAACCAATACTTGCTCCAACCGACCCAGAGGGTTGCTCCTCTACGGTATAAATTACGTCAATTTGGTCATTTACACTTGGAACCGGAATAGTTTCTACTTCGACACCCTTAAAATAACCCAAACGCTCTAAACGAACCTTTGATAAATCAATCAACGAATTATTAGCTGAAGATCCTTCCATTTGACGCATCTCGCGACGAAGAACATCGTCCTGAGTTTTTGTATTACCTCTAAACTCAATCCGACGTACATAGGCTCGCATCCCAGGAATAATTACAAAGGTGACTTTAGCAGTATTATCTTCTTTATTTAAATCAGGGTAAGCATCAACTTTTGCGAAGGTATAACCCTCGTTGCCAAGACGACGTGTAATTAGCTCGGTTGATGCGGTCATTAAGGCCTGGGAAAATCTCATTCCCTTTCGCATCAATATCATTGCGCGAATATCGGATTCCGGCAATTTAAGTTCACCAGACAATTCAATATCACTTATAGAATAGGTTTCACCCTCGTCAAGGGTAATCGTAATATAAACTGATTCTTTATCTGCGCTTACGGATACCTGAGTATTTTTTATTTCGAAAGCCAAATAACCACGATCCAGATACCAGGTCTCAAGATTTTCAATATCACCTGTTAGCTTTTCACGTGAATATTTATCATTACTTGTTAACCAAGACCAAAAACCGGTTTCATTTAGCTCAAAATCCTCACGCAGGTCTTTTTCACTAAAACTTTTATTACCAATAATATTAATATGTCTTATTTTAGCGACACTACCCTCATCTACATCAATGTTAATTACCACACGATTTCTAGGCAACTCTTCCACTTTACTAGTAACCACTGCACCATAGCGGCCTTGAGAGACATATTGTCGCTGAAGCTCCTGAGACATTCCGTCAAGAATAGATTGGCGAAATATTTGTCCCTCAGATAAACCATTATCAGTCAGCGCATCAAACAACTGTTCCGATTCAATGACTTTATTGCCTTCAAGATTAATCTCACTAATGGCTGGTCTTTCTTTCAAAACAATCACTAGGACGCCATTTTCCTGAGCCATGGCGACATCAGCAAAAAAACCAGTACCAAAAATAGATCTAGAAGCCTCTCTTATAGATGACTGATCTACTTGATCACCTACATTTATTGGCAATGCTGAAAAAACTGTACCAGCAGAAACTCGCTGTAATCCTTCAATACGAATATCTGATACTTGAAACAGCGTATCAGTTGCCAGTGATATATGGCCAAATAGAGCAAGGCAGAGGCCTAAAAATAGTCGTTTCATGTATTTAAATTCTGCCTATTTGTAATTTTATTTTAAGGGTTTAATTGCAATGGTCTAAAAAGGTCTAAAAAGGTCTCATAAGGTCATTAAACGTCGCAAAAATCATCAGACTAATTAATAAAAAGAAGCCAATTTTATAACCGATTATTTGCACCTGGTCAGAGACAGGCGAACCTTTAATCCATTCGACTACACAATAAACCAAATGCCCGCCATCAAGCACTGGTATTGGCAGTAAATTCATAACGCCTAGCATTATACTTAGAATGGCTATAAAGCGAATAAAATTATCTATGCCGGCTTTTGCTGTATCACCTGCCATTTTAGCGATAGTAATTGGACCGCTAAGATTTTTGGCTGACAGATCACCTACAATAAGCTTTCCAAGAGAAGAAAGAATAAACCCAGCAGTAGTTACTGTTTCCTCAACCCCTCGGGCTAACGCACTGAGTAGATCATGATCAATATGTCGAATAAGTTGCTCTGGATAATTACCTTTAACCGCAAGCTGAACCCCTAACTGCCCAACAAATTCGCCATTTTTTAAGACACGCTCAGGCATTACTTCGATGGTTAATGTTTCAGTATTGCCAGTATTTATAGCAGGTCTCTCAAGATCAATAAATAACACTTTATCAATGGAGGCTGAAACCTGTTCTATAAAACCGTCAGCACTGGTTATATCCTCACCGTTGACTGCTAATAAGATGTCACCTTGGAGTAAGCCAGCTCTGAAACCAGCGCCAGATTCTAAGATAGGACCTAAAACAAGTGCTTCAAATTCAAATGGGGGCTGTAACCCCAGCTCTCTTGATGGTGACGGATTATCAGCATCTCTAAGCCAAGAGTCTACTGGGATCAGTACTTGCAACTGTGAAATAGAATCTGCATAGCGCACAGTAAGAGGAATATCGCCTGTAGTACCAATAAAATCAAAAAGTTGACGATTTACCGCACCCCAGGTGGTGGTTGTAACTTGGCCAACTGCCGTAATTTCCATACCGACCTGAAGCCCAGCCTGACTGGCCAGGGACAACTCACTAATATCGCCTATAACCGGCGCAAGTCCTTTTTCTCCACCTAGAAAAAGAAACCAATAAACAATAATAGCTAGCAAGAAATTTGCTAAAGGACCTGCACTAATAATAGCTATTCTCTGTAAAACAGTTTTTTGAGTAAATGCATAGATGCGATCTTCAGTCGCTATATCGCCCTCTCTTTCATCTAGCATTTTTACATAGCCACCCAAAGGCAGTGCTGCCAGTACAAATTCTGTATTGTGCTTATCACGCCATGAAAATAATTTTTTGCCAAAACCAATTGAGAATTTCTCAACCCTGACATTACACCTTCGAGCCACCCAAAAGTGACCGAATTCATGAAAAGTCACCAAAACCCCAAAGGCTATAAAGGTATAAAATAATGTTTCAATTAATGCCATATATTAAAACTCTAAACGTTTAATCAAAGATCTAGCCGCGGCCCTTGCTCGGCTGTCTGAGTCTTGGACAGCTGCAAGTGATTGTGGTTCATAAAAATCAAATGAATCGAGGGTCTTTTCAACGACTTTAGGTATTGCTGTAAACCCAATTCTGCCATCAAGAAATGCTTCTACCGCAATTTCATTAGCCGCATTTAAAATGGCTGGCGCGTCACCACCCTCTTTTGCCGCATCATAGGCTATCTGCAGACAAGGGAATTTTTCGATATCTGGTGGCTCAAAGGATAATTGCGCGATCTCACTCAGATTTAAATCCGCAACACCTGAGGGTAACCTTTTTGGCCATGCCAGCCCGTAGGCTATTGGCGTGCGCATATCTGGATTACCAAGCTGAGCCATTACCGAGCCATCAACATATTGAACTAACGAGTGAACTATACTCTGAGGATGGATAAGTACATCTATTCTATCCATACTAGTATCAAACAACCATTTCGCCTCTATACACTCTAGGCCTTTATTCATCATGGATGCTGAATCCACTGATATTTTATTACCCATACTCCAGTTGGGATGAGCACAGGCTTGAGCTGGGGTTGCCATCGCTATCTTTGCAGTATCCCATGTTCTAAATGGACCACCTGAGGCTGATAAAATAAGCTTCTTTATAGATGATCGATCACCATCACTATAGTCTTGAGGTAAACATTGAAAAATTGCATTATGCTCGCTATCAATGGGCAATAATGTGGCGCCATTTTGTTTTACCGCAGCCATAAATATTGAGCCCGCCATCACCAAGGATTCTTTATTAGCTAATAGGACTTTTTTTCCTGACTCTACAGCAGAGAGGGTTGGTAATAGTCCTTCAGCTCCAACAATGGCAGCCATGACAATATCAACTTGGTTGCTTCGCGCCACTTCTGAGAGAGCATCTTTACCAAAAATAACTTCTGTAGATCCCTTTAACTCTTGAATCAAAATACTAAGTTTCTTGGCTGAAAGTTCATCAGTAACAACAGCAAATTTTGCGCTATGCTGAACTGACTGCTGCGCCAGCTTCTCAAGCTGTCGACAACCAGTTAAGGCAAAAATTGAATATTTTTCAGGGTGCTGCGAAATCACATCCAGTGTACTTACACCTATGGAACCCGTTGCACCTAATATAGTAACTGAGTGCATAATCTAGAATGGGCTGGCTTTGAATATGATAATAAAAAACAGGGGTAAAGCAGCCATAACCCCGTCCAAACGATCTAGAAATCCACCATGACCTGGTAAAAGATTACTACTATCTTTAATGCCTCTTTGTCGCTTTAACATGCTTTCAAATAAATCACCCATTACGGTGCAAAGTGCCACTGGAAAGACCAGTAAACAAAGATTTAATAGCTTTACATCTGCAAAAAATAAGGTCAGGAGCAATACTAAAAAAAACTGTAGAAACATTCCACCAAGAAGACCTTCCCATGTTTTTCCTGGGCTGATAGTAGGTGCCAACTTATGGCGACCGAATGTTTTTCCCGCTATGTAGCCACCCACATCTGCCAAAACAATAATAGCCACAGCCAATAAAAGCAGAAAACGGCCGTTATCAAGGGAAATTATTGATGCTAAAGCGACCCATGTTACAGAAAGCAGCACAAGACCAAGCGCTATCATAACTGGTCGTGGTGACCATAAAATGGCACTGGAGGGATAACCCTGAAGCCATAGAAAAATTACTGCCCAGAGAACCATCGTAGCAAGACAGATATTATAGCCAATTAATGGATCAAACTGAGTAAATATACCCACATAATCAGCGGAAAAAATCATAGTAGTGAATAGTCCAACGAGGAAAAGAAGTTTTCCGACTTTCGATTTAATACGCGAAAGATCACTCCATTCCCACCCAGCAACTAATACGGTCAGCATAATAAAAATTACAAAGGTATGAATTGAAAAAAACACTAAGGCGACAGCGAAAAGAAGAGCTAATACTGAAGCCGTTGCAAAACGTTGTTTAAACATAAACTCCCCTATCCGGCTCTATTAATTGGCTAATTATTCTCTTGACCAGAGGATCTAGTGCCAAATCTTCTTTGTCTAGAATAATAGGCTTCTACCGCATGCTCAAATGCATTTTTGTCAAAATCTGGCCAAAAACAGTCGGTAAAATATAACTCAGCATATGCCATTTGCCATAACATAAAATTACTAATTCGTTGCTCACCCGCTGTTCGAATACATAAGTCCGGAGCACTTAAACTTTTGTCTACAAAATAACTATCTATGTTATCTGCCGAAATATCATTGGATGATAGACTGCCCTTTTCGATATGTTCTGCCATTTTCTTTGCGGCTTGAGCAATTTCCCAGCGACCACCGTAATCTACGTAAAGGTGTAAGTTAAGCTCTCCTGATTCGGTGAGGCGCTCAGCATCTTTAATTTGTCGATTAAGACGATCGCTAAATCTATCCTTACTACCAATAACACGTAGCTTAATACCATCATCCCGCAGTAATTTAGCTTCTTTTTTAAGATAAGTGGAAAACAACGACATCAAACCACGAACTTCCATCGGCGGTCTAAGCCAATTTTCGCTGCTAAAGGCAAATAAACTTACAGTTTGAACGCCCAAATTTCGGGCTGAAGGGAGCAGATCACGAATGCGCTCAGCACCCGCTCTATGCCCCGCTATACCTGATAGACCACGTTGTTTAGCCCAACGATTATTACCATCCATAATAATCGCAACATGCTTTAACGGATGTAACGAAGTCTTTGCTTTGCTATTCATTTTAACTACAGCATTAGATCTCTAATAAGTCCTTCTCTTTGGCCGCTAGTGCGTCTTCAACCTTAGCGATAAATCGATCAGTTATCTTTTGGACATCATCTTGTCCTTTGCGTTCCTCATCCTCACTGATTTCTTTTTCTTTTAAAAGATCTTTGATATCAGACAAGACATCACGACGAATATTTCTAATTGAAACACGAGAGTTTTCAGCCTCTTGGCGTGCTTGCTTACCATAGCTTCGTCTAGTTTCTTCAGTAAGGGGTGGTAGAGGGATACGAATTACAGTCCCAGCCGTGCTTGGGTTTAGCCCTAACTCAGATCTCATGACGGCTTTTTCAATTGCTGGCACCAACGATTTTTCGAAAGGGGTAACAGAAAGTGTTCTAGAGTCTTCAACCGTTACTGATGCCGCCTGATTTAGAGGGGTATCCACTCCATAATAATCAACCGACAGACCATTGAGTAAGCTAGGATGAGCTCTTCCGGTTCTAATTTTGTTAAAAGCTCCACCAAGTGCCTCTAATGACTTAGCCATACGCTGTTCTGCATCTTTTTTATAATCTTCAATCACCTAACTTCCTCACTTATTCTTCATCAATTAAGGTGCCTTCATCGCCACCCACAATCAAATTAAGTAAAGCGCCAGATTTTGACATCCGGAACACTCTGAGCGGCATTTTATGTTCACGACAAAGGCAGATAGCCGTCATATCCATAACACCAAGTTGTTTGTTTAAAACTTCATCATAAGTCAATCTTTGATAAAGTGTTGCCGAGGGATCTTTCATAGGATCTGCAGAATAAACGCCATCGACCTTAGTTGCCTTTAGAACCACGTTTGCATTGATTTCAATGCCACGAAGACAGGCGGCAGAGTCGGTAGTAAAAAAGGGATTTCCTGTACCTGCGGCAAAAATAACCACATCACCATCTTTGAGATAGCGGATAGCTCGGCGACGATCATAGTGCTCTACAACACCACTCATAGGGATTGATGACATTACATGGGTAGATATATTGGTTCGCTCAAGTGCGTCTCGCATCGCCAGAGCGTTCATTACTGTAGCCAACATTCCCATATGATCGCCAGTCACACGATCCATACCTGCCGCGTTAAGTGCGGCGCCACGAAATAAATTGCCGCCGCCAATAACCAAACCTACTTGAACACCAATACCGACTAACTGACCTATTTCAAGGGCCATACGATCAAGAACCTTTGGGTCAATTCCAAAACCCTCTGTTCCCATCAACTCTTCGCCACTTAGCTTGAGTAAAATTCGTTTGTACTGTTTCTCTTTGATCGTTATCGGCATTGCTCTTCCTCTATTTTAGCTGCTTGCACCCTGAACCTGAGCGGCCACTTCAGCTGCAAAATCAACTTCCTCGACTTCGATTCCTTCACCTACTTCAAATCGAACGAAGGATAGTACGTCTGCACCTTCTGCTTTAACCAATTTACCCACTGTAGTATCTGGGTCTTTTACAAATGGTTGATCAATAAGACTACTTTCTTTCAAGAATTTAGCAACGCGACCAACAATCATTTTTTCAATAATTTCTTCTGGCTTACCACTTTCTCTTGCCTGAGCTGCAAAAATTTCTTTTTCTGCCGCAACCAAATCCGCTGGCATATCATCTGAGTTTACAACGGTAGGATTAACTGCAGCAACATGCATTGCAACATCTTTTGCCAACTCTTCAGTACCGCCACTTAAACCGACCAATACCGCAATGCGACTATTGCTGTGAACATAACCACCAACTACTGGAGCCTCTACACTACTTACTCTTCGCGGTGAAATATTTTCGCCTATCTTTTGAACCAGTTCTTGTCTATTAGTTTCAAGATCACCCGCCATTAAAGCTGCAATATCGGTTTGCTTAGAACTAAATGCAGTATCTAAAACAGTGTTAACAAAGCCTTGAAAACCCTCATCTCTGGCGACAAAGTCGGTTTCACTATTAACTTCTAATAATAGACCATAACCACCCTCTGCGCGAAAGGCAACGACACCATCAGCTGCTGTTCTGCCTGCTTTTTTAGCCGCTTTCATACCGCTAGATTTGCGTAAATCTTCAATCGCTTTATCGATATCTCCTTCTGATTGAGTAAGTGCACGCTTGCACTCCATCATTCCTAGACCCGTTCTATCTCGCAGCTCTTTAACTAGGGACGCTGTTACCTGTGACATTGTATTCCTCTCTAAAACATATAATCAGTTAGAAAAAAGGGGGCAAATGGCCCCCGTAATTTTTGTTACATAATCGGCCCGTGGGTCGATATTAGAATTACTCTGCTTCTTTTTTAGCTGATGGCTTCTTAGCAGGTGCTTTTTTAGCCGCTGGCTTCTTAGCCGGTGCTTTTTTAGCCGCTGGCTTCTTAGCCGGTGCTTTTTTAGCCGCTGGCTTCTTAGCCGGTGCTTTTTTAGCCGGTGCTTTTTTAGCTGTAGCTTCAGCAACAGGCTCTGCAACAACTTCAGCAACAGACTCTGCAACAACTTCAGCAACAGGCTCTGAGGTTACTTTCGCAGCCGCCTTTTCATCAACTTCAACAAACTCATCTTTACTGGTAACAGATGCAGCCTGTGCCTTGCCTTCTAAGATACTGTCAGCAACTGAAGCAGCATATAACTTAATAGCTCGTATTGAATCATCATTACCAGGAATAATATGATCGACACCGTCTGGGTCACTGTTTGTATCTACAATGCCGACAACACGGATACCTAGCTTATTAGCCTCATTAATAGCAATACGCTCATGATCAACGTCTACCACGAACAATATATCGGGCAAGCCGTTCATGTCCTTGATACCGCCAATTGAATTCTCTAATTTGTCTTTCATGCGAGTACGCATCAAGACTTCTTTTTTGGTGATTTTGTCAAACGTACCATCATTCTGCTGAGTTTCAAGATCGCGAAAGCGACGTATTGATGCTCTGATAGTTTTGTAGTTTGTTAGCATTCCACCCAACCAGCGATGACTAACATAGGGCATTCCACAACGCTCTGCTTGCTCTTTAATAATCTTGTTCGCTGCACGCTTGGTGCCAACAAAAAGAACCTGGTTACCTTTTGCAGCTTCCACTCGAAGTACTTCGAGGGCTTCATTGAAAGCAGGTACAGTATTTTCAAGATTAATAACGTGAACTTTATTGCGTGAGCCGAATATAAACTGGCTCATTTTTGGATTCCAGAAACGGGTTTGGTGACCGAAATGGACACCTGCTTGTAACATATCTCGCATGCTAACTTTAGACATAATATTTTCCTTTTAGGGGTTAGGCCTCCACATATCCCAATAACCAACCCTTTGGCAAAACTGCTGTTAGGCACCCAGGTTATTGTGTCGACATGTGTGTGTCGTTAAGTATCAATAATTTAATTAAGTCGATAGGCTTATTGCTTATCGGCGCGCTTTATACCATAAACGCCTTTTCATATAAAGAAAAAAGCACTAAATTTGCAGTTTTCAAGATGTTATTTTGCAAAAAGAGAGTAATCTTGTTTTTTTGGCTATTTCTAATGGATTATTTTTGAATATTGACTCCCGCAATTGCTTCTAGATTGGTTACAATAGTCACCATCTAATAATAGAGAATTGTAATGTCTATAAATCTTAGAACCCCAGAGCAAATTGCCAAAATGCGTGTAGCAGGAAAGCTGGCAGCTGAAGTACTTGAGCTAATTGGTGAATATGTAGTGCCGGGAGCATCTACTGAAGATTTAGACCGTATATGCCACGATCATATAGTTCAGACACAAAAGGCCATTCCTGCCTGTTTAGGCTACAGAGGCTTTCCAAAATCAATATGCACTTCAGTTAATCAGGTTGTGTGTCACGGCATACCTTCTGAGAAAAAAATATTAAAGAAAGGCGACATTGTCAACATTGATGTTACTGTCATTAAAGACGGCTGGTACGGTGATACTAGCAAAATGTATATTGTTGGTGATGCCCCTGAACATGCAAAAAAACTCATCAAAGTATCCCAAGAGTGTTTGTACAAGGGCATAGAAATGGTTAAACCTGGTGTGAGACTTGGGGATATTGGTCATGCTATCCAAACACATGCGGAGGCTAACTATTACTCCGTTGTTCGTGACTATTGTGGACATGGTATAGGTGATGAGTTTCATCAGGAACCGCAAATCCTGCATTACGGCAAACCAGGCACTGGATTAGAACTAAAAGAAGGTATGACCTTTACCATTGAGCCTATGGTCAATGCCGGTAGATATCAAACCAAGCTTAAAAGAGACGGTTGGACGGTTGAAACAAAAGATGGACGCCTCTCCTCCCAGTGGGAACACACCATGCTTGTGACTGAAAATGGTGTTGAAGTCTTTACCGCGAGACAAGAAGAAAATTTTTAGTCTGTCCGATAATTTTAATTTAACTCATTCAACTGCGCAGCCATAGTGATCTTTTATGCCAATTATTCCCTCTGACAAGCCGCTGCAACCTACTAATCGGGCACCCATTTTTTTTGATCAAAAACGTTTTATTGTCGACCTTGAATCTAAAAACCCTATCAATGTTTTCAAAGATGCGTTGAGCGCCGCTAAAAATCACTTTGATAACCGTTTTTTGGAGGGTGAAGATGCTCGAGCTCTCGTTAATGAAGCATCCCAATTTGCCGATGTTCTTTTGTGGTACGCCTGGCATCAATACGACTGGGACGAGGATATTAGCTTGATTGCTGTGGGCGGCTATGGGCGAGGTGAATTACACCCCCACTCTGATATTGATCTTCTTATTTTAATGCGCAAAGACTTTTCAAAAAAATATCGAGAGCGCATTGAAATGTTCATCACATTTCTATGGGATATCCAGCTTAAAATTGGTCATAGTGTTCGTTCTATTTCCCAATGTATTGATGAGGCGAAATCTGATATATCAGTGGCTACCAATATTATGGAAACGCGTTTAGTTTGTGGAAATAGCGACCTTTTACAACTAATACTTAAGAAAACCGGGCCGAAAAAAATATGGCGTTCAGCCAAATTTTATAAGGGTAAAATTGATGAGCAGATTGCTCGCCATCACAAGCATCAGGATACAGAATATAACCTAGAGCCCAATTTAAAAGAGGCCCCGGGTGGACTTAGGGATATCCAACTTATTGATTGGACTGCAAAACGTCACTTTGACCTTCACCGCCGCTCCCAACTAGTTTACCAAGGGTTTCTGTCAGAGGAAGAGTATTTAACGCTTCGTAAAGATGAAGAGTTTCTATGGAAAGTAAGATATGGACTTCACTATTTGGCCGAGCGCCCAGAAGAACGTCTTCTATTTGATCATCAACGTAAACTAGCCACCATGCTCGGCTATTCTGATAGCAAGGATAAGCTAGCTGTTGAAAAATTCATGCAACGTTATTATCAGACCGTTTTATCCATAAGAGAGCTTACCGATGTACTTCAGCAATATTTAGATGAAGCTATTTACCGTAAAAACAAAATAAAGGTGGTTACACAGGTTAATGAGCGGTTTGTTATAAAAGATGATTATCTAGATACCATAGATGATGATTTATTTACCAAGCATCCCTCTGCCCTTTTGGAGTTGTTTGTTATTCTCGGTGAAACTGAAAGCTTAAAAGGCATTCGAGCCTCAGCTATACGTCAGCTGCGCTTACACAGAAACCTAATCAATAAAGGATTTAGAGAAGATCCGGTTAATCGTGAACTATTTATGCGGTTTTTGCGTTCACCCTTCAAGCTGTCTATTCATTTAAAACTTATGAATCGCTATGGCATTCTAGGCAGTTATTTGCCTGAATTTGGTAAAATTGTCGGGCAAACACAGCATGACTTGTTCCACATCTATCCAGTGGACGTCCATACTCTAGAATTAATTACTAATATTCGTCGTCTCGTTCAGCCAGAAGAGGCTGCAAAGTTTCCGGTCTCTGCCCATATATTCAATAACTTACCCAAACCTGAGCTTATTATTATTGCCGCTCTTTATCATGATATTGCTAAGGGCCGTGGTGGAGATCATTCTATTTTGGGCGCGGTTGATGTAGCTGAGTTTGGAGAGCGTCATGGGCTTCAGGCACAGGAAATCTTGCTACTGCAGTGGTTAATTGAAAATCATCTCTTGATGTCGACTATCTCTCAGCGAGAAGACACTTCTGATCCAGATGTGATCTATAAATTTGCTAAACATGTTCGCGATCAAAGACATCTAGATCACCTCTGGGTATTAACCGTTGCTGACATCAATGCTACCAACCCGAGACTTTGGACCGAGTGGAAAGGCGCTCTGATGAGCAACCTATACTTCGAAACAAAGCAAGTACTTCAGTCAGGTCTGGATCAACCGACAAATAGAGAAGCTTGGGTAAATGATGCGAAGAATTCAGTGTTAAAAATACTGCAACATCAGTCTGTTAATGAAGCAGAGGCAAATAAGGTCTGGGGCGATGTCGATGATCAATTCTTTTTGCGTGAGCGGGCTGTAGATATTGCTTTTTTCACTAAAGGCATTATTGATGGAGTCGACAACCGACCCGTTATTCAAGTTCGTGATGTGGGCGCTGAAGTTCCTGTTGCCACACAGATTTTTTTACACACAAAAAGTACTAAAGATTTATTTGCCATGATTGCTGCTGTTTTGGATAAGTCAGGCTTAACTATTCAAGACGCGCGACTACAAACTACCAGTGACAACCGTACCTTTGATGTATTTTATGTGTTAGATGATCATGGCCTTCCCGTGGGTAATAATAAAAAATTCTGTAAGAATATTATCGATAATCTAACTGCCGCCATACAATCGCCAGAAAAAATAAATCTCAATGTTTCTCGCCGCACCTCAAGGCAGTTAAAAAACTTTACTATGAAAACCAAGGTAACACTGAGAAATGACAGCGAAACGGATACCAGTGTATTGCAAGTAATAACACCCGACAGACCGGGGTTGTTGGCTCATATAGCTAATATCTTTTCGCGCTTTGATCTAGTTCTATACAATGCCAAGATATCAACCTTGGGTGAACGGGTTGAGGATACTTTTTATCTAATGACTCAAAATAATCAACCCATTGAGGATGAAGCTTTAGGTGAAAAAATTAAGCAAACCATCCGTAACGAACTAGACTCACGTAATAAAGAATCCGAACAAGAGCCAAATTTTCAATCCATCAAAATTGCGCGGTAACTATTATGAATCCGTATTTCAAGGACCTTCAACCCTACCCTTTTGAAAAGCTTAAAGACTTAAAAGCTGGGGTAACACCTAATCTCGACCTTGATCCAATCATGTTATCCGTGGGCGAACCCAAGCATCCTGCGCCTGACTTTGTTAAACAAACTCTGTGCAATGCCATTGATGGGCTTGGTAATTACCCTTCCACAAAAGGTATTTCAGAATTAAGAGAAGTTATAGCCTATTGGGCCATTAAGCGGTTTAACTTATCGAAAACATCCCTTGATGCAGAATCTAACGTACTTCCAGTGGCTGGAACGCGAGAAGCTTTATTTGCCTTTACACAGGCCGTAGTAGACAAAAACAAAACGGCCAAACCGTTGGTTGTTTGTCCAAATCCCTGCTATCAAATCTATGAGGGTGCAGCTCTGCTGGCTGGCGCGGATACTCACTACTTGAACTGTAACAATGAAGATGACTTTATCCCTAACTTAGACAGAGTACCGGAAGCAGTCTGGCAACGCTGTCAACTATTACAACTTTGCGCTCCGGGTAATCCAACCGGTGCAACCCTCTCGCTGGCCTATTACAAAAGAGCTTTAGAACTTGCAGATCAATATGATTTTATAGTTTCCAATGATGAATGCTATTCAGAACTTTACAGAGATGAAAAAAATCCACCACTTGGACTCCTTGATGCCTGCCAACAACTGGGTAGAGAGAAATTTGATCGCTGTATTGTTTTTCATAGTCTTTCCAAACGCTCGAACCTACCCGGATTGCGCTCTGGCTTTGTCGCCGGTAATGCCCGGCTATTGGACTTCTTTTTTCGCTACCGAACCTATCATGGTTGCGCCCTTTCACTCCCGGTTCAGCAAGCCTCTATTGCTGCTTGGCGTGATGAGCGCCATGTCCAAGAAAATCGAGACTTATATCGAGAAAAATTTGATGCGGTAGGCAAAATTCTAGAGGGTATCCTTGAGTTTAATATGCCACCCGCAGGTTTTTATTTGTGGCCAAAGACACCCATCGATGATGTAACCTTTGCCAGAAATCTCTATGCGCAGGAGAACCTTACTGTATTACCGGGAAGCTTTATATCTAGAAAAACTGAAATGGGTAACCCTGGACAAAATCGTATCAGATTAGCCTTGGTGCCGGATCTAAACGATTGTATCGAAGCCGCTGAGCGCATAGCGCGTTTTACACAAAGCATTAAATAAAGAGTCGCCGATTATGCTAAAGAAAGAGCGCGCACAATTAGTATTGAAACGATTAACGGAACTCTATCCTGAAACCCCTGTGCCCTTAGATCACAATAATCACTTCGAATTATTGGTCGCCGTTCTTTTAAGCGCCCAGTGCACTGATGAGCGCGTCAATCAGGTCACACCTGCACTTTTTAAGCTCGGTAATAGCGCCGAAACCATGCAGCATGTTGATGTAGATGAAATTTATAAAATCGTCAGACCCTGTGGACTGGCACCGCAGAAATCTAAAGCGATTTCAAATCTTTCAAAAATTCTGGTCGAACACTACCAGGGGCAAGTACCCGAGGACATGGATGCCCTAGAAACACTCCCCGGTGTAGGCCACAAAACCGCTAGTGTTGTTATGTCTCAGGGCTTTGGGCACCCTGCCTTTCCGGTGGACACCCATATTCATCGTTTAGCCCAGCGTTGGGGGTTGACGAAGGGTAAAAACGTAAGCCAAACAGAAAGAGATTTAAAAAAACTATTCCCCAAAGAGTACTGGAACAAACTACACTTACAAATTATTTTTTATGGGCGAGAGTTTTGCAGTGCTCGTGGCTGTGATGGAAGAGTTTGCGACATCTGCACTAGCTGCTACCCCAATCGCAAAAACCCGTTTAAAGCCAATAAAGCCTAGTAACTAAATAAGGATATATTATGATTCTCTACGGCATTAGTAATTGCGATACAGTAAAGAAAGCCAAAAACTGGCTAGAAACGCACAATATTGACTATAGCTTCCACGATTTTCGCAAACAGGGTCTAGAGACTGAAACGATTAACGATTGGTTGAAAACTGTTGCATGGGATAAGATTCTCAATAAACGCAGCACTAGCTGGCGCAATTTAGAACCCGAAGCACAGCAATCGGTAAATTCTGAGAACATTGTTGCTCTGTTGGTAAAAAATCCAACCTTGATTAAGCGACCTGTACTGGTTGTAAATGATACAATCACTATTGGATTTAATTCGGATATCTACCAAGGTATCTTTAACTAAGATAATTTTAAGATAAAGAGTCACATTATGAGTAACCTTTACAGCTTCGCCATTGGCGCAGGCACCAAAAATAGTCGCGGTGAGTGGCTTGAAGTTTTCTATCCTTGCCCCGTGCTTAATCCAGAGCCCAAACTGGCAAATTTAGTCACTGGGATTTTTGGTGAAACCACAGATATTGATCCGACTAAGGATCAACTAACCGCGCTTCAGACTGCATTAGAAGAAAACGGTTATAGCGATCTTGCGGCAACGATTAATAGCCTTAAAAGCGGTAATCGTCCTCTGGCTGTGGTTATATTAAAGCAGGACAGTGCGCCTACGTCTGTTCCTCAAGGCTACCTCAAACTTCATCTTTTAAGCCATCGCTTAGTAAAACCCCACGGCACTGACTTAACCGGAATTTTTGGCGCACTTAAGAATGTGGCTTGGACCAACGAGGGCGCAATCGATATAGATGATTTGCCCGCTAGAATGCTTGAAGCCAGAGCCTCTGGTAATTCTCTTAGTGTAAATTGCGTTGATAAATTCCCTAAACTGGTCGACTACGTTGTACCTTCAGGGGTGCGTATTGCTGACACCTCAAGAGTTCGCTTAGGCGCCTATGTGGGTGAAGGCACTACGGTTATGCATGAGGGCTTTATTAACTTCAATGCAGGCACTGAGGGCCCCAATATGATCGAGGGTCGTGTGTCTGCTGGCGTATTCTGTGGTGCTGGCACCGATGTGGGTGGCGGTGCTTCAGTTATGGGCACCCTATCAGGTGGCGGCAATATGGTGATTGCTATGGGTGAAAAATGCCTATTGGGCGCTAACTCAGGTCTGGGTATTCCACTGGGTGATCGCTGCACTTTAGAAGCAGGCCTTTATATTACCGCTGGCACTATTGTCACCATGCTAGATGACAATAAGCAGCCTACTGGAAAAGTTAAAGCAAGAGATCTAGCGGGCAAAAGTGATCTGCTATTTAGACGCAATTCAGTGACGGGTACAGTGGAATGTTTAACCAATAAATCCGCTGTTGAGCTTAACCACGAACTTCACGCATCTAACTAATGGCTGGCATATTGTGGGCGTTATTGTTAAGCGCCCATAATATTTTGGCCACATACGCGCACTATATTGCCATTAATACCTGATGCCTGAGGGCTAAGGTAAAAAGCAACAACCTCAGCTACATCTTGTGGCAATCCTCCCTGACTTAAAGAACACAGACGTCGACCAAATTGGCGTGTAGCAAATGGAATTGCCGCTGTCATCTTAGTTTCTATAAATCCAGGGGCAACCGCATTAATAGTTATTCCCCGTTCTGCACAGGACGGCGCCATACTTTCCACCATGCCAATCACTGCTGACTTTGAATAGGCATAATTACTTTGGCCGAGGTTGCCGGCAATACCGCTGATTGAGGCTACGCCCACAATTCTTCCACCTTGATCTAGCATTTTTGTGGAGAGTAAAGCTTGATTAATTTTTTGAATACTTCCTATATTAATATCAACTAATAACTGCCACTGTTGTTGGGTCATTCGCGACAACATCTTATCGCGAGTAATTCCAGCGTTATGTACCACAGCCTGTAACTTTTCGCCCTGCTGTGCACAACAATCAATCAATAGTTGAGGCGCGTCATCAGCAGTAATATCCAACGCCAAGGCTATACCGTCTAGCTCGGACATCGCCTTTTCGAGCTGATCTTGCGCTTGAGGCACATCAACCCCTATAACTTTGGCGCCATCACGAGCCAATACCTGACTCATAGCCAAACCAATTCCTCGAGCGGCCCCTGTCACCACAACTGACTTTCCCTTTAGAGGCTGTTGCCAATTGTGTTCGGACAGTATTTCAGTGACCGGCGTGGACAGACTGATAACCTGACCATTAGTGAAGGCACAGCCAGCAGATAGTAAAAATCTTAGGGGCGCGGCCAAACCCTTATGTCCAAAACCATTGAGATAAATTAAATTAGCAGTTGCACCTTTACGCCCTATTTCTTTGGCCACTGATTTTACAAAACCCACTAAACCTCTTTGAGCAATGGCATGCTCAACATTGTCAATGTGACTGGGTTGCTGACCAATAATAACTACTCGTCCGCAACGAGGTAATTTTGAAATATTATTATGGAAAAATTGATAAAGTTTTATTGCCTGATCCGTGTTCCTTAAACCGCTAGCATCGAATACTAGGTCGCAAGACTGGGTTTCTTCACCGACTAAAATTAAGTCTGTTGCCTCAAGAGATTGTTTTATTTGAGTACCATAAAGAGCACCATCGGTGGACCCGCAGATTAGATTTCCAGATAAATAATGGGAATTATTGGCATCTTCTCTTATCAATCTTGGCGGCTTAGGCAACCCAAGTATCGACACAATTGATTTACCCATCTTGGAATTAGCAAATTCCAAATATTTATCACCCATTATTATATCCTTAATTAAAACTCTGCATGCTGAGTAGTTATCATATCTACTTTAGCAAAGATTACTTAATATGAATTGACCCAAATGCCACATTAATTTTTTGAAGTACCAATGAATTCGTCATTTTATTTATCTAATGTTAGTGTAGTGTTTAGTTACAATGTTTAATAATCGATTAAGGATGAGTAAAACTTATGGAAAGCACCCGCAGAGTAGCCATTATTGGTGGCAATAGGATTCCCTTTGTTCGTAGTCATACGTCATACAAAGACGCGTCTAACTTTGATATGTTAAGCGCTTCATTACAGGGCTTAGTTAAGCGATTTGATCTTGAGGGCGAACGCTTAGGTGAAGTGGCTGCTGGCGCGGTAATGAAACACACCAGAGATTTTAATTTGGCGCGAGAAGCCACTTTAAGCTGTGGTTTATCGCCACGTACGCCAGCTTATGATGTTCAGCAGGCCTGTGGTACTGGTCTAGAAGCCGCTATCTTAGCAGCCAACAAAATCGCTCTAGGACAAATTGATTGCGCTATAGCCGGCGGCGCTGATACCGCAAGTGATGTTCCGATTGGGGTTAATGAATCCTACAGACAGATGTTGCTCGATCTAAATCGCGCCAAAACATTGGGTCAAAAACTTAAAATTTTGACCCGATTTAGACCGCGTTTTATTCTCCCTGAAATTCCTGCCAATGTTGAGCCCAGAACCGGACTTTCTATGGGACAACATTGCGAGTTGATGGCAAAACATTGGAAAGTCACTAGAGAAGAACAAGACCAGCTGACCTTTGATAGCCATCAAAATTTAATTGCGGCCTATGATAATGGCTTTTTTAACGATCTTATGTCACCGTTTAACAGTGTGGAGCGGGACGGCATTATGCGCAACACACCCCTGGAAAAATTAGCTCAGTTAAGGCCCGCTTTTGATCGCAAATCAGGCACCCTAACCGCGGCTAATTCTACGACACTGACTGATGGTGCGGCCTGTGTTTTACTGGCAAGTGAAGATTGGGCTGATCAGCGTAACCTTCCTGTTCAAGCCTATTTAACTCACAGCGAAGTTGCTGCAGTCGATTTTTACTCTCAGGGAGAAAATAGCGAGGGTTTATTGATGGCCCCCGCCTACGCTGTCCCAAGATTACTTGAGCGCGCCGGTTTAACGCTACAAGATTTTGACTTCTATGAAATACATGAAGCTTTTGCTGCGCAAGTATTATGTACTCTCAAGGCATGGGAAAGTGATGATTTTTGTAAGACAACGCTTGGCTTATCACAATCCTTGGGGAGCATAGATCGCTCTAAGCTTAATGTTAAAGGCTCAAGTGTGGCTACCGGTCACCCATTTGCGGCAACTGGTGCTAGAATTTTAGCTACATTGGCCAAAATTATTCAGCAAAATGGTGGTGGCCGCGGTTTAATCTCTATTTGTGCAGCCGGTGGTCAGGGTGTTACTGCTATAGTTGAAGCTTAAGGGTTTTCAAATTTTAAGGAGTTGTTGTGACTATACAAACCATTATTGATGGTCTAAAAGAAAAAATCGGCGAAGATTGCGGCCTCGGCTCAGTGGTTAAGTTTGATTTTGGTGACCAGGGAAGTGTTATTTTAGATGCTACCCAGGTTCCTAATACAGTTTCTACTGAAGGTGCAGATCCAGATTGCACTATGATAATTAGTATTGAAAACTTTATGGCCATGGCTGAAGGTAGTTTAGATGGTGTTGCCGCATTTATGACGGGTCGACTTAAGATTGAGGGCGAGATGGGTATTGCTATGAAATTGAGCGCTATCTTAACCTAATTATTAACGATTTTTACCCTATTTTTAGAATCATTCACAAACTAACCATATTAAGAACTTTTCATTTTAATTAAAAAATTTAAATTTTCAAAAGTGGCATGATTTCTGCTTTAAAGCCAGATATAGAGATAATTTAACGTTGATATTCAACGTATAGGGCTTTGATGCTAACAACTGCTACCCGCTGGTTATACAGGGCAACTACTTTCCGCACCAAGATGGTGCGGGCTGGCGGGCTTGTCTAATGTCTTTAAACCCAATTAGCCCAGCACTTATTTTTACCGATCTCGATGGTAGTTTACTAGATCACGATTGCTATAGCTTTGAGCCGGTGATACCTCTATTAGAGACTTTAGAATCTAAACTAATTCCTGTCATCCCCATAACCAGTAAAACCTTTGCTGAAGTTGAACAGTTACGCATCAGTTTAAATAATCATCACCCCTTTATTATTGAAAATGGTGCGGCCATTGCTATCCCTAAAGATTACTTTTCATCTATGCCTGAGGATTGCTGTGACAAATCTGGTTTTTGGGTGATTTCCAATGGTCGTTCACGACAACATTGGGATCAGTTACTAGAAGAAAATGCACAAGACTTTATAGGTGAATTTGAAACCTTTACCCAAATTGTATCCACTAGGGGAATTAAAGGGATTCAGGATATTACTGGCTTAGGTTTTGAACAGGCTGAACTGAGTCATCAAAGGGATTTTAGTGAGCCGGTTCATTGGCTGGGTACCCAGCAACGCAAACAAGAATTTATACACAAATTATCGGCGGCAGGTGCAACCCTTCTTCAGGGAGGTCGCTTTCTTTCTGTTGGGGATAAGGTTGATAAAGGCAGTGCACTTGTTCAACTGACTAAATTCTATCAGCAGCACCAATCACTCTGCAATATCCATACACTGGCTATTGGGGATAGTGGCAATGATATTAACATGTTGGAAGTAGCTTCTAGCGCAATCATTATTCGTTCAAAAACACATCCGGCTCCGACCTTAACCCGAAAAAGCAATCTACTATCTAGCAATGCTTATGGGCCTGAGGGATGGACTGAGACTGTATCTTTGTGGCTTAAAAATTTTCATGAATAGGTAGTAAAAATTATGGGTGATTTTCATCAAAATGGCATTATTACAACTTTACACAATTTATCTAGACGACCACTGGAGGCAATGGAATCTGAACTGGTTGAATTCTCTAAGAAAAGACCTCTGGGGTTAATCCTGCCCTCTCTTTATTCTGAACTTGAGGGTGAGGCAATGCCTTTGATTATTTCAGAGCTTACAAAGGTGCCGTATTTAAATCAGATTGTAATCGGCTTAGACCGTGCCGATGAAAATCAGTACCGAGATGCGCTCAAGTTCTTTTCTGGATTACCCCAAGATTTTAGAGTGCTTTGGAATGACGGGCCGAGGCTTAAGGCTTTAGATAAAAAACTTCAGGATCTAGATTTAGCGCCCAAAGAGCTAGGCAAGGGGCGCAATGTTTGGTATTGCATGGGCTATATCTTAGCCTCTAATAAATCTGAATCTGTGGCTTTACATGACTGCGACATTGTTACTTATAATCGCGAATTACTCGCACGGCTAATTTACCCTGTCGCTAATCCTTTGTTTAATTATGAGTTCTGTAAGGGTTATTACGCTCGGGTCGCTGATGGCAAAATTAATGGTCGCGTATCCCGCCTTTTGGTTTCACCCCTGCTAAGAGCCCTTAAAAAGACAGTAGGACATACCGATTATTTAAACTATATGGATAGTTATCGCTACCCATTAGCGGGGGAATTTTCGTTCCGTCGCGATGTGTTAAATGATATCCGCATTCCAAGTGACTGGGGTTTGGAAATTGGTGTCCTTTCAGAAATGTACCGCAATTACGCTAATAATCGACTTTGTCAGGTAGATATTGCAGATACTTATGATCATAAGCATCAAAAACTTTCTCTCAATAACGATACCGATGGTCTTTCTAAGATGTCGATTGATATTGCTAAGGCGCTGTATAGAAAATTAGCGACTCAGGGTGAGGTATTTAGCCAAGAAGCCTTTAGATCGTTAAAAGCAACCTACTACCGTATGGCTTTGGATGTGATTGAGACCTGTCATAACGACGCCATTATGAACGGTCTTACCTTGGATGTTCACCAAGAGGAACAGGCAGTGGAAATGTTCGCTGAAAATATTATGAAAGCCGGCGAATTGTTTTTTACCTGCCCCATGGAGCGACCATTTATTCCTAGCTGGAACCGAGTAGTCAGCGCGGTTCCAGATATATTTGAACAGCTAGTTCAGGCAGTAGAAGAAGACCACAAAGAATTTAGCAATAGTTAAGATTATTAGAGAATCTATCATGGCAGCTTTATTGAACCCACAAATCGAGCATCATCTTGCGACCATTTACAAAGGCACTGAGGTTGCTGATTTAACGACTTTAACTAGTGATTTAATGGCACTTATGCGATTGGATAATGTAGAGCCTATTAAAAACCGTTATATTAATCACTGGGACGAAAAGGACAGTGTTCTTATCTGCTATGGGGATAGTGTTTTACAACCACAACAAAAGCCATTAGCAACTTTAAAATCCTTTTTGGATACTTATAGCAAAGATATGATTGATGGCGTTCATATTCTGCCTTTCTACCCGTTTACCACTGATGATGGATTCTCTGTTCTTGATTATTCTAGCGTCAACCCTAGTTTAGGTGAGTGGGAAGATATTGTTGCTATAGCTGAGGATTATTCTTTAATGGCAGACTTGGTGATTAACCATTGTTCTGCTAGAAGCCTATGGTTCGATAACTTCATTACAGATCGTGAACCTGGTCGAAATTTCTTTTTTACCGCAAGTCCGGAAGATGATTTAAGCGCGGTGGTTCGCCCTCGAACAAATGCCCTACTGCGTGAAGTTGAAACGGCTAAGGGGACTCAACATGTGTGGTGTACTTTTAGTCATGATCAGGTCGATTTGAATTTTAAAAATCCACAGGTACTCAAAGAATTTGTGGGTATTATCAGGCAATATCTAGATCATGGGGTTCGTACCTTTCGACTAGATGCCGTTGCTTTTTTATGGAAGGAAGTTGGAACTAACTGTCTAAACTTAGAGCAAACCCATGAGGTGGTTAGACTTTTACGGTCGTTGATTGAACAGGCTCGTCCCGATGCGATTATTATCACTGAAACTAATATTCCCAACCGCGAAAACCTAGCCTACTTTGGTAATGCCAATGAAGCTCATTGCATCTATAACTTTTCACTACCACCCTTGTTAGTAAATACCCTTATTACAGGAAGTTGTGATCATTTAAAACAGTGGATGATGAGTATGCCACCGGCTCGCAATGGTACGGCTTATTTTAATTTTATTGCATCTCATGATGGTATTGGTTTGCGCCCCGCTGAAGGTCTTTTAGAAGAACAAGAAATTGATAATTTAGTATCCACCATGCAACAGTTTGGCGGGCTAATTTCTTGGCGTACTGGTGAAAATGGTGATCGCAAAGCCTATGAGATCAATATTTCTTTATTTGATGCACTTCAAGGAACCAAGGATGGTGCTGATGAAAATGGGCTTCAGCGCTTTATATGCGCCCATGCCATTATGCTTGCTCTAGAGGGTATTCCTGGAATTTATATCCACAGTCTTATTGGCACTAGAAATGATTATCAGCGGGCTGAGAATAGTGGACATAATCGTGCTATCAATCGTCATCAGTGGGATTATAAAGCCTTACAGCAAGTATTGGCGGATAAATCCAGCACTCACTATCAGATTTATAGTCGCTTAAAATCACTGATTAATATTCGCTGTAATCAGTCGGCATTTCATCCTAACGCTACTCAATTTACCCTTCACTTGGGCTCTCAACTATTTGGCTTTTGGCGTCAGAGTATGGATCGCGTCCAGAGTATTTTTTGCATTAGTAATATCAGCAATCAAATTCAATGGTTAGAAATGTCTGATTTAAACTTAATTGACACAGAAGATTGGTTTGATTTAATTTCTGGTAATCAATATGGTGAAACAAGCCAAGTTATTGAGCTAAATCCTTATCAAACAGTATGGATTACCAATCTGCAAGCATAAGTCGAGGGATAATTGCCCTTTTAGATTGATATAGAGTCAATCTTATAGGAGACTATGCACCCTCTTTTTAAATATAAGCAGATAGGATTAAATAATGAAGATTGAAACTCAGGCCATTCATGGCGGATTTGATGACGATCCAACCACTAGAGCGGTAGCCGTACCTATTTATCAAACGACTTCATTTAGTTTTCGTGATACCCAACATGGCGCTGATCTATTTAACCTTGCCGAAGCAGGCAATATCTATTCTCGAATAATGAATCCAACTTGCGATGTTCTTGAACAGCGTATCGCAGCGATGGAAGGTGGCGCGGCGGCTTTATGCGTTGCCTCTGGTATGGCAGCAATTACTGCGGCTATGCAAACACTTTGCGCCGCTGGTGATAATTTTGTCAGTGTTAGTCAGCTTTATGGTGGCACTTACAATCTATTTGCACATACATTCCCCCAACAGGGTATTGAAGTGCGCATGGCCTCTGGAGATGATGTACCTGCTCTTGAAGCATTGATTGATGAAAATACTAAGGCTATTTTTTGTGAATCCATTGGCAACCCAGCGGGTAATATTATTGATCTTGCTGCGGTTTCTGAAATGGCCCATAAGCATCAGATACCGGTGGTAGTTGATAATACGGTGGCAACACCTTACCTATGCCGACCTTTTGAGCATGGTGCAGATATTGTGATTCACTCTCTGACTAAATATATTGGCGGTCATGGAACAACTATTGGCGGTATTATCGTTGATTCGGGAACATTCCCGTTCAAAGATAACCCACGTTTCCCACAGTTTAATACCCCAGATCCTTCTTACCATGGTGTGATTTATGCTGAAGCGCTAGAAGCACCCTTTATTGGCCGTGCTCGCGTGGTTCCACTGCGAAACATGGGCGCTGCCCTATCGCCATTTAACGCGTTCTTAATTCTTCAAGGCCTTGAAACATTAGCGCTAAGAATGGATCGTCACGTTGAAAATGCTATGGTTGTGGCTAATCATTTAAAAAATAATGCTCAGATTTCGTGGGTTAACTATGCTGGTTTAGAATCTGACAAATATCACGATCTTGCTAAGCGTATGGCTGCAGGAAAACCTTCCTCAATTATTAGTTTTGGTATCAAAGGTGGCGAAGAAGCAGGCGCTAAGTTTATTGATGCCTTGCTAATGATTAAGCGATTGGTGAATATTGGTGACGCAAAATCACTAGCTTGCCATCCAGCCAGTACAACTCACCGTCAATTAAATGAAGATGAGTTAAAAACTGCCGGCGTTAGTGCTGATCTTGTTCGTATTTCAGTGGGTATCGAGAATGTTGAAGATATTATCGCTGACATTGATCAGGCATTAGCTGCTTCTAAATAAAAGTAGCTTAGGCTAATACAAAAAAAGCGACCCTAGGGTCGCTTTTTTTTGGCTTATTGGTTTAGCTTACCAACCCGTAAGGTCTTTAAGCGCTTCACCAATATCAGCCAAACTTCTAACGGTTTTAACACCGGCATCTTGAAGAGCAGCAAACTTTTCATCCGCCGTCCCCTTACCACCAGAGATAATCGCACCAGCATGGCCCATACGCTTACCTGCAGGTGCAGTAACACCGGCAATGTAAGAAACTACTGGCTTACTGACGTTAGCTTTAATATAAGCTGCGGCCTCTTCTTCAGCGGTACCGCCAATTTCACCAATCATTACAATGGCTTCAGTAGCAGGATCTTTCTCAAACATTTCTAAGATATCAATAAATTTTTATCCTGGAATAGGATCGCCACCGATACCCACACAAGTTGATTGACCAAAACCGTAATCTGTAGTTTGTTTAACCGCTTCATAGGTTAATGTACCTGAGCGAGACACAATACCCACCTTACCCGGCAAGTGAATATGACCTGGCATGATACCAATCTTGCATTCACCCGGAGTAATAACACCTGGGCAGTTAGGGCCAATTAACTGAACGCCTAACTCATCGCATTTAACTTTACACTGCAGCATATCAAGCGTTGGGATGCCCTCAGTGATGCATACAATAAGCTTAATACCGGCATTGGCCGCTTCTAGAATTGAATCTTTACAAAATGGCGCTGGCACATAGATAACAGAAGCCTCTGCATCGGTTTGTGCTATGGCCTCGGCTACCGTATTAAATACCGGAAGACCTAAATGAACTGTACCACCTTTACCTGGGGTTACACCGCCAACCATTTTTGTGCCGTATTCGATAGCTTGCTCTGAGTGAAAAGTACCCTGACCACCGGTAAAGCCCTGACAAATAACTTTAGTGTCACTATTGATTAAGATAGACATTATTTAGCCTCCACTGCAGCTACCGCTTGTTGAGCCGCATCCGTCAAACTGGTTGCAGCAATAATTGAAAGTCCAGATTCAGCCAGTTTTTTAGCACCCAATTCAGCGTTATTGCCCTCTAAACGAACAACAACAGGAATAGTAACGCCTACTTCTTCTACGGCACCAATCACCCCATCGGCAATCAAGTCACAGCGAACAATTCCACCAAATATATTGATTAAAACTGCTTTTACGTTTTCATCAGAAAGGATAATTTTAAATGCCTCTACCACGCGTTCTTTGGTTGCACCGCCCCCTACATCGAGGAAGTTAGCCGGTGAACCACCGTGCAACTGAACAATATCCATAGTACCCATAGCGAGACCGGCACCATTAACCATACAGCCAATACTGCCATCGAGGGCAACATAGTTAAGATCCCATGATGCGGCATGAGCTTCTCTTGCGTCTTCTTGAGATGGGTCATGCATTTCTTTGAGTGCCGGCTGTCGATACATAGCATTGCTATCAATCACAAGCTTGGCATCTAGGCAGTGAAGATTACCCTCATCGGTAATCACCAATGGGTTGATCTCTAAAAGCGCTAAGTCACGCTCTTCAAATAGCTTGGCAAGACCTAAAAAGATCTGTACAAATTGCTTAACTTGTACGCCCTTTAGACCTAATTTAAAAGCCAGTTCACGACCCTGATAGGGCTGAGCACCTGTCATTGGATCGACAATTGCCTTAAGAATTTTTTCTGGGGTTTCTTCGGCAACTTTTTCAATTTCCACGCCGCCCTCAGTCGATGCCATAAATACAATACGTCGTGTGGAGCGATCGACAACAGCGCCTAAGTAAAGCTCTTGATCGATGTCAGTACAGGTTTCAACCAGAATTTTAGTGACTGGCTGACCATTGGCATCGGTTTGATAAGTAACTAGGTTTTTACCCAACCATTGATTGGCAAAGTCTTCAATTTCTGACTTTGAGCTCACCAGTTTTACACCGCCGGCCTTACCTCGACCACCAGCATGTACCTGTGCTTTTACCACCCAATTATCACCGCCAATTTTGTCGGCAGCAGCCACGGCTTCTGCTGCTGTAGCAGCGGCTATACCTTTGGAAACAGGTAGTCCGTATTCAGCAAAAAGTTGTTTACCCTGATATTCATGCAGGTTCATAGTTTATTCCTGTAACGTCTTTAATGTATTAACGCCCTGAAGATTATTCAGGGCGCAATGGGTTGCGAAAATTACTCGATATTATTTACGCTTGCGATTAGGTATATGGATAGCAGCGCCATTTACCGCTAGAGCGGCTTCATGAACGGTTTCAGACAGTGTTGGGTGACCAAATACGGTCATACCCAAGTCTTCTGCACTAGAGCCAAACTCCATGGCGATAGCGACCTGCTGAACCAAATCAGCGGCACTTGGGCCTACAATATGACAACCCAAAATACGATCAGTATCGGCATGAGCAATTATTTTGACAAAGCCATCCGTATCATTTGCAGCCATAGCGCGACCACTGGCCGCAAATGGGAATGTGCCCACATTATAAGTATCGCCGGCAGCTTTAACTTGTTCTTCGGTAAGACCAACAGAGGCAACCTCAGGATGGGTATAGATAACATTGGGTACGATATCGTAATTCATTTGCGCCTTATGGCCGGCAATTATTTCTGCCACCATCACGCCCTCTTCTGAACCTTTGTGGGCAAGCATAGGGCCACGTACCAAATCACCAACAGCATAGACACCCGGTGCGTTGGTAGCGCATTGTTCATTGACAAATACTGTGCCGCGCTCATCCAATTGAACACCGCTATCGTCCGCTAGAAGTCCATCGGTAAATGCACGACGACCGACACAGACAATGAGTTTATCAAAGGTTTCTTTATGCTCTTCTCCTGCTACTGATTGATAGGTAACTTCAACTTGCTTACCTTTAATTTCTGTACCAGTTACACGGGCACCTAGACGAATATCTAAGCCCTGCTTGGTAAATATCTTTTTCGACTCTTTGGCAATCGCCTGATCCATTATCGCTAAAAAGTCTTCCATTGCTTCAAGCAATACAACGTCAGAGCCCAGTCGATTCCATACTGAACCTAATTCCAAACCAATAACCCCAGCACCAATAACACCAAGACGCTCGGGAACTGCGCCAATTTCTAAGGCACCTGTTGAATCTAGGATAAGCTCACCATCGACCGGAGCAACGGGGATAGCTATGGGTAGTGACCCCGATGCCAGAATAACGTTGTCTGTATCTAAAACACTTACATCGCCTTCATTGCTGGTAAATTCAACCTTTTTACCGGCAAGCAACTTGCCAGTACCGTACAAGGAAGTAACGCCATTGGCTTTAAATAAGCCAGCGATGCCACCAGTAAGCTGATTAATAATTTTATTTTTTCTATCTAACATACTGGATATATCCATACCAACACCTTCGGTGCTAATACCATGGATACCCAGATCATGCTTGGCTTCGTGATATTTGTGAGAGCTATCAAGCAACGCCTTGGATGGAATACAGCCTACATTTAGACAGGTACCGCCATTAACCCCCTTGCCTTCCTTATTCTTCCACTTTTCTATACAAGCGGTTTTAAGGCCAAGTTGGGCTGCTCGAATTGCCGCCACATAGCCGGCGGGTCCACTTCCAATTACCACTACATCATATTTTTCTGACATTTAATTACCTATATGAAACTTAAAGATTAAATTTCTAACAAAATTTTTGCTGGATCTTCGATTAACTGCTTAATCGCTACCAAGAAGCGTACCGCATCCTTACCGTCAATAAGACGATGATCGTAGGAAAGCGCTAAATTCATAATGGGGCGAATAACAATTTCGCCATCCACAACAACGGGACGCTGCTGAATACTGTGCATACCTAATATGGCGGTTTGCGGAGGATTAATAATTGGTGTTGAAAGCAACGAACCATATACACCACCATTGGTAATAGTGAATGTTCCGCCTGTCATTTCATCAATGGTTAGCTTTCCATCCCGAGCTTTGCCCGCATAGTCACCAATAGAGTTTTCAATAGTTGCGATACTCATGTTCTCGGCATTGCGCAGCACAGGAACCACTAGGCCTCTTTCCGTTGATACCGCAACACCTATATCCTGATAGCCATGATAAATAATATCAGTACCATCGATTGATGCGTTAACTAATGGGAAACGCTTGAGCGCTTCAACTGAAGCTTTAACAAAAAAGCCCATAAATCCGAGCCGAGTTCCATTGTGTGTTTTTACAAACTCATCTTGATAGCTCTTACGCAAACCCATAACCGCGGACATATCCACTTCATTAAATGTGGTTAGCGATGCCGTAGTTTGTGTTACCTCAAGTAAACGCTCAGCAATTCTACTGCGCATTCTGGTCATTGCTACACGGCGTTCTACTCGCTCACCCGCTTCCATAATTTGTTGCTCAGCGGATTCTTGTGACTCTTCCACTGCGCTCGATGATGAAGCGGCTGATACGGGTGTAAAATTAACCACATCTTCTTTGGTAATTCGTCCACCTTTGCCTGAAGCCTGCACTTGAGATAAATCAATGCCGCGCTCTTCGGCTAATTTTTTGGCCGCTGGGTTGACTAGGGGGTCGGTATCGAGCGAAGTCGATTGCACCTGAGATGTTTCAATAGATGGCGCTGGTGAAGGGGCTACTTCAGAGCCCTCTTCGATTCGGGCTATAACTTCATTGCTTAAAACAATATCGCCTTCATTTTTAAGCACCTCTGTAATAGTACCGCTAGCAGAAGCAACCACTTCGAGAACCACCTTGTCGGTCTCGATATCAACCACAAGCTCATCGCGAGCAACGGTATCGCCAGCTTTTTTGTGCCAAGTGGCAATACTGCCTTCTTGAACTGATTCTGGATAAGTTGGTGCCTTAATTTCAATGGCCATTAATCTATTCCTAATATTTTAATTATCTAAAGTTAGAGCTTCATTAATAAATGCTTTCTGCTCTTCTAAGTGCACCGACATGTAGCCACTAGCCGGAGCCGCTAAGCTTTTACGCCCTACATAGTTCAGAGTTATCTCTGGCTTTAGAGCATGAATGACGCGTTTCATATGGTGCTGACTACTATACCAAGCACCTTGATTAATTGGCTCTTCCTGACACCAAACAACTGATTCCATATTGGTGTAAGCACCCAAAATTTCTTCTAGCTCATCGTCCGGGAATGGATATAGCTGTTCAAGACGAACTAAGGCTATATTATCAATTCCTCGGGCAATACGCTCTTCTAATAAGTGGTAGTAAACCTTACCAGAACAAAGAATAACGCGCTTAACACCTTTAGGTTTAATAGTATCACCGATAGCATTTTGGAATTCACCATTTGCCAATTCCTCAAGAGAAGATGTGGCTAATTTATGCCGTAAAATCCATTTTGGACTTAAAATAATCAGCGGTCGACGCATAGGCCTTATTGCTTGGCGGCGCAACAAGTGAAAAACTTGTGCTGGCGTTGTAGGAATAGATATTTGCATATTGTGCTGTGCACAAAGCTGTAAAAATCTTTCCAAGCGAGCAGATGAATGCTCTGGGCCCTGCCCTTCAAAACCATGGGGCAACATCATAGTTAATCCTGATAGGCGACCCCATTTATGCTCACCACTGGCAATAAACTGATCAATCACTACCTGAGCGCCATTGGCGAAGTCACCAAACTGTGCTTCCCAAATAATTAAACCTTTAGGCGCCGTTGTTGCATAACCATACTCAAAGGCTAGAACGGCTTCTTCGGATAGAATCGAATCATAGATATCAAAGCGCGGCTGATCTTTGGATAAAGATTTTAGCGGTAGATGAGTTTTTCCATCTTTTTGATTAAATACTACGGCATGACGATGGGAGAAAGTGCCACGACCTACATCCTGACCCGTCAAGCGAATTGGGTAACCCTCTTCAAGCAGTGTGCCATAGGCCAATAGTTCCGCCATACCCCAATTAAGAGGCAGTGCGCCACCGGCCATTTTATGACGATCGTCATAAATTTTAGCTACCTGCCGCTGAACCTTAATACCATCAGGAATAGTAGAAATTTTATGCGCAACTGCCTGCAGCGTTTCTAATTTAACGCCTGTTTTGGCTGGTGTTCTCCAGCCATGATCTAAATAGGGAGACCAGTTTACAAATAAACTAGTATCGGGCTCACTGACTAGATTGTGAACCACATATTCACCGCGATCTAAACTGGCGCGATAATCATTTGTCATCTGATCGGCCTGAGCCTGACTCACAACATTTTCTTTAACCAGCTTTTCTGCATACAGAGTTCGTACTGTAGGATGCTTGCGAATCACATCGTACATTAGTGGCTGGGTAGCCGATGGCTCGTCAGTCTCGTTATGACCGCGACGGCGGTAGCATACCAAATCAATAACTACGTCTTTACCAAACTCATAGCGATAGTCCATAGCCAACATGGCCGCAAACATCACC
Organism: Porticoccaceae bacterium; assembly: GCA_029248755.1. Lineage (GTDB taxonomy): Bacteria > Pseudomonadota > Gammaproteobacteria > Pseudomonadales > Porticoccaceae > HTCC2207. The sequence goes on from JAQWIR010000024.1 coordinate 48,154, forward strand.
TCATCGGGATTATCGGCATTAACATGCAAGATTGGCGCTTGAACCATCTTCGCAATATCAGTGCAATATTCTGTAGAACGCGCATCTTCTTGACGGCTAGTAGTAAAGCCAATCTGGTTGTTAATCACAATATGAATAGAGCCGCCAGTTTTATAGGCTCGGGTCTGGGATAACTGGAAAGTTTCCATTACCACGCCCTGACCGGCAAAGGCAGCGTCACCGTGTAACAAAATTGGCACAACCTGCTGGCCTTCTGAATCGTTGCGACGATCCTGGCGCGCGCGACCAGAACCAATAACTACGGGACATGAAATTTCTAAATGGGAGGGGTTAAAGCCAAGGGCTAAATGTAGCTCACCGCCCGGCGTCATCACATTGGATGAAAAACCTTGGTGATATTTAACATCGCCGGAGGTATCCACCATGCGCTTACCCTCAAACTCTTCGAAAAGTTCATTTGGGTTTTTTCCTAAGACATTAACCAGAACATTCAATCTACCTCGGTGAGCCATAGCCATAACAATTTCTTTACAGCCATATTCGCCTGAACGGTGAACGAGACAATCAAGTAAAGGAATAAGACTCTCACCCCCCTCAAGACCAAAACGTTTAGTTCCGGGGTATTTGGAATCTAGGTGTCTCTCAAGCCCTTCAGCGGCGGTTAGACGGCTTAGAACGTCAATACGAGCAGCATCGCCATAAGTCGGCTTGGAGCGAACTGATTCAAAACGTTGGGCCAACCACTGCTTTTCAGCAAAAGAGGTAATGTGCATAAACTCTGCACCCAGACTCTGGCAGTAGGTTTCTTCAAGAGTTTCTACAATTTCGCGAAGAGTTGCTTCAACCTTGCCCATATAAAGGGGGCCTGATTGGAATGTTGTATCTAAATCTGCGTCGGTAAGACCATGAAAATGTAAGTCTAAATCGGGAACCTGCTCTCGTTTCATAATACTAAGCGGGTCAAGATTAGCTTTTTGATGGCCTCGAAAACGATAAGAACTTATTAGCTGAACAACTTTAACCTTCTTGCGCTCATGTTCAATATGAATGCCACCTGAACCTGGCGCCGGCGTTGGGCGAGCCTGTCTTCGACCAAGCAACTCAAAATGCTTAACCACAGTATCATGAGAGATATCTGGCGTGACCGACCCATTTGTACGCGGCAGAGAGTCAAAAAAGCTACTCCACTCCTCCGGCACGTTATTAGGTTCATGCAGATAGGTTTCGTAGAGTTCTTCTATGTAGGCGGCATTTCCACCAGAAAAGTGGGAGGAGTTTAAAAAACGCTCCATTAAGCCATCTGCCATTGCTAATTTCCTCGGTGGGTTACACGGCATCCAGTAAATTTAACGCGCACATTTTAGACCTTTATTCAACAAACAACCAGTATTAACTAGCGAATA
>JAQWIR010000015.1 GCA_029248755.1 Porticoccaceae bacterium
ATTTAAAAAGTACTGAACGTTTTTCAGGTCTCTATAAAAAGCTAGCACAATGAGCTTTGACTATATTAGGGTCGATGACATTCTGGCTATTCATGCTGATCAGATAGAGCGTTATGGTGGTGGCGAAGGAGTAAGAGATCCAGGGCTTTTGGAGGCGGCCTTGTTTCGGCCTCAAACGGGGTATTATCCGACATTAATTGATGAGGCCGCTGCCCTTTGGGAAAGTCTTTCTCAGAATCATCCTTTTGTTGACGGTAACAAACGAACGGCATTCGCGGCGACCTATGTATATTTGGCAATTAATGGACTTGAGATCACTGCGAGTGATGAAAAAACGCAGGAATTTGTTTTAAAGCTATACGCCACCTCGAGTCTAACTTTCGACAACCTGCGTGCTTGGCTGGGTGAAAATACAAAGGCTTGCTAACTACTGTGAGCAGAAACGCTAAATAATGATAACTACCCTTATTAATAATTGAACCCTAGCTTCCAGTGAAGCTAGGGTTTTTTTATTCAGTATTAGGGAGCGCTTGGTAGGTTGTCGTAATTTAGCTCTTGGTATGGATTTTGGATGGCGATCGCATCGGGGTGGATAATAGAAATCATAATATCACTGCCATAACTGCCTTCAATCATTGAAGCGATATTTACCTTTGGAGTGATATCAATCGTGGCATAACGGCCATCCTTAGTGTAAACAAGTGTGATCTCTTCACCAACTTTTGAGCTTGCTAGTGTCCATCCAGTAGTAGGTGTTTCATTACCATAGAAGATGAGGTTTTCTGCTGGAGTGTAACCAGAAACCAGCACAACTCTCCCAGAAATCGAGCTACCGGTTCCTAAAAGAACCGTTGGGTCTTTTATGATATCAGCATCTTCCGGTAGTGGAAGATCAGACAATAAATATTCAAGCACTACTCTTTGGTTAGATTGAAACTCATCAATAAAGATTGTGCATCCGGAGATAGCAAAAAGCAGAAATACAGGGAGTAATCTTTTCATTGGTTCTACCGTTGTTGGGTTGATTAGCCTCCATCATATCAAATAGATCTGCGTTTGAAAGTGAATTTTTATCCTATTAATAAATAAACTATCTAATTAGCAAGTATTAGCCTATTCGTCCTTCTTTTTTCTTGGAATAGTGGTTTCAATATCACTATCCTTTAAGCGTTCTTCAAGCTCTTCCATGGATAAATAATCCAAATCCCAGTGGTTACAGATATCATTTCTGTAGCGCGTGTGGTTTTTATCCGATGACTTTGATGCCTTCCGATTAAAGTATTTTAGTAATTTTTCGCTAATGGGCATATTAATCTTACTAACTAAATTGTTAATTAGATTGGTTGAGACTCTTTATGCTTAACCGGAAGTTTTGACTAATGCACTCTCAGCCCAGCCATAGCGAACCGATTTAGCCTCTAAAATAGCGCTTTTGGGTACTAACACAGGCTGGCTATATAACTTCCAAGTGCCACCATTAATTCGATACCCAATTGAATCCTTAGCGGCAGCAGGCACTATATTAGCCATCCCCGATTTGTTAATGGATATGGTGGGAGGTTGGGTAACTGGCTGTTCGCCATTGGGCCAAAAATCTTCTGCCATTTGTAATTCAGTTGTATCACTGAAATCGCCGACGTTTTTAGTCCAGTTTGTAAGGGCCTCCCTCATTCGCACCAGTGTGTTTTGGTGTTTGGCAGAATTAGCCAGATTATTAACCTCATGGGGGTCGGCCTGAATATCATAAAGTGCTTCTTCTGGTCTTGGCTCAAACCATAAGCGTTGTGCGGTGTTTAGCTTGCCGTTCTCAAGGTGCTGCCAAAGTGCCTGCATAGAGGCCATTTTATCGCGATAAATAATGTGCTGAGCGCCGGGCCTGTCAGGGAGAAAATTCTTGATGTACTTAAATTGTCCATCTCGAACTGCGCGCTCATAAAAGTTAAAGTCATCAAGACGATCTTTGGCGGCATAGATATAACTTCTTTTAGGGCTGGCATTGGGAATAAGTTGAGCACTACCATGCATATAGTCGGGAATTGGAATGCCCGCCATAGCCAAAATACTTGGCCCTATGTCGACAAAACTCACCAATTTTTCATTGATACTACCTATTTCCACACTTTTGGGTTTTAAACTTTTAGGCCAGTGCATAATCAATGGTACTTTGATGCCGCTATCGTAAATTTCACGCTTGCCTCTGGGTAAGCCATCGCCATGGTCGGTAGTCCAGATAACAATGGTATTGTCAGCCAAACCGTCCTTCTCAAGCTGGCGCAGTAATTGACCAACCACCTGATCCATTGCAAAAATATTATTGTAATGCTGAGCGATATCGGCACGAATAGCTGGATGCTCAGGGTAGTAGGGCGGCAACAATACATCATTGGGATTGACTATTTGCGAGCGATCCCCGTTGCGATTGTTTCTTAATATAGCTTTAGGGAACAACTGTCCCTCATGAGTCTGTTTAATAGATACAAAACCAAAAAATGGCTGATCTTGCTCACGACCCTGCCATGTGGGTTTCGGCCCAGCATAGTCCCAAATACTAAAAGGCCCAGAATTAGCAAATATACCGCTGAACTGATAGTCGAGCTTTGCACTAGAAAAGGTGTAATACCCATGACGCCGCAATAACTCGGGGTAGGCTTTAATATGGTTGGGCGGCACTGAGCGGTAATTTGAGGTCTTAAATGACCGGGTGCGCATATGCTGCGCGCCCACAGACATTTGATGCATCCCAAGAATATGTCCTGCGCGACTAGGAGCGCAGACACCAGCAGTGGTAAACGTATTGGGGTAGCGAATACTAGTACGAGCGAGACGGTCTAGGTTGGGCGTGACAGCAATTTTATCGCCAAATGCACCGACTCTAGCGCTCATGTCTTCGGCCATAATTAACAGAATATTTGGACGCTGTTCAGCCGCTACATTGTTAGCTACTAAAACAAGGAATAAAAAGAAAAAGGCCAATTTTAAAGGCTTGTACTTATACACTGATAAATTAACCACTCAGATAAAATAAAAAAATGAATTTTTCAATAATATATAGTGCATTGGTGGGTGTCTACTGGAGTGATGATTGGTAAGTATGAAGAAAAAAAGCTAAGATCATGGAAAATGTTAACGAAAAGTATTTCGATAACTATTTTTAATAAAATATATTGTAGGCAGATTCAGGTTAACGGAGAATAATAATATGGTTAAGAAAATCGTTGAAATGTATCGTATCATCATGGATTTGAGATATAACCCTTTAAGGTTTATTCCAGATCCAATATTACAAGGTTATCTATTAATGGCACTCTTTGTCATGTGGTGCCTATTTTTTGGTTTGATTGCCATCTACCATTTGGGTTGGTTAGGTTACAGTATACCCTTGTCAATTGGCGTTCATCTGTCACTTATAGTGCCAGCGATCATTACCAATGCAGTATTTTTAGCTGCTGAGAAAGAGCTAAACCAGGAAGAAGATATATAAAAACCGAATACTTCAAAGTTTTTTGAATAACAAATAAAAAAGCCTTGCGATCGCAAGGCTTTTTCGAATTTGGCTCCGCCTGCTGGGCTCGAACCAGCGACCCAATGATTAACAGTCATTTGCTCTACCAACTGAGCTAAGGCGGAATGGTGTTTCTTGTTGAGCGGGGCATTTTAGGCATCTCGACTAGGTGAGTCAACAGTTTCCTATCGGAAATATAGCTATTGATTGGTTGATCTTTATTCTTAGTCGTTTTGACGCTTAATTATTCCAGAACTATAAGTGCCTAGCACTAATCTTTTAATAAATTAATACTGAGCAATGTATACTTAAAATATTGGGTATTTTTTAATTTCGGAATTTTACAATGTGTTTAAAGGGACTAAAACTTCAACTGTTGTCGGCTGCTGCTGCTCTGAGTTTAGTAGTACCTTTGAGTTTGGCTGTCCCGCTGGATAAAAAATCGATTTTGCGCCAGCAGTATGAGCCCATTATTTCTTCTGTTAGTAAACAGTTGCTTGCAAAGCATGAGATTTTTAAGAAAGACCCCAGTGCCTATCAGGCATTCTTAGATCAGTACGTTCGTCCTTATTGGGATGTTAGCTCTACGTCCAGAGCACTGATTGGCGGTAAAAACTTTATAGTTTTAGACAAAAAGCACCAGCTTAAATTAGTCGATTCAGTGGATAAAACACTGGTTCGTTATGCCTTCGAGGGGATTGATTTCTACAGTGGTCAACAATTCACATTAGTCGATGTGGCTATTAGCGATTCAGGCAAAATGGGCTGGGTGCAGGTTGTGATTAAATCAAAGATTTTGCCCGATCTAAATCTGGATATTCTTGTAAAGCGTAATAAAAAGGGTGTATGGAAAGCTGTTGATGTCCGCCTTAAGGGAATTACTTATGTGGCGGTGAAAAAGTACCAATTTAAAAAAATACTTAAGAAGCAGGGGGTTGGTGCTTTAATTACCAGCCTTGATGAAAAAAACAACAAATTCTTTAGCGAGCTGTGTAAAACAGCAGATAAAGTAAATAAAGTGGATAAGCAATTTTGTTGAATTCGCCAAAAATAACCCCAATCAAACCCTTTAATTTAGAAAGTAAGTACAAACCAGCAGGCGATCAACCCAGTGCGATTAGCGGGATGATAGACGGCTTGAAAAATGGTTTGTCAGCGCAAACACTTTTAGGTGTTACCGGCTCGGGTAAAACGTTTAGCATTGCGAATGTGATTGAGCAGGAGCAAAGGCCGACAATTGTGCTCGCCCATAACAAAACCCTTGCTGCTCAGCTTTATGGCGAGTTCAAAAGCTTCTTCCCTAATAATGCGGTTGAGTACTTTGTGTCTTACTATGATTATTATCAACCTGAGGCCTATGTGCCTTCTTCTGATACCTTTATTGAAAAAGATGCCTCGGTAAATTCACATATTGAGCAGATGCGACTATCAGCGACTAAATCGTTGATGGAGCGTCAAGATGTAATTGTGGTAGCTACGGTGTCATCTATCTATGGCTTGGGTGACCCCAGTTCTTATCTAAAAATGGTTTTGCATATTTCTCGCGGCGAACAAATCGATCAGAGAGACATTTTAAGACGCTTGGCGGAACTACAGTACAAACGCAACGATATAGACTTTGATCGTGCCTCTTATCGCGTTAGGGGCGATGTGATTGATGTTTATCCTGCCGATTCTGATTATGAGGCGGTGCGAATCCAGTTATTTGATACCGAAGTAGAGGAAATTTGCCTGTTTGATCCCCTCACTGGTGAGGTTCTTCGTACAGTTCCTAGATTTACTATCTACCCTAAAACCCATTATGTTACTCCGCGTGAGCAGATTTTGCTGGCAGTAGATAAGATTCAAGATGAGTTAAAAGAGCGGTTAGAGCAGCTGCGTTCAAACGATAAGTTAGTTGAAGCTCAGCGTCTGCAGGAGCGAGTGCGTTATGACACTGAAATGATGCGCGAGCTGGGGTATTGCAATGGCATTGAAAATTACTCCCGCTACCTGTCAGGGGCAAAGCCTGGCGAGCCACCTCCCACATTATTTAATTACCTACCAGATAACGCTTTGCTAGTGATTGATGAGTCCCATGTCACTGTGCCTCAGTTGGGGGCTATGTATAAAGGTGACCGCTCACGTAAAGAAACATTGGTGGAATATGGATTTAGGCTTCCCTCAGCCCTTGATAATCGCCCGCTAAGGTTTGACGAATGGGAAGGTATTGCCCCGCAAATGATTTTTGTCTCTGCTACCCCCAGTCGCTATGAAGCGGCAAATGAGGGTCAAGTTGTAGAGCAGGTGGTTAGGCCTACAGGTTTGCTAGATCCAGTGATTGAAGTACGCCCTGCCGTAACTCAAGTGGATGATGTTCTATCTGAAATTAACCAAAGAGCACAAAATAATGAGCGCATTTTAATTACAGTGCTTACCAAGCGTATGGCGGAGGATTTAACTGACTACCTAGACGAGCATGGTGTCAGAGTACGTTATTTGCACTCAGATATTGACACTGTGGAACGTGTTGAGATTATTAGAGACCTTCGTTTAGGGGAGTTTGATGTATTAGTGGGCATTAACTTACTTCGAGAAGGTTTGGATATGCCGGAAGTTTCGCTTGTCGCTATTTTGGATGCTGACAAAGAGGGGTTTTTACGTTCTGAGCAGTCACTGATTCAAACCATCGGACGAGCAGCGCGTAATCTTGAGGGAAGAGCCATCCTATATGCTGACAAGGTCACAGGTTCGATGCAGCGCGCTATGAACGAAACTGAGCGGCGTCGAAATTTACAAGAAGCGCACAACGCAAAGCATGGCATCACGCCCACCAGTATTAAAAAGGATGTGGCGGACATTATGGAAGGTGCTCATGCGGCCGTGGGGCATAAAAAACGCGCCCGCAAAGTCGCTGAAGACTCTGCAGCTTATGCCGCAAATGCAGAGCAGTCCTTCGAAAATATGGCTAAAGAAATTAAGCGCCTTGAAGAGAAAATGTATCAGCATGCCCGTAATCTAGAATTTGAAGAAGCCGCCAATACTCGAGATGTTTTAGGTAAGTTGCGAGAAAAAAGCTTAGCCTCATAAGAAGTCTTTTGGCGATGTATCTAGATCTTAAGGATTATTTTAATCAGTCGCTTAGGTAATTATAATGCTTGCGTATCTCGGGATGAGGTGCTTCTAGGAAGGTGGCGTCAAGGATGATGTCGGAAAAAAGGAAATTTCCCAGTGGGTAGTAGGTCTTCCTAGAACATTTAAATTACTTTTCTGTCTTTTGGTTTCTTAACTATAAATTATTTCCCAACTATAGGCATATAGCCACATAAGTAGGCAAAAAACTGACACTTTAAGACATATTTTGGCAATCATAGAGGCAGAAAAGAATCTGTGTTGCTGTCTGGGCATAAAATGGTTCATGGTAATTCCATATCGTCTTTATATGATAATGATTATCATTTACATTAAATAAAAAATCAAGTAATATCACCTAAATTTTGGAAAAAGAGCATTAATTCAAACTTTTGCCCTTATCTATTTTAATATTTTAGGAATACAACCAATGAAACTCTCTTTCTTATGCGATGCCCATCGTCAAGAGTTAAGTAATAATGTTACCAAGGCTATACGTTTTTGGCAGGAAGGTTTTGATACTGCTCAGTTCTTCAATGAACAGCGTTTGTGGGTTGATGCAATTCCTCATGCAGGCTGTGCATTTGAGGTAGCAGAAATTTTTATTACCAATAAAGAAATAGATTATTCAGTAGCCTGTGAGTGGTTTTATGAATCTACCTTATTACTTGCGGATGCTTTAAATAGCCTCGGTTACACTGATGAGGCCTATGAGGTGATGGGTTTGGCGGTTGAGAGATTTGATCGTGAGTTGACTTTACCTTATGTGGATCAAAAGCTGGTGATGGATTATTTGAACAAGTTGCATTGGTCTGAAAATTTTGCACCCAATTATATTGAATTTAAACGTGGCATTGACCGCTTTTCTTCAATGTCAGTGCACTAGCCGATAAGAATATACATAAACCTTCACAAATATATTTAAAAATGTATTTAAGGCATTAGAGCTTAGGTTTCTACTTCCCAATAAATAGCTTGATGTGTAAAATGAATTCCTCAGATGTAATAGGAGCATAGCTCAGTTGGTTAGAGCACTTGCATGACATGCAAGGGGTCCGCAGTTCGAGTCTGCGTGTTCCTACCACTTCTGAAATCCGCCGATCAACAAATAGCCGCCTGTATTAATCTCCCTAAACACATAAGTCTTCTTGCTACTTAGAGCGTTGAATACATCAAACTAATAGACGATACTAGTTTAAGACTATGGTATAAAAACCACGAAATAAAGTTGTTTTGGAGGAGTTGGTTTAATGGGATTATTGGCCCTTTATATAGGCTTAGCTTTAGGCGTATCTTTTCTTTGTTCGATTCTTGAGGCGACACTGCTATCACTTACGCCAACTTACTTGGCTAGCTTAGAGACTAAACGTCCTAGAGTAGGGGCTATGTGGCGTAAGTTTAAAGCCGATATTGATAGACCCCTTGCCGCTATTCTGTCACTAAATACTATTGCTCATACAGTGGGTGCAGCGGGTGCGGGTGCTCAGGCAACTCAATTATTTGGCGAACTTTATTTTGGTATTATTTCTGGCGTTCTTACTTTATTAATCCTTATTTTTTCGGAGATTATCCCCAAAACCCTTGGCGCGCGCTATTGGAAGCAACTCGCGCCGGTTTGTGGCTATATTCTGCGCTGGGTGCAGTGGTTTATGCACCCATTAGTTGTGGTATCAAAAAAGTTAACTGGATGGTTGGCCCCCAGTGGCGAGGGCCCAACGCTTTCGAGGGATGACTTTCATATGTTGGCCACTATGGGGCGTCAAGAAGGGGTAATTAATGCCGATGAGGCCCAAGCTATGAGTGCGCTCTTAGCTTTTAGGGGGTTGGTGGCTAAGGATGTTATGACGCCGCGAACGGTTATTGCCTCATTACCTTCGGATATCACTGTCGCCGAGGTTTCCCCAACAGACCCGTCGTTAAGATTTTCTAGAATTCCTATTTTTCTCGATCATAGTGAGGATTTTATTGGCTTCGTTCGTAAAGATGAATTGTTTAAAGAGGCGGCTGAAGGTCGAAGAGAAACTGAGCTGATTAAACTTAAGCGAGATTTTGTTAGTGTATTAGAAAGCAAGCCATTGCCAGATTTAATGCAAACCATGGTGAATGAACGGGTATCAATAAGCTTGGTGGTGAGTGAATATGGCGATCCATTGGGAATTGCGACCATGGAAGATTTGGTTGAAACCATGCTGGGCATGGAAATTGTCGATGAATCAGATAGCCATATTGATATGCAGGAGCGCGCTCGTCAGTTATGGCTTTTAAGGGCTAATGCATCAGGGATAAAATTCGAAAATAAAAAATAAAAAATAAAAAATAAAAAATAAAAAATAAAAAATAAAAAATAAAAAGGGTGTCTTTGCCAATAAAAGCCTAAAAAAAGCTTAAATTACAAATGACACCCCTAACTGTTAGTCGGCTGTCAGTGTGAAGTTAACGCCTTGAAGATCCTCAGAGCTGGAGCCAATAAACAGCTTAAACTTGCCTGCCTCGGCTTTGAAACTCATATCTCTGGTGTAGAACGCAAGATCATCTGTGCTAATGGTAAAACTAACCTCCTGACTTTGCCCGGCTTCCAACGCAATCTTTTCAAAGCCTTTAAGTTCTTTGACGGGGCGAACAACAGAGCCTACTAAATCTTGGATATAAAGCTGAACGACTTCTTCACCCAATCGCTTTCCAGTATTGGTTACTGTAACAGTAGCGCTGAGGGTCTCAGTAAAATTGATACTATCAGTGCTGAGCTTGATAGGTGAATAAGAGAATTCTGTATAGCTTAGGCCATAACCAAACGGATACAGCGGACTATTAGGGCTGTCGATGAACTTACTGGTATAACGAGCATCACCCATGGGTCGACTTACCCGTTTAGCATTGTAATAAATCGGAATTTGGCCTGTTTTGCGTGGCACTGTCATGGTTAATTTTGCTGATGGGTTGTAATCACCAAATAAAACATCAGCTAATGCATTGCCAGCTTCTGAGCCCAAAAACCAACCATTTAGAACAGCAGGTATATTCTCTGCAGACCATTCAATGGCCAGAGGACGTCCATTCATAAGTACCATAACCACTGGGGTACCAGTTTGATGAATCGCTTTAACCAGTTGTTGTTGTGCAGGGTAGAGCTCAATATTGGTTCTACTTGAAGATTCACCGGTTTTATCGGCATCTTCACCCACAGCAAGAATAACCACATCAGACTTCTTGGCTAGTTCTATTGCTTTGCTTAATTTATCACTGTCTAGCGATTCGAGACCTGAGCCCTCGGCATAGCTAACATTGGTATTTGCAGAGACTTTAGCTTTGATACCCTCTAGAAGGGTTACAACATCTTCTGCCTGTCCTTTACCGCGCCAAAAGCCATTCATATGGTATTGGTTGTCACCTAAGGGACCAATAACAGCGATATTTTTAATGGTTTTATCAAGAGGCAGTAGTTGATTATCATTTTTTAGCAAAATAATAGATTTGCTAGCCATATCTCTTGCAGCAGCACGATGTTCGGGGGCTAAAATAAGATTTTTTTCACGTTCCGCATCGATATATTTGTAGGGATTATCAAAAAGGCCTAAATCATATTTAAGGCGCAGAACTCTGCGGACTGCTTCATCAATTTGCGCTTCATCAACCCGACCATCACGCACTAATTGAGGAAGGAAATTAACAAAAACATCACTTTCCATATCGATATCACTTCCGGCCTCAAGGGACATTTCCGCGGCTTCTGCATCGTCTGCCGCAACGCCTGAAGTGACCATGGCGCCAAATGAATCCCAATCTGAAACTAACACGCCATCAAAGCCCCACTGACCCCTCAGAACGTCGGTTATAAGATAGGTATTAGCGGAAGAAGGGACACCCTCAAATTCATTAAAGGCATTCATAAACGAGCGAACACCCTCGTCTAAAGCCGCTTTAAATGGCGATAAATGCGTTTCCCAGAGTTTGCGTCTTGAGATATCAACATTATTGTAGTCACGACCTGCAATCACTTCGCCATAGGCGGCAAAATGTTTTGCTGTGGCGGCAATGGTATTAAATTGACTTAAATCATCACCCTGAAACCCTCTTACCCGTGCTTTAGCGATTTGAGATCCGAGATAAGAGTCTTCACCCGCTCCTTCCATAACCCGGCCCCATCTTGGATCTTGGGAAATATCTACCATTGGCGCAAAGGTCCAGTTTTGGCCTGCGGCAGAGGCTTCAATAGCGGCAATTCGAGCTGCATTTTCAATAGCTTCTAGATCCCAGCTAGCAGATTCGGCTAAGGGAATAGGAAATATAGTGCGGTATCCATGAATAACATCAAATGCAAATATAAGTGGAATACCAAGGCGAGTTTCCTCAACCGCATAGCGTTGAGCTTTTTCTACATCTTTAGTACCCAGAACATTTAATACCGAGCCCACTAAGCCTTTTTTAACCAGTAAATTACGCTGGCTAATTTTAGACTCGTCAATGTCACCAGTAATAATCTCATAACCGCTATACTGATTAAGCTGACCCGCTTTTTCTTCTAGCGTCATCTCAGCTAATAGAGTTTCAACTTTGTCATCAATGGTTTGAGAATTATTAAATTGAATAACAATGGCAATGGTTATAAATGCCGCAATGGCAATTAGGGTATTTCGCATAAGTCCCTCGGTGGAGTATTTATTCTAATGTTAAAAAGTGCACAATCTTAAGCGTTGTTGTTCTAAATTTCACTCCCGGAAAGCAAAATATACCCAATATTGGGTGTTATCTCCGGATTTTTTGTTCTAAACGCTTTAATTAGGGTTATTTAATAACACTTATTGAATCAGGGCGTTCTTGTGCATGAATTAGAACTTATTTTGTTTAAATAGGGAGTTCGAATAAAAAAATCGCACGTAGTTACTACCAATAGCGTGATGCACGTCACAAAAACCATCTTTTTTTCTATTAGCTTCTATTTTTTCTGCTTCACTTATGACAATGAAAATAATTTTAAGTGTTAGAGGGTAATGATTAATCGCAAAAAATTATCAGGTTTTACATTGGTAGAGTTATTGGTGACATTAATGATTTTTTCTACTTTATCACTTTTAGTAGTGCCATCTTATTTTAGCTATCAAAGTAGGCAGGCAATAAGCTTAAAAGCATGGGAGATCAAAAGGGCCTTGGAGTTGGCGCGCAGTATTGCAGTGTCAGAGTATATTCAAATTAAAGCCTGCCTTGCGGGCTCTAATTACGGCTGTGTGGCTAATTCTGGCACTAAGTTTTTGGTGTTTAAAGATTCCAATAATAATCATCAGTGGGATACAGATGAGCCAATATACAAAGATATTGGAATTGAAGATTTTAATATTAAATTATCCGCTTCAGGGCGAGCATCAGTGCGTTTTAGGTCAACTGGAGAGGCTATGGAGTCGGGAAATATACAGATTTGTAATATAAAAAAAACTGATTTTTCTAAACAAATTATTTTTATTTACAGTGGGCGAATTCGTATGTCGACAGATGAAAATAGGGATGGCTATGATGAAAAAAATGGTCGTAATATAGCTTGTAATAATGGGGCTTTGGGACTTTAAGTTTGGCGTTTCGCACAGGGAGGTAAGAATGGTAAATAGCAGTAAAAAACATGGATTTACTCTGATTGAAATTATAGTCGTTGTTGCGGTGATTGGCTTATTATTGAGTTTAAATTATTCCAGTAAACAAACAGTATTTGATAAAAATCACGAGGCCTTAGTCAAAGCTTTTTTACTGGAAGTTTCCAGTCGTCAGGCTAATTATTGGCAAAAGCATGGTGCCTATGCCGGTAATCTATCGGGTTTAAAGGTAATAGTTCCGAAAAAATTGGCCCAGCATTACACAATAGAGATTGAAAAGTTGGTTTTGCTCTCTGGTCAGCAGGGCTTTTTAGTCAAGGCAATACCTCTCTTGCAACAGGACATGGATAGGCATTTGTGGATCAATCATCTCGGGGAAAAAAGTGCTAACTGGGCATTTTAAAGCACAAAATTCTGCTCAAATTGGGTTTTCTTATATTGAATTAATGGTTAGCGTGCTAATTATAGGTGTAGGTTTTGTTGGCTATGCAGAACTTATTTCTAGGATTAAAGCTTCTCAGTATCACGCAGGAAAGCAATTACAATTTACTTTAGAGCAAGATTACACTGAGCAAAATATTAGGATTAATAGGAATGTTTGCTTAATACCCCAGTTTTCAAGTAACGCTCTACCTGCTAATTCGCATGACTCTTACCCAATAAATGCTGTTTCTGAAAGAAAGGACTTGATTGTAGTTACCCCTATTGCGACCCAACAAAAGCACTAGTATGCAACGCGTTAGATTTAAAAATTTAGGTGGGTATAGTCTTATTGAGTTGATGGTTGCGGCTTGTCTGGGATTGGTCATTGTTAGTGCAATACATAGGCTATCAAGTAAAACATTGTTTATTTTGCAAGAGATAAAGGCTGCAGGTGAAGTGCTTGAAAATGGTCAATATCTCAGTGGTTTATTAAGCCGAGAGATTGGTATGGCGGGTTTTTATGGTGACTTTGATTATGCTTATTCTGCTTATATGCCATCGCCTATGCCATCGCCAGATATGTGCCAATTTATGAGTAAGCAAAAAGTAATTCAGGCAATGCCATATCCACTGATTGGCATAGATAATATTAGTTCTGGTTACCAGCTCTGTGATGGCGAAACTTTATTGTCTGGTACAGATGTAATTTTGCTGCGCAGATCCTCTGTGATCAAAAAATCCCTCCGATATAAATTAACAGCCGAACAAATATATATTCAGGGCACATGGGCGGGCGTTACACCAGTTGTAGATCGAGGTGATAATGCAGCGGCGTTTAATCTTTTACAAAGTGGAGAGCGTGCGCCGGTTCGCGCCTGGCAGCAGACCATCTATTATGTTTCTAAAGATAATGTATTTAAACGTCGTCGATATTTAAAAGGTAAGTATTTACGTTCAGAGCCACTGGTAAATCATGTCCAAGATTTTCAAGTTGAGTACGCAGTCAGTTCATCTGTGGGCGTCTCACCCTGTAGCTTGGATTATTTATCGGCTCCTTTGACCGACAGTCAATGGCAAAGGGTAATTGCAGTTAGGTTTTTTATTCTGGCGCGAAGCTCGTGGCAGGGGGTGAGTCATAGGGGCAAGCTGTTTGATTATGCGGGCAAAATTTTTGCAGTTCAGAGTGATGGCTATTATCAATTATTCTCAGTATTAGCGCCCATAATGAATAAGCTACCCAATCGGGTGATATTTGATGTTAAAAAATAACCTACAGGGGGGTTCAATTCTTATTTTGACCCTTTTAATGCTTTTGTTTTTACAGTTTGTTGCCATAACACTGGTTAATTCAACCAATATTAGTAGTCTGGTCGTGAGGAATTTTCAAAATAGCATGCAACTTAAAAAAAGTGCCAATAAAGTCATTAATCATGTGCTAAAAAATAAAGATTACTTTATTAACTACAGTATTTATCTAAATAAAGCAGGTGATTTTAATATTCCATTAAATTCTCTATTAATACCTGAAACTAACGCCAAGATAATTAGTTTTAAGTGTATTGATACGGTTGCTTCTAAGGGCATCTTAAATTGCGATCTATCTGATAAATATTGGCAATTAATTGTTCAGGTTGAGGATTTGAACACCAAGGCTACTATGCAAATTGTGCAGGGTATAAGTCTTAGCTTATTACCACAAAACTTGTTAGATGGAGCTGCAAGTGGACCACAAAGAGTGCTGATTAAAACAGTTTGGTGGTATCAGCGTTAGAAGATTATTCGTCGTAGATGGTCGCAATTGGCAGGCGCTTATGCTGGGTTTTGTTATAGATCTCAATTAGGCGCTTTTCATTTTCTTTGGAAATTTCTTTACCTTCCAAAAAGTCGTCAATAACATTATAGGGAAGGCCCAAAACCGCTTCATCTTCTTTTTGCGGGCTAAGGCATTCGAGGTCCGCTGTAGGGGTTTTATTAACGATCGAGTCTGGTGCACCCATGGTTTTGGCCAGTAGTCGAACTTGGCGCTTACTGAGGCCAAATAGTGGCGCTAGATCACAGGCGCCATCGCCATGTTTGGTATAAAATCCAGTGATATTTTCTGCTGAATGATCGGTACCTAAAACAAGACCATTAACCAGTCCGGCAATTTGATATTGGCTCGTCATGCGTACTCTTGCCTTTACATTGCCTTTAGCAAAGTCGATGGCTTCTTTGGATAGGGGGTTATTTGATTGCTCAAGTGTTTCACACACTTGTTGATTTACTGCATCTGTGGCGGCTTGTATATTCACGCTGAGGGTATTGTCTGGCGCAATAGCATCGAGGGAGGTTTGTGCATCCTGTTCATCTTTCTGCGCTGCGTAGGGCAGGCGAACTGCAAAAAACTGATAGTCATCCCTATTAGTTTCTGCTCTGAGTTGCTCTACTGCCAGTTGAGCTAATCGACCGCACGTCAATGAATCAACGCCACCACTGATACCAAGCACCAGGCTTTTGCAGCCAGATGCTTGAATTTGTTGTTTGATAAAGTTTACTCGGCGCTCTATTTCAGTATTGGCATCAATAGTGGGTAAAACGCGCATTTCTTCGATAATAGCTTGCCTACTCATTTACTTATTTGTCCTGCATTGTCTGATGGATATGTCTAAGAATAGACTATCACTGAATCTTTTGATTTTAATCCAACCTTTTTTGAAGCAAGCTTTAGTTACTCGGGCAGATTGTTATATTGTCTGCGCGTATCAAAAGCCGGTGGAATCACTTGGGCTGTAAAATTGTTTTTAATTTTACTTAAAAACCAATTACTTGGAAAAAGTGTTCTGCTGTCAAAATCAAAACCATCATCATTTAATTGAGGATAGTCTGGAAAATTGGTTTCTAAAACTTTGATCGCATTATCCGCTAATTCATCTTTTCCCATCATATGATACGCCTGAGCCATAACAGCTAGACCATCGGCAACGGCTGGAGTTTTTTGAAAATTTTCTACCACAAATTGGCCACGATTGGCCGCTGCCACAAGGGCTCCCCGTGAAAAATAGTAGTTGGCTACATTGATTTCTGAACGAGCCAGTTGATTGCGAAGGCTGATAAGGCGTTGGCGAGCATCAGGAGCGTAGGGGCTATTGGGATATTTTGCTATTAGCTCACCCAATGTTGCGAAGGCTTGTCGGGCAGTACCAATATCCCGTTTGCTAGAGTCCAAGGCAAAAAAACCATCAAAAAGCCGGGCATTTTGATTGATTTCACTAAGACCTTTTACATAAATTGCATAGTCCACATTGGGGTGTTGTGGGTGTAAACGGATAAATCGTTCAGCGGAGGCAATACTGGAACTATGATCACTGGACATATATTGTGCATAAATAAGTTCTAGCTGTGACTGTTCAGCATACTTACCAAATGGGAATTGTGATTCTAAAAGTTGTAAGTTACCAATGGCAATCTGCCAATTTTTAGACTTTAAACTGCTTTGAATTTTGTTGTAGAACTCCCGTTCTGTAAAGCCGCTTTCTTCGTTTTCGGTTGATTTTTCATCATTGAACCCCATCCAAGAGCAGTTGGCTAATAGGGCAATGGAAAAAATCAAACCGATACGCATGTTGTTTTTCATGTAATATTCCCTGCAAGAGGAGTTTGATAGCAAAATTCTATGGCTGAGTATTTAAACACAGAGCATAGATCAAGCCAATCTGCTTTACCCTAAATAAGACCTATTAAAGACTAATTAAGTTCAGTCGAAAAACTTTGAAATTAGTATATTGATATTAGAAAGCTTAAAACAGATGATCATGGAACAGTCGAGCCATACAAATACTGAAGCCACAGAGGAAATTTCAACGCAGATTAATAAAGCTGCTGAAGTTCCGTTTGATTGCTGTGGACGTAGATTAGATCAGGTAGCTTCAGAATTATTTTCTGAATTTTCCCGTTCAAGATTACAGCAATGGATTAAACAAGGCCTGCTAACAGTGGACGGCACGCAGTGGCAGCCCAAGCGAAAAGTATTAGGTGGTGAGAAGTTAAGTATTTGTGCATCCATAGTACCTGAAGGCGAATGGGTGGCTGAGGATATCCCGCTTAATATAGTCTTCGAGGATGACCATATCTTGGTTTTGGATAAATCTGCAAATTTTGTGGTTCATCCAGCTGCAGGTAATTACACTGGTACCGTATTAAATGCATTGCTTCATCATTGCCCCTCGCTTAGCTTGATCCCTAGAGCAGGTATTGTTCATCGCCTAGATAAAGATACTACTGGCTTAATGGTGGTTGCTAAAACATTGGAAGCCCACACGCATTTAGTGGCCCAATTGCAGGCACGGTCTGTCCATCGCGTATATCAGGCAGTGGTTAATGGCCTTGTTACTGGGGGAGGAGTAGTTGACCAGCCTGTGGGCCGTCACCCTCGTCAAAGAATAAAAATGGCGGTTGTTTCCGATGGTAAAGAGGCGCGAACTCATTATTCTGTTTTAGATCGGTTTCAAGGCCATAGCCATCTGCAATTAAAATTAGAAACAGGTCGTACTCACCAAATTAGGGTTCATATGGCACATTTGGGTTATCCTCTGGTGGGCGATAGCCTATATTCGGGACGGTTTAAGATTCATAAGGGAGCTTCAGCTGAGTTTATTGACTATTTGCGCAACTTTGGGCGTCAAGCGCTTCATGCTGCAGAGTTAGCATTGGTTCATCCTGCCACTGGGGAGGATATAAGCTGGACTTCTCCGCTTCCGCAAGATTTTCAAGCACTACTGGCTCAGCTTAGTAATGAACAAAGCAACATTTGATTTTCTAATTCCCCAATGGCCCGCGCCTGACAATGTTCAGGCAGTTATTACCCTTCGCTCCAAGGGAGATAGCTGTGCTCCCTATGGTAATTTTAATCTTGCTACTCATGTTGGGGACAACCCACAGCAGGTTGCGTTCAATCGTCATCAATTGATACAGCAATTTGATCTTCAATCTTCGCCATTATGGCTAAATCAGATACATGGAACTGAGATAGTCAGTCGTTCTTGTAGTGATTATCCGCCCGATGCTGATGGTGGTTTTAGCGATAGAGTGGGTGATTGCTGTGTGGTTTTAACGGCGGATTGTCTGCCGGTTTTATTGTGTAATCAACAGGGTACAAAAGTGGCCGCAGTTCATGCTGGATGGCGTGGACTTTGTGGCGGAATTATTAGTAACGCGCTCAAACAATTTGATGCTAGTGATTCGGTACTTGCTTTCTTGGGCCCAGCAATTAGCGCTGTGCACTTTGAGGTTGGCCCAGAAGTGCGGGAAAGCTTTCTGTCAAAAGCTATTGATAGAGAGCAAAAGAATTTGTTGGAAAAAGCTTTTTCTAAATCAGAAAGTGATCGGTATTTGGCCGATTTGTATGCTTTGGCGAGGGCAGAGTTGGAGCAACATGGCGTTAATCAAATCTATGGCGGTGACTTTTGCAGCTATAGCCAGTCCGAGCAATTTTATTCCTATCGCAGGGATAAAGATTGTGGAAGAAATGCTTCTTTGATATGGCTAAAATCAAACGCTAAATAGTTAAACTATTTGATTGGCGTAATTGCCTCTATTAATGCTTGCTAAGCGCACGTTGTTCCATTAGAATTGCCGCCCTTAAAAGCAGGCTGAAAGGCTTGCAACTGGAAATTAGTTGATAAGGTCTTTAAGACCCAGCGATATTGGAGTTAGAAATGTACGCAGTGATCAAAAGTGGTGGTAAACAGCATCGAGTAGTAGAGGGTGAAACCCTACGCCTTGAAAAATTGGATGTAGCCACGGGTGACAGCATCGATTTTGAAGATGTGTTGATGGTTGGCGAAGGCGCCAAAGTTAAAATCGGCACACCAAATGTTAAGGGTGGCAAAGTGACTGCTGAAGTTATGGCTCACGGCAGAGGCGATAAGGTTAAAATTATTAAATTCCGTCGTCGTAAGCACTCGCGCACTCAACAGGGCCACAGACAGTGGTATACAGAAGTTAAAATTACCGGCATTGCTGCTGGGTAATTCTGAGAGGATATAGAAATGGCGCATAAAAAAGCTGGTGGTAGTACTCGTAACGGTCGCGATTCAGAGAGTAAAAGACTCGGTGTAAAAGTGTTTGGCGGCGAAAAAATTAACGCAGGCAGTATTATTGTTCGTCAGCGTGGCACTAAGCTTCACGCCGGCGAAAATGTCGGTATGGGCAAAGATCATACGCTTTTTGCTAAAGCAAATGGTGTTGTTGAGTTTGTCCAAAAAGGGCCAAAAAACAGAAAATATGCTCAGGTTGTTTCCGCATAAGATTTGCAACCTGACATTAAAAGCCCCATTGCGGGGCTTTTTTTATGGGCGACTATTTTTGCCGAAATGACAGACACTACCTAGCAACGGTACACTAGCACAATGAAATTTGTAGACGAAGCAACAATTAAGGTTCAAGCGGGTAAGGGTGGCAATGGCTGCCTTAGCTTTCGACGTGAAAAATATATTCCCAGAGGTGGTCCCGATGGTGGCGATGGTGGCGATGGTGGCAGTATATTTCTTGAGGCGGTTGAAGGTTTAAATACGCTGATTGATTACCGTTATACCCGCAACTTTCGAGCAGAAAGTGGCCAGCAGGGAAGTAGTGCTGAGTGCACGGGTCGCGGTGGTGAGGACTTAATTCTCAATGTTCCTGTAGGGACTACTGTTTTGGATGACGAGACTGGGGATGTCTTGGGAGATCTTACTGAGCTGGGGCAAAAGCTTAAAGTAGCTCAGGGTGGCTTTCATGGATTGGGTAATACGAGATACAAATCAAGTACCAATAGAGCGCCACGTCAAACATCTCCGGGTCAGGATGGGGAGTTGCGAGAACTAAAATTAGAGTTAAAAGTTCTAGCCGATGTGGGGCTGTTGGGATTGCCAAATGCCGGTAAATCAACCTTTATTCGTTCGGTTTCTGCGGCTAGACCAAAGGTTGCGGATTATCCTTTCACAACATTAATCCCTAATTTAGGGGTAGTGGGGTTAAGTGCCGATAAGAGTTTTGTGGTTGCAGATATTCCAGGGTTGATCGAGGGCGCTTCTGATGGCGCTGGCTTGGGGATACGATTTTTAAAACACTTAACTCGCACCCGGCTGTTGTTACATCTTGTCGATATGTTTCCTTATCAAGGGGACTCAGCGGCTGGTAATGCAAAGATTATTGAAGATGAATTATTGAAATTCAGTCCAACTATGGCCTCTGGTGAAAGATGGTTAGTGCTTAATAAGCTGGATTTGTTGCCTGAGGATGAAATTGAAGAGCGCTGTCAGGCAGTTGTTGATCAGTTAAATTGGCAGGGCCCAGTATTTCGAATTTCTGGTTTAACGTCTAATGGCACCAAAGATTTATGTGCAGCAATTATGGATCACATTGATGAGTTGCGTGGTCGAGAGCGAGAGGATGCTGAGTTAGTGGTTGCAGAGGATGTTCGTCGCAACCAAATGCAACTTGAGGCACGCCAGCGAATTGAAGAGCTTGCAGAGTCGAGAAAACAGGCTCGCCAAGCGCAGAAAGAAGAAATTGATAACGACGATGATGATGACGATGATTTTGACGTAGAAGTAGTCTACGCAGAGTAAATAGTATGGATAGACAGATTATTAATAATGCAAAACGCTTGGTCATTAAGGTGGGTAGTGCACTACTTACTAATGATGGCGCAGGAATCGATCGTCAGGCGATTGACGCCTGGGTAGAGCAAATTGCTAATCTTTTATCTGAGGGCAAAGAGGTGGTTCTAGTATCCTCTGGCGCTGTGGCAGAGGGTCTTGCTCGTCTCGGTATAGGATCTCGCCCACAAAGTATCCATATGCTGCAATCTGCCGCTGCTGTAGGTCAAATGGGTTTGATTCAAACCTATGAGACTAGCTTTCGAAGATTTGAGCGTCAAACGGCACAAATTTTGTTAGATCATGATGATATGGCCAATCGTGAACGCTACCTTAACGCTCGTGGTGTCATGCAAACATTAATGGATCTTAATGTTGTGCCTATTGTTAATGAAAACGATACAGTGGTAACAGATGAAATCAGATTTGGTGACAATGAT
Source organism: Porticoccaceae bacterium (assembly GCA_029248755.1). GTDB lineage: Bacteria > Pseudomonadota > Gammaproteobacteria > Pseudomonadales > Porticoccaceae > HTCC2207. The sequence goes on from JAQWIR010000015.1 coordinate 20,675, forward strand.
CGTTTAGCGGCGTTGGTGGCTAATCTGATCGATGCCGATGCCTTGATTATTTTGACTGATAAAGATGGTATGTATGATGCCAATCCTGATATTGATAGTAATGCTAAATTGATTTCACAGGCCCATGCCTCTGATAGTTCACTTGATGATCAGGCGGGGACTAGCAAGGGTGCGCTGGGTCGTGGTGGCATGCAGACTAAACTTGAAGCGGCTCGTTTAGCTTCCAGATCAGGTTGTAATACAGTCATAGCTGGTGGTCGCAATCAGAATATCCTGATGCGCATCTGTTCGGGTGAAACAGTCGGTACTTTCTTGTCGGCGGATAAAACACCTATTGCTGCGCGAAAGCAATGGTTAGCGGGTCAACTTCAGGCTAAGGGAACTTTGGTGCTTGATGAGGGTGCTTCAAGAGTTCTTCGTCAACAGGGCAGTAGTCTACTAGCTGTTGGAGTTACCGCTGTAAAAGGTAGCTTTACTCGAGGTGAGTTAGTGAGTTGCGAAGATTCAAATGGCATAGAGGTTGCTCGTGGACTTGTTAACTATAATTCAGACGAAACACAACTTATTCAAGGCAAAAGCACAGAAGAAATAATTACTATTCTTGGGTACTGCGAGGATGATGAGTTAATCCATCGAGATAACTTAGTACTTGTTATGTAATATATAGGAGTGCACTCTTTTGCTAGGGCACTCCTTCATATTAAGTTTGCTTATTTATATTGCTATTAAATTTTTCATTGTTACCACTCATCCACTCATCCATAAGTCCATTATGGTGTACATCCCTGTAATTTTTCGATTCCATTCATATGGTGGTGGGGAGTAATCGAAACAGCCACAAGACACTGCCCTCCCTATTTCTCGCAAGCGAGTATTGTATTTGGAAGGACCCCCCACCTTAATGATGGGTGAATCCTTGTGAGAGTTTCGCTGCTCCTCGCCTCTAAGACTAGACCATTATTTATCTAATGCCAGCGTGCTAGTAAAAACAATTCAGACAATAATTTTTACTAATAACTTTGTATGGTCCGACTTGTTAACCACAAAGAGTAATTTTGGTTGACAGGGCATTGCCAAGGTCTATCATAGCTATCTTTATATTTGTTATCCCTGAGGACTGCCAGAATGTTAGCTAATCAGACGCAAAACCTAAGAAATAATTGGTCTCGTGACGAGATTCTAGGTCTATTTGATCTTCCATTTAATGATTTGCTATTTCAGGCGCAAACCGTTCATCGACAAAATTTCAACCCTAATGAAGTGCAATTAAGTACCTTACTTTCTATTAAAACGGGCGCTTGCCCAGAGGATTGTAAGTACTGCCCTCAAAGTGCTCGGTATGACACAGGTCTGCCAAAAGAAAAGCTACTGCAGATCGAAAAGGTAGTTGAAGCCGCTAAAGCGGCTAAAGCCAGTGGCTCAAGTCGTTTTTGTATGGGAGCTGCTTGGCGTTCTCCTCATGATAGAGATATTCCAGCGATCGAAGCCATGATTCGAGAGGTTAGAGACCTTGGTTTGGAAACCTGTATGACTTTGGGTATGTTAAGCGAAACTCAGGCAGACAAGCTATCTGAAGCTGGGTTGGATTATTATAATCATAACTTGGATACCTCTAAAGAGTTTTACGGTGACATTATTACTACTAGGACCTACCAGGATCGATTGGATACCCTTTCTAATGTGCGTAAATCAGGAATGAAAGTTTGCTCTGGTGGTATTGTGGGGATGGGGGAAGAGCAAAAAGATCGGGCAGGATTATTGATGGGACTTGCAAACTTACCCGCCCACCCTGATTCAGTGCCTATCAATATGCTTGTTAAAGTCGCGGGCACGCCCATGGAAGCAGAAGAAGATTTAGACCCTTTTGAGTTTATTCGTACTATCGCAGTGGCTCGAATTCTAATGCCAAAATCCTATGTACGTCTGTCTGCTGGTCGTGAAGAGATGAATGAGCAAATGCAGGCTATGGCATTTATGGCGGGCGCTAACTCAATCTTCTATTGCGATAAATTGCTAACTACGCCAAATCCTAAGGCCAACAGTGATATGCAGTTATTAAATCGCTTGGGTATTAGCCCGGAAAAGAGTTCGGTTGAAAAAGATAATCAGCAACAAGAAGCCGATTTACATCAGGCAATAGCTGAGCAACAAACAGATCATCTTTTTTATCGAGCAGGCTAATTACCTGTCTTATGTCGCATTCGATGGATAGGCTACTTCAAGAAGATCTTGATAAACGTCGACTTCAACACCTTTATCGAACAAGGGTTAGAGTTGATTCTGCCTGCTCTGATCAGTTGAGTATTGATGGCAAGTTAGTACATAATTTTTGCAGTAATGATTATCTAGGTTTAGCCAATAATACGGTTGTTGCTAATGCCTTTAAGAAAGGTATTGATGAGTATGGCACTGGCAGTGGTGCATCCCACCTTATTAGCGGGCATTCAAAAGCTCATTGTGATTTAGAACAGCAACTGGCTGAATTTACTGGCCGTCCCAAAGCTTTGTTATTTTCCTCTGGCTACATGGCTAATATAGGCGTTATTGCTGCTCTAGCAGGACGCGGTGATACTGTTCTAGAGGATTATCTTAATCATGCTTCGCTTTTAGATGGTGGTCTTTTAAGTCGGGCTAAGTTTCAACGGTATAAGCATAAAAATTGTATAGACTTAGAGGCAAAATTGAATGCCTCGTGCAGTGCCCGAAAATTGGTAGTAACTGATGGCGTTTTTAGTATGGATGGCGATGTAGCCCCGGTTGCAGAGTTGTCTAACCTATGCCAAAACACTAATGCTTGGTTAATGGTTGATGATGCACATGGCTTTGGAGTTCTTGGTAATACCGGTGCAGGATTAGTCGAAGAGCTTGGTCTTGGTGTTGATCAGGTCCCCATCTTAATGGGTACATTGGGTAAAGCCTTTGGTACCTATGGTGCATTTGTGGCTGGAAGTGAGACGCTTATTGAGACCTTAGTTCAGTTTTCTAGAAGTTATATTTATACAACAGCGCCGCCGCCAGCAGTTGCAATTGCCACTAGTGCCAGTCTTGAGTTGGTCAAGAAAGAGCAGTGGAGAAGAGATAAACTCAAACAGTTAATTGCACGATTTCGTGCTGGGGCAGAGCAAATTGGCCTGAGTTTAATGCACTCTAATACCCCCATTCAGCCGGTATTAATGGAATCTGATTCACAGTTGTTAGAGACCAATAAAAAATTACTAGAGCGTGGCTTTATGGTGGGCGCTATTCGCCCGCCTACAGTTCCTAAGGGTACTGGACGGCTGAGGATTACTCTTTCTGCCAGTCATAGTGAAAAGCAGGTTGATGCTCTTTTGGATGCCTTAGATAGATGTTAGCAGACCATACTATAACGCCAGAATGCCATAATTTATTGTCAGATAATAAATCACTGACCTTTTATCCTGCTGGACCCATGAAATTGCACAGTGATCCCATTATTTTGGTTCATGGGTGGGGCACTGATAGTGAAATTTGGCAATCGCTTCCTGAAAAGCTAAGTGAGTATGCTGATGTATATACTATAGATCTACCCGGATTTGGCGATTCACCTGCAATTGAAGAATATACCGAACAGTCATTGAACGATTGGTTGCATAATCAATTACCCCAAACCTGTTATCTGATCGGTCTGTCTCTGGGCGGCATGTTATGTCGTTCTTTTGCCGCACAATACCCTCATAAAGTAATTGGACTTATCACCATAAGCACAAATCTTAAATTTGTGGCAGATAGTCAGTATCCAAGCGCAATGGCGAGTTCAGATTTTGAATTATTCAGCGCTGTTTGGGATCAGGATCCATCAGCTTGTCTCAATAGGTTTTCTGGTCTTCAGGCACAGGGAGATCAACAGCAACGTCAATTGATCCGTCAATTGCGCAATATGAATTCTATTGTTGAGTCTAGAGCAGGCAGACAGATGCTTAACCTTCTAGCTAGCTTGGATGGAACTCATCAGGTAAAAAAAATTAATTGCCCATCTTTGGCAATTTTTGGCGAAAAAGATTGCCTTGTTCCAGTTAACGCTGCAAATCACCTACCTAAATCCTATGAGGCTGTTGTTGTTAGAGATGCGGCACATTTGCCTCATTTGAGCGATCAAACACAGGTATTGGAGAAAATTTCCACCTTCATTAATAAATCTAAATACCAATTAGATAAAAAGCGAATTGCAATGTCTTTTGGTCGTGCAGCACCCACCTATGATAGTGCTGCAAACATACAAAAATGGTCTGGCAATCAACTATTAGACGGTTTGAGTACAGTACAAGATCCTAAGTCAATTGCTGACTTGGGTTGTGGTACGGGTACACAGGTAACTTTACTAAAAAAGAAGTTTCCTGAAGCATCTTTAACGGGCGTAGATTTTTCTGCGCAAATGTTGGCTTATGCAAAGACAAATCATGTGGATTCAAGCCTTAAATGGCTATGTTGTGATACTGAAAATCTTGCATTAGATGATCAATCCGAAGACCTGATTTTTTCAAATTTCGCCTTGCAATGGTGCAATGATATAACCCCAAGCCTCGGTGAAATTTATAGAGTCTTAAATACTGGAGGGCAGTTTCATTTTGCCATTCCGGGGCCAAAGACACTGTGGGAGTTGCGTCAGGTATGGGGGCAGATTGATCAAGATATCCATATTAATCGATTTTTATCATCAGGCCAGTGGCAGACGGCCTTAGAGATTGCTGGTTTTACAAGTATAGCGTTAAAAAACACTACAAAGATTGAGTACCATAACAGTGTGAAAGACCTCTTGTGGAATTTAAAAACCGTGGGTGCAACTAATCATAACAGTGGTAAAAGTAAGCATTTAACCGGTAAAAAACACATCAAAAGGTTACATCAAACGTATGAACAATTCAAAACTCGCCAAGGTACTTTTCCCGCAACTTGGGATATTATTTTTGGTCGTGCGGTGAAATAAATGGCAAAAAAAGTTTTTTTTATTACAGGAACAGATACCGATATCGGTAAAACTGAAGTTGCCACAGGTCTACTTGAGGCGGCTAATCAAAAAGGTTTGCGTACTGCCGCCATAAAGCCCGTTGCCGCTGGCTGCGAGGATCATGGTGATGGCCCGCAAAATGATGACGCACTGAAGCTACAATCCCATGCCAGCGTGGATCTAAGCTATCAGCAAGTTAATCCTGTGGCTCTTGATGAGCCCATGGCGCCACATATTGCGGCCCAAGAACAGGGTAGGTCGCTCACGGCCGATAGACTCACCGGCTTTTGTCGCGGTGTAACCATGTTACCTATGGATTTTTTAGTAATAGAAGGTGCTGGCGGTTGGCGGGTACCCATTAATAAACGCGAAACAATGGCCGATATTCCTAAACAATTGAACGCTGAGGTTATTTTAGTCGTAGGTATAAGGCTGGGTTGTATTAATCATGCCTTATTAACTGCTCAAGCTATTCGTTTAGATGGTTTAAAGATAGCGGGATGGGTTGCCAATATTTTGGATACAGAAATGCTTCGCATTGATGAGAATATTGATACACTTAAGCAGATGTTAATTGAACCCTGTTTAGGAGTCGTACCTAGATTGACAAATATATCGCCACAGCAGGTTGCGGCCCATTTAACTATTCCAGATTGATGGTAAGAGACAATATGAGCGAACAAGATAATTTATCTAAAGAAGATATGAAGCGAGTAAAAAACTACCTTAACAGTGGCTTTAATGTGACTGATCGCAAACCATTTAGAGGCCTAGTTCTGTTAGGTATTATTTGGAGTGTTGTGGCTATTTTAGGTGGTATTAGTTGGTATATTGGACAGCATGCTGGATTTTTATAAGTCATTAGGGGCTTAATTGATGCGCATCGTTAATCGAAGTTGCGATCTTGATAAGGCTACATTTTCTGCGGCAACAGCCCCGCTTCTTCAAAGAATATATCAGTCTAGAGGGTTAAATTCTGACGCCGACTTGAGTCTTAGTTTATCAAATCTGCCCAGTCCAGATTTAATGTTGGGACTTGATACTGCAGTAGAGCATTTAGTCGACGTTTTGAAGGCTAATCAACGAATAGTAATAGTCGGCGACTTTGACGCAGATGGTGCTACCAGTTCAGCTTTAATGGTGTTGGCGCTCACAGCCATGGGTTTTGAATCAGTAGAATTTTTGGTACCCAATCGATTTGATTATGGTTATGGTTTAACGCCAGAAATCGTTGAGTTAGCACAGCAAAAAAAACCTCACTTAATTATCACTGTAGATAACGGTATTTCCAGTATTGAAGGTGTCGATTTTGCCAATAACCTCGGTATTAAAGTTATTGTTACCGATCATCATTTACCCGGTTCGCAACTGCCCAATGCTGCAGCAATAATTAACCCTAATCAGCCAGATTGCCAATTCCCCTGTAAAAATCTTGCCGGTGTAGCGGTTGCCTTTTACTTACTCAGTGCATTACGCGCTAAATTACGTCAGCTGAACTGGTTTGAAAAAAACTCCAGCCCCGAACCGAACATGGCACATTATTTGGATTTAGTCGCTCTGGGTACTGTGGCAGATGTTGTGCCCCTAGATCAGGTCAATAGAGCACTGGTGCATCAAGGATTATTAAGGATAAGAGCCGGTCATGGCCGTCCAGGCATTAATGCATTATTAAAAATAGCGGGTAAAAATCCTGCCCAATTAGTCGCCTCTGATATGGGGTTTGCGGTGGCGCCAAGATTGAATGCGGCAGGGCGATTAGACGATATTTCCTATGGTATTCAGTGTTTGCTGACAGATGATCCATCGATTGCGCTCAAGCGCGCTCAAGAATTGGAACAATTTAATCAGGATCGTAAAGCCATTGAGCGAGAAATGCAGACAGAAGCCCTAAAGATTGTTGAGGATTTAGTGCTAGCTGATCAAGATGAGCTGCCAGCCGCTTTATGCCTTTATCAGGCCGATTGGCATCAGGGTGTTGTCGGCTTACTAGCCTCTAGAATTAAAGAAAAATACCATCGGCCAGTAGCGGTTTTTGCAAAAGACGATAGCGGTATGCTGAAGGGTTCAGTTCGGTCTATATCGGGATTACATATTCGTGATGCACTAGATGCAGTGGCAACAAAAAATCCCGGGTTAATTACTAAGTTTGGTGGCCATGCAATGGCAGCTGGATTAAGCCTTGAAGAATCATTGTTTGATCAATTTGAACAGGCATTGCAACAGCAAGTAGCAACCACTATAAATCCACGGGATTTAGAGGCTACATTGCAAACAGATGGACAGTTAAAAGAAGACCAATTTAGCATGCAAACAGCCTCCATACTGCGCGATGCGGGCCCTTGGGGGCAGTCATTTCCTGAACCCTGTTTTCAGGGTGAATTTAATCTTATATCTCAGCGTATTGTTGGTGAAAATCATCTAAAAGTTACACTATCGTCAGATACTTCCAGTGCCACACCGATGGATGGAATTTACTTCAATATTGATAGTGAGCAATGGCCAACGACTGCGACTAGGGTCCGCTGCGTCTATCGTTTAGATATTAATGAATTTCGCGGCAGGGAAAGTCTCCAGATGATCATTCAATATATGGAGACTGTATAGTTAGACTTCCTGTATTGGGTGAGTTATTAACAATTGGACCCTGACAGAAAGCTACTTGGTCGGAAGTTGAATATGGAAGGTTGTACCTTCTTGTTCATTACAAGTGACCGCAATTTGACCTTGATGCTGTTCGGTAATAATAAAATGACAGAAGGACAGGTGCATAGCACTATCTATTCCCTCTTTGTCTATTCCCTCTCTAGCAGAATCACTTTGGTTAAAGGGTTCAAAAAGACTCTTCTGCTCTTCTAAACTAATACCGGTCCCATTGTGTTGTATTCGTACCCATAGATCATCAAAGGCCATAGAAACATCAACGCTTATTTCAGGTTTATGATCTAACTCTTCAACATTATCCAAGGCATAGCATGAACAGCGAAAAATACTTAATAGTGCCTGCTGTAGTTCAGTGATGTAGCAGGGGATCTCAGGTAAATCGTCGGCAAATGTAGTATTAATATTTACAGCACTAAAGCGTAAATTATCAGTAATCGACAAAACATCACTCGCTAATTCCAAACTATTTTTTATCACAGAAATAATGCTATTGTGAGCTTTGTCTCCACCACCACTGGCCGAGAAATTAAGTAAATTAGTGATAACCGAGCTTGCTTGTTGGCCGCGAATAATGGTCTCTTCTAACAGCTCATTTAGCCCTTCGGTATCTAAGTTTTCGTCCACTACACTTTGCCGAACTGTTTTTATATCTTTAATAATTGCTGTAAGAGGCGTATTAATATCCTGTGCCATAACCGCGGCCATCTCGCCCATGGCAGACATTTTATCCCGTTGGATTAGCATATTTTCATTTTTAGCGCGCTGAGTAACATCATCGAGTAGAATAACTACTCCTGTGTCTTTTTCACGCTGGAGTGGGTAAATAGTAATATCAAATTGATACTGGCCGCGTTGACTGTATTTTACAGTAATAATTTTATTGTCATCCTGAGCTTGCTTGACCTGATCTGGCGTCACTGTGATAGCGGGAAAGGTTTTCCAAAGGTCTGCACCTTGAGCATCTTTAAAGCTAACACCACTGACTATTTCAGCTCGATTATTCCATTGGGTAATCTGATTTTTTTGATTAAGCCCAATAAGAATCATAGGCAGAGACTGAAGGATACTATTAATATAAGCCTCAGATTTCTGTAGCTGTCGAGTGGTTTTTTTGTGATCGGACACTTCAGTTTTAAGTAGTTTATTCGACTTATCAAGGGTTTTAGTACGCTCGATAACTCGCAGTTCTAACTGCGATCGAATATCCTCTAGTTCATTATTGTAACGACGTGCCTGACGGCGACTGAAGTACAGTCTCACAGTTAAAACAGCCAGAGCAATAATAAGAATATTGCCGACAAAGTTAGCAACATATTGCCAGTTGGTAGAGCCATCGGCTTCTCGAAACAACCAAAAGATATCTGCATAGGCAGATTGGCAGAAAACAATTAATAGCAAACTAAAAAGGATATGCTGTAACTTCAATGTATCCACTCCCAGTGGTTTATCCAAAGCACGTTATTATAACCACGAGACTAACTGGTTTTATAGTAAAAGCGTAGCCTAAGTTGCCGGTTGTTTTTATGACGAACAGCTTACACTTATGGCACTTGCCCAGTCTGGTGGAAGCCCTTCATATTTTTCCCCATCGGGGTGAGCGATATAAGGATTACTTAATATACTAAGTAACAAATCAACTTCACTATAATCACCCGCCTCAGCAGCTTCAATTGCTGCTTGAGCCATATAATTTCGCAACACATAAAGCGGATTTATCTGCTTCATGGATTCGCATCTTTGTTTTTCAGTCAATTCTTGCGATGCTAGTCTCTGCAAATAATCTGCAGACCAGTCATCAAACTGATCGCGATCAATAAAGTAGTCACGAACGGTTTGATTGTTTTTGGAAAAATCACATAGCTTGCGAAACAACAATGTGTAATCGACCTGATCCGTTGCCATCATATTGAGAAGTCGATTAATTAATAATTCATCTTTAGTTTGATAATTTAGCAAGCCAACTTTTGATGCCATAATTTGTCTGTAATTCCGCAAAAACTCAGTTTCGTAGTGCTTAAGACATTCAGTTATCTCAGAAGTTTCTAATAGTGAGCTAAAACAGGTGGCCAAAGCATTAAGGTTCCACAGGCCAATAGAGGGTTGGTTTATAAATGAATAGCGGCCCTGATGGTCTGAATGGTTACAAATAAACTCTGGATTATAGGTATCTAAAAAACCGAAGGGACCATAGTCGATGGTATCGCCGAGTATCGACATATTATCTGTATTCATAACACCATGACAAAAGCCTACCGATTGCCACTGTGCAATGGTTTTTGCTGTTTTAAGGACACAATTTTGTAACAGTAGATAATAACGTTTGGGGTCATCAGTCCAATCAGAAAAGTGACGTTCAATTAGATAATCAGCCAGTTCCTTAACGGCTTTTGGATTATTGTCATAGTGAAAATGCTCAAAATTGCCAAATCTAACATGACTGCGCGCTACTCTACATACAACGGCCGCCGGCTCTATTTGCTCGCGAACCGCCGTTGTTTTTCCGGTGATCAAGCTCAGTGCTCTGGTGGTGCTTATACCCAGTCCATGCATGGCCTCTGAGCAAAGATATTCACGAATACTTGAACGCAATACTGCGCGCCCATCGCCAAATCTCGAATAAGGCGTGGGCCCCGCACCTTTTAGCTGAAGATCCCAAAGTTCATTGTTGTCCCCAACCGCAATTTCACCCAAGGTTATGGCTCGACCATCCCCTAGTTGGCCTGCCCAAACGCCAAACTGATGGCCTGAATACACCACAGAAAACGAATCAATATCATCATGGTTTAAACCGCCACTCAAAAGTTGCAGGCATTCATCACTGTTTAACTCTTCAGCTGAAATACCCAGCATTTCAGCTAAATCGATATTAGTGCTTACCCATAATGCGTTATCGATGGGTTGTGGCGAAACTGCACTAAGAACTGTGCTATCGGAGACGTTGAAGTGGTTGTAAAAATGGCATTCAAGCCGTTGTTGAACGGATTTGTTGTTCATTGACCTTAAATTCTGTCCTTATTATCAATTATCTAATATTTTTCAAGAAAACACTTTATCACTTTAGAAGTTCTATCATCTTGAAGCCTAACAGTTGGTTAATCAAGCCTGTTTTTTCTTGGTGTGAACTCAGTGCTAAGGTAGAATGCAGGCATTACTCACGCTTTACATAAAGGCACAGATTAACCGCTATGGAAGTAAATCCTTTTTACAACAGTCTAGATGACCTGAAAGCTCGCACCGAGTTACTTCGGGGGTATCTTTGACTATGTTAGTCGCAAAGAGCGTCTAGCGGAAGTTGAGCTAGAGCTAGCAGAACCGGATGTGTGGAATGATCCCGATCGTGCGCAGGAGTTAGGGCGAGAAAGATCCTCTCTAGAATCCGTGGTTAAAACTATTGAAGATTTGGATACTGGTATTGCTGACACTCGAGAAATATTAGATATGGCGGTCGAGGAAAATGACGCTGATATGTTAATTGATGTACAGTCAGAAATTGATTCAATGGAAGCCCAATTGGCAACATTAGAGTTTCGAAGAATGTTCTCTGGTGAAATGGACGAAAATTCTGCTTTTCTCGATATTCAGTCGGGTTCTGGTGGAACCGAAGCGCAGGATTGGGCAGAAATGCTCTTGCGCATGTATCTGAGATGGGCAGATGACAAGGGCTTTAAAGCAGAACTTATAGAATGTTCTGCGGGGGACGTTGCAGGCATAAAAAGTGCCACAGTTCAGATGACTGGAAATTACGCTTTTGGTTGGCTGCGAACGGAAATTGGCGTTCATAGACTCGTGCGAAAATCGCCTTTTGACTCAAGTAATCGCAGGCACACCTCCTTTGCAGCGGTCTATGCCTCGCCTGAAATTGATGACAATATAGATATTGAAATAAACCCTGGTGATGTGCGTACAGACACCTATCGAGCCTCTGGAGCAGGTGGTCAGCACGTAAATAAAACAGATTCTGCGGTGCGATTAACCCATGAACCCAGCGGTATCGTTGTACAATGTCAAAATCAGCGATCGCAACACCAAAATCGTGATAAATGCTGGCAAATGTTACGTGCGCGGCTCTATGAGTTAGAATTACGCAAACGCCAAGAAGAAGCGCAGGTAACAGAGGATGGTAAGTCGGATATTGGCTGGGGTAGTCAGATACGCTCCTATGTTTTAGATGATGCCCGAATTAAAGACCTACGTACCAGTGTAGAAACCAGAAATACTCAAGCAGTATTGGATGGCAAGCTAGATCAATTTATTGTTGCTTCGCTTAAGGCGGGGCTGTAGTTATTAATTTATAACAGTGAAAAAAATCCTATGACCGATCAACAAGGCGAAAATAAGTTAGATGAAAATAAGCTAATAGCCGAGCGCAGAGCCAAGCTAGATAGTTTGCGAGAGCAGGGTGGCGTTGCTTTCCCTAATTCCTTTCGACCCGCTGATAAGGCGGGTGAACTTCAGGCTGATTTTGGAGAAAAAACTAAAGAAGAGCTTGAGCAACTAGCACGACCGACTAGCATTGCGGGCCGTGTGATTCGTAATCGCGGTGCCTTCATCGTTATTCAAGACAGCAGTGGGACGATTCAACTGTACGTCATAAAAGAAGCACGTGCTTTCGCAAAATCGTTAGATCTCGGTGATATAGTTGGAATTAATGGCGCTCTCCATAAGTCAGGCAAGGGCGATCTTTATGTTCAAATGGATGATTATCAATTACTGACTAAGGCGCTTCGTCCCTTACCCGATAAATTTCATGGGCTAGCTGACCAAGAGATGCGTTACCGTCAACGCTATGTTGATTTGATCGTGAATCCAAAAGTACGAGAGACATTTATCACTCGCTCTAAGGTGGTCGACTTTATTCGAAATTATCTCAATGGTTCTGGTTATCTTGAAGTTGAGACACCTATGTTACAAACCATTCCAGGGGGTGCGGTTGCTCGTCCTTTTGTGACTCATCACAATGCCCTTGATATAGAAATGTATATGCGTATAGCGCCAGAACTTTATCTTAAAAGATTAGTGGTTGGCGGCTTAGAAAGGGTGTATGAGATTAATAGAAATTTCAGAAATGAAGGCCTATCAACGCGACATAACCCAGAATTTACTATGTTGGAGTTTTATCAGGCGTACGCAGACTTTAATGACTTGATGGATCTTACCGAAGACATGCTGCGCAAGCTCTCACAGCAGGTATTGGGTAGTACAAAAATAACCAACACAGTCAAAAATTCCGATGGAGAGGTTGAGTCTGAAATCGCTTTTGACTTTGCCAAGCCTTTCACCCGCCTATCCGTATTTGATTCAATTTTGGCCTATAACCCAGAGATTAAAGCTGAAGATCTAAGTGACGAAAAGAGCGCTAGAAAAATTGCTTCAGACCTAGGTATTCCCCTAAAAGACCTTTGGGGTTTAGGAAAGGTGCAAATAGAGATCTTTGAGAAAACCGTTGAGCATAGACTTGAACAGCCAACCTTTATTACAGGGTATCCAACGGAGGTTTCACCTCTAGCAAGACGCAATGACCAGGACCCCTTTGTAACCGACCGTTTTGAATTTTTTGTCGGTGGCCGGGAAATTGCCAATGGCTTTTCTGAGCTTAATGATGCAGAAGATCAAGCGGCGCGTTTTAAACAGCAGGTAGCAGAAAAAGAGGCTGGGGATGACGAAGCCATGCACTTTGATGCAGACTATATTCGCGCTCTAGAATACGGTATGCCGCCTACAGCAGGTGAGGGTATTGGTATTGATCGACTAGTAATGTTGCTAACCGATTCACCATCTATTAGAGATGTTCTTCTATTTCCACATATGAGGCCAGAATAGAAGTACTTTACCCTTGGAGTATAGGCTCCAAGGGTAAATCTAGGGCAAAGCTTATTTTAAGCTAGTGTAATAGGCCGCTAAATTAGCTATATCAGCATCAGTAAGGTTCTTTGCCATTGCTGACATCATGGCATTTTTACGACGACCATCACGATACATTTGCAGTGCGCTCGCAAGGTAGGCTTGCTTCTGACCTGCTAAGTTGGGCCACATGGGGTTATTGCTTATTCCATTGGCGCCATGGCAGCCAGCACAGGTTACCGATTTAGCCTTTCCTGCCGCCGCATCTCCGGCAAAGCTTGAGCAAGCAAGTGTAGATAAAAGGATAGCGACTGTTAGGTTTAAAACTTTCTTCATTGGAAATCTCCAGAAATTAAACATCAAAATTAAGATCTATTAATCAGCGAATGGCTGACAAATAGTGTTGCAGTTAAAAGAGCTACAGAACCAATCTGATGGGCTGCAGCAATGGCAACAGGCACATGAAAAATCAAAGTGCTAATGCCAAGGGTAATTTGTACTAGTAATAAAAATAGCATGCTATAGATGCCAATACGTACATTTTCAGAAATATTTTTTCTTAGAGAAACTACCGAAAAACTGACCAATACTAAGGCAATAATATAAGCGAAGATGCGATGATTAAATTGAATGGTAGTGATATTTTCAAATGCAGATAGCCATATTGGGCTCATGTCATATAGACCCGCTGGGATAAAGCTATCACCCATCAGCGGCCATGTAGAATAAGCGTAGCCAGCCCGTGTGCCAGCTACTAAGCCGCCCGATAAAATCATTAAAAATATCAAGCCGCTTATTATGCAGGCAGGCATACCAAGACCTGATGGCTGGTTAGAAGGCTTATTGATAAGTCCCAGTGTAGTCCAGACAATAAAGCCATAGATAGCAATCGCAAGCCCAAGGTGAGCCGTCAATCGGTACTGGCTAACATGGGGCACATCAATTAGGCCACTTTTTACCATATACCAACCCATAAGACCCTGACAGCCGCCAAGAAGAAGCATCAGAAGCAATTTAGGTAATAACTGGGGCGAAATACGTCGGGTTAAAAAGAAATACACAAAGGGAATAAAGAACAGCAAGCCAATCAGCCTACCCAAAACTCGGTGCAAGTATTCGTACATAAAAATGACTTTAAACTCGCCCAAGGTCATGCCTATATTAATCTTTTGATACTCGGGGAATTGCTGATATTTCAAAAACAGTTGTTGCCAATCGTACTGGCTAAGAGGGGGGATAACGCCCATTAAAGGTTGCCATTCGACCATCGACAAACCTGAGTCGGTAAGTCGCGTCACACCGCCAAGAAGAATCATACCCAAAATAACCACAGCGCAGGTCAAAAGCCAGCGTGCAATTAATTTATCATTCATAGCTTGGGTAGGGTTTGCTTGAATCATTTAATATCCTAAATCCACTGCAGTTGTAAGAAAAGTTAGTGTGATAGGTACGCGAAAAACTACTTTTTAGACTAAAATTTCGCCTAAAATATGTATAAATTTCAGGGATTGTATTTCTTAATGCAATTAATCCGATCTCTAGTATTATCCCATCTTTAGCAGTCTATTAGAAACAATTGAAAGCGCATTTAAGGGGCACTATTATAACATGAAGGTCATACAGGTTGTTAGGCGATAAAATATGAGCAGTCAAAGGGAAATTAAGCTTCATTCACAATGGCGTCAAGTTATAGGTGATGAGTTTGACAAAGAGTATATGCAGACTCTGCGTGAATTTTTAATTCAGCGCAAACACCAAGGTGCGGTTATATACCCACCTGCTGATGAGTGGTTTTCGGCACTTAATCACACACTATTCCAAGATGTTCGCGTGGTTATACTAGGTCAGGATCCCTACCATGGTGTCGGCCAAGCTCATGGTCTTTGTTTTTCTGTAAGACCCGGCATTAAAGTCCCGCCATCTCTGGCTAACATCTTCAAAGAGATAAAGTCAGATTTATCCATTGATCAGCCAAACCATGGTTGTTTAGTCAGCTGGGCTCAGCAAGGGGTATTACTTTTAAATGCCACTCTAACTGTTGAAGATGCAAATGCAGGTGCACATCAAGGTAAGGGCTGGGAGCAATTTACCGATCAAATTATAAAGGCTGTAAATGAACACCGAAAGGGCGTAGTGTTTATGTTGTGGGGAAGCCATGCGCAAAAAAAATCAGCAATGATAGATGCATCACGTCATTTAATCCTAAAGTCCGTCCATCCTTCACCCTTATCTGCCTATAGAGGTTTTTTGGGTTGTGGTCACTTTTCGATGGCAAATCGCTATTTAGAAGAGCAGGGTTTAAAGCAAATTGACTGGCAGTTACCCGAGCAAGAGGACGCTTTAAAAGCCATACAAGATAGCTCAAACTCCCTGAGCTAGTTACCCACTTTAAGAGGCGGCTTGTGGGCTTTTGCGCGCAACCAATTAAGACCTTTTAATATTACAGGAGTCGTCACTAGCTTCTTCTCAACTGCAAATTTTTTCGGGTAATCCATTAGAACAATACCCATAAAAATAGTTAATAGACCCTGTCCCGGAATAAACAGCATTAAAAACCCACCCGCTAACAAAACAAGCCCCAAAAGATTTTTAATTAGAATAAAAAGCAGTCGAAACACAGGATGAGTATTAGCTTTCCATAGCGTGGTATTACGCTTGCTGTGTAAAAAATAATCTTCAGGTATTCTAGCTGCCAGCCAAGGCAGAGATAAAAGACTAATAACGAAAATAATAGCTGAAGCAGCACCTAATAGAGGTAGAATCGAAATATAAGAGTAGAGAAATTCGTTCATGCCGCAGCCTTTTCAGCCCATTTAGCCTAGTTCATAGGGCAAGTCGAGTCGTTCTACTGATATTTCTGTTTGATCTATAACAACTCTATTAATGTCTGAGCTCGAGGTGGCTAGAACCGCTAGAGCTTCAACCTGTCCCTGCTTGTTAGCTTGAGCATTAACAATAGTGCCTAGTTGCTTGCCTTCCATGTTGAAAAGGGCTTCCCCTATTTCAGGAGCGCAATCAGTAGAAAGATTTAAACGATACATTCTGCGTTTGACCGCCCCCAAATAATGGGCGCGAGCCACAACTTCTTGTCCAGTGTAACAACCTTTTTTAAAGCTTATAAAATTTAATAGATCAAGGTTTAACATTTGCGGAATAAATTGATCCGTAGTGTGTAAAGTAATATCAGCAATACCCGCCCTCAATCGATCCAAGTCACTTAATTCGGGTTCAATAGACAGTTTTTGATCGCTGATATCTGTGATTTTAGTTTTAGAAAACACCGCATATTTTTTAAGACTGGCAATAGCCGTATCCACAATAGAAGGGTGGGTTTCGAGCACAATACAGTTACTATCTTTTAAACCCGCGGAAAAAAGAAAAATAACCCTACCTTTGGGGGTGCAGTGACAACCGCGAATAAAATTATCATCACTGAGTTGATGCAGGTCACAGCTAACCTGACCCTGAAGAAACTTAAGGCTATCTTCGCCGCGCAACTCAATTAAGCCACGATTTTTATCGCTCATATACAATCCAATTTAATATTAAAGCTATCCGAAAAGCAGATAGTTTAGCCTATTTTGCTCAAGTTCCCTATAATATCGGCTCTAAATTAAAGGTATAGTTATGCAAAAAAATCGTCTGTTGTGGGCAAGTCGTCGCGGTATGTTGGAATTGGATCTTCTACTGCAACCTTTTGTGGAAAATCATTATGATCTTCTGTCTGAAAACGATAAGCAGCAATTTCATCTATTCTTAGCGTTAGAAGATCAGCAATTATTTCAGTGGCTGATTCAAAAGGAACAAGCATCAGATAGCAATATACAAAGGATTATAAATATTATTCATGAAAGCAGAAAGCGGTCCCAATAAATTTATAGTATCCCCTGCAAAATCCATCCTAATTTTTGATCTTTCTGTGGTTGCTATTGTTTCAGCCATGTTGATAGTAATGCCAATAAATTTCTCTATTAAATGGCTCTTTATCGCACTATTAGCATGCTATTGCCTAATAACATGCCGCAGCTTTAAGCAGGCAGAAAATAGTGAGCTTTGTTACTTACCATCAATTAATAAGTGGGAATTTGATGGTAAACAGGCAAGCCTGCGCAAACAGCAGTTTGTTACGCGAAATTTGATGGTACTGTATTTTTTAACAAATAATGGCGAAAAATTGAGTCAAATAATACCCATAGATTCAATGCAAAAAAAACAGCATATCCGCTTGAGAAAGTTAATTATTGCCTGGTCGAAAACCCCTAATCGCGATGGATGACCACATCTTGCCCAGCAAAATTAATGGGTACCATAATAGTATCTCTGGCCACTTGGGATAACTCTGGATAATCCACTGTATAGTGAAGGCCGCGACTTTCCTTGCGTTGTTGAGCACAGCGAATGATTAACTCAGACACCATGGCAAGGTTTCTCAGTTCCAGAAGATCACGAGAGATTTTGTAATTACTGTAATAATCCTGAATTTCATTGAGCAAAAGTTTAATTCTGTGATGGGCGCGTTCTAGACGTTTATCGGTGCGAACAATCCCAACATAATCCCACATAAAACGACGAAGCTCGTCCCAGTTATGTGAAATCACTACATCTTCATCAGAACTGTTTACTTTTGATTCATCCCAATCCGGAATAAGATTGGGAGTATTAATCTGTGTAATATTAGCATTGATATCTTGAGCCGCAGCCTGAGCATATACCAAGCACTCCAGCAAGGAGTTACTCGCCATTCTATTGGCACCATGCAGTCCAGTAAAAGCCGTTTCGCCAATTGCATAAAGATTCTTCAGATCCGTCTGACCCTGTTTATCAACTACTACACCACCACAGGTATAATGAGCAGCTGGAACTACGGGTATTGGCTCCTTAGTAATATCGATATTAAACTCAAGACAGGTTTCATAAACTGTTGGAAAATGCTCAGTGATAAAGTCAGCCGGTTTATGACTAATATCCAAATAAACACAGTCGCAACCCAAGCGTTTCATTTCGAAATCGATCGCGCGAGCTACCACATCCCTAGGTGCCAATTCCCCGTCATTATGGAATTTCTGCATAAATTGTGAACCATCGGGAAGCTTTAAAACTGCTCCCTCACCTCTAAGGGCCTCAGTAATCAGTGATGACTTAGCTTTTGAGTGGTACAGGCAGGTAGGGTGAAATTGATTAAACTCAAGGTTTGCCACCCTACAGCCACGACGCCATGCCATAGCCAAACCATCGCCGCTGGCTCCATCTGGGTTGCTGGTGTACAAATATGCCTTACTCGCGCCTCCCGAGGCGAGAACCACTGTTTTAGCCTGAAATAGGGAGACTTTAGATGATTTTATATCAAGCAAATAAGCGCCACTACAGCGAATTTTTCGCGAATCGCTATCCGCTTGAGTCACAAGATCAACCGCACAGTGATGCTCATAAATATGAATATTTTCCCGCGCAATAACCTGATCAACCAGTGTGGTTGTAACCGCTTTTCCCGTAGCGTCTGCAGAATGCAGGATTCGGCGATGGCTATGACCGCCCTCTTGCGTTAAATGATAGTGAACCTGATCAGAGTCAAGGGTAAAGTCCACACCCTGTTCTATCAGCCACTTGACAGCAGAGGGTCCATTTTCCACCACATAACGAACGCTATCTTCGTGACATAAGCCAGCGCCAGCAATCAAAGTATCTTTAACATGAGCCTCAGCGCTATCATCTTTATCGAAAACAGCAGCAATTCCACCCTGTGCAAGCCATGAGGCACCGCCCTTGAGGGTTGATTTGCTAATAAGTGCAACATTGAGCTTTTGGTCTAATTG
Source organism: Porticoccaceae bacterium (assembly GCA_029248755.1). Classification (GTDB taxonomy): domain Bacteria; phylum Pseudomonadota; class Gammaproteobacteria; order Pseudomonadales; family Porticoccaceae; genus HTCC2207. The sequence continues at coordinate 39,956 of JAQWIR010000015.1, forward strand.
AAGTGCTAAGGTAAGTCCTGCAGCACCGCTACCGATTACCAAGACATCATAGAAATTGTTTTTGATCATTAATAAACCGCAAATAATAAAACTATCGTGATAATATAATACGAGATGCCCAGTGACTACGCTAAATTGCATTAATCTGAAATATTGATTGCTACAATAATAAAATAGGGCGAACTTGTGTTGAATATTATACGCAAGCTTAAATCTAGGGCGCAAAATATTTAAAATAGTACTCAGAAATATATAACGGATTAGTGAATGAAGGAACACAACTCAGAGCCCACCGATCAACAGTTAGTTTTGCGTGTGCAAAAAGGTGATAAGAGAGCCTTCGACCTTCTGGTGCTAAAATATCAATATAAATTGCAAGCTATTGTCGGGCGTTTTATTCGCGATACCGATGAAGTTGCCGATGTCACTCAAGAGGCCTTTATCAAAGCCTATAAGGCGCTTCCAAGATTTCGCGGTGACAGTCAGTTTTATACTTGGCTCTACAGAATAGCTATCAATACCGCAAAAAATTACCTAGTGTCAAAAAGTCGTCGTCCGGCAAATACAGATATTGATGTTGAAGATGCCGAGCAATTTTCCAACAATGAAAAGTTAATCGATGATACTTCCCCAGAAAGCTCGATGATGACTGATGAACTAGCTGCCATCATAAAAAGCGCGCTTAGTGCATTGCCTGAAGATTTGCGCACAGCCCTAACATTGCGTGAATTTGAAGGAATGAGCTATGAAGACATAGCCGCGGTGATGAATTGCCCCGTAGGCACGGTAAGATCAAGAATATTTAGAGCCCGAGAGTTTTTAGATGAGCGCGTTTTAAGTGCAACAAATAAAAGTTGAACCTTTTAAAACACCATGGGTCTTAGTAGTAAGAATTTTAGATTGAACCTTTTGTATTGGGTCTTTAATCATGAGGAAATTGTATGAGCGAGAGTAAAAAACGTCTAACAGAGTCAGTGTCAGCCTTGGTTGATGGCGAAGTCAGCGAGCTCGAGTTGCATCGTATTCTTAAAGAGCTAGAACTCGAGACCGCCAATCAGTCTGAGCACAATGATCAGGGGATTGCTGGAAAGTGGTCGCGATATAATCTTATTTCTCAGGCTATGGTGAATACGCCCCTGGGCAGTAAGGATATTTCTAAATCAATAACCGATGCCATAGCTCAAGAGAAAACCCATAAAACCAACTTTTTGCAAGATATCCTTCAGGCTAAATCAGTGGGCAGCTTTGCTGTGGCTGCTAGTGTTGCAGTGATTGCTATTGTTGGGGTTCAGCAACTCAATAGTCTAAATCCACTGCAAAATAATACTCTTCCAGCAGCAATGACTGCGAGTAACAGTGCAGAGCAACTTCAAAGACCAGCTAATCAGTTTCCTATTGGGTTTCAACCAAATCTTGAGGCTCGAACGGTCAATGCTGGCGGCGTAATTAAAACGTCACAGCCCTCAACAAAGCTCATTAAACTGTTTACCAACAATAAAACCCAGAAAAATTATATAGGTTTGCAGCCAAATCCTGTAGAAAGTAACCGATCTCTTGACGCTAGAGATACCTCACAAGACGGTGCTCCTAAAACTTTGGAAGATGGTTCAGCTGACGATTGTAAAGTATCTCGGTGATACAGTTGCTGTATCTATAGCTGATGTTCTATAGCCTGAGCAACAGTTTTTAATAGACTATGTGAAAAACGCCGTATAATAATTATATGTGTTAAATAACCCTCTTTGCTCGATTATGAAGTAACGTTTAGATGATTTTTGAAACAGCCACTATAACTTCTCTAGAAAATGACGCCCTATGGGTGGAAGCGGTGCAAAAATCTGCCTGTGAAACCTGTACAGCACAAAAAGGTTGTGGCACTGCGGTGCTTTCAAAGTTAACAGGAAGAACAAGTCGATTGCGTGTTCTCAAATCTCAGCAATCTTCTGAGTTATATCAGGTTGGCCAGCAAGTCACTATCGCGATCCCGGAAGATGTGGTTGTTTTGGCATCAGTTTGTGCCTATCTCGTTCCCTTGAGTACAAGCTTGATTGGATTATGGTTATTGGGTCCAAGTGATATGCTCAGTGTTATTGGGGCTATTGTGGGGCTTGGGATTGGTGGTGGTTTGGTGAGCTTATATAATGCCAAGCATCGCAATAATCCCAAATTTAACCCTGTTTTAATGACAACGGATACTGTTCAGCACTCTTTTATTCCGACTTAAGTTAATAAAGTATGTAGGCTTTTCTTTTCAGGCAAATAATATTCCAATTTAAAGCCTGATTTAAACTGCCCTTTAGACAGTTTGTTTGATAGCGTCTATGCTTTAAATAGGCTAAAATCTCACTCGCAAATTTTAACGGCAGCAAATACCTTGACCGATCTTAGTCACATTAGAAATTTTTCCATTATCGCCCATATTGACCACGGCAAATCAACCATTGCCGATCGATTTATACAGCTCTGTGGCGGCTTAAGTGAACGTGAAATGGCTTCTCAAGTCCTAGACTCTATGGATATAGAGCGCGAGCGCGGTATTACCATCAAAAGTCAAAGTGTTACCTTGCCCTTTAAGGCCAAAGACGGAAACACTTATCAGCTTAACTTTATTGACACCCCTGGCCATGTGGATTTTACCTATGAAGTGTCGCGATCTTTGGCTGCTTGTGAGGGCGCGCTATTGATAGTCGATGCGGCTCAAGGGGTTGAAGCGCAGTCGGTGGCTAATTGTTACACCGCGATTGCCCAAGGTTTAGAAGTTATTCCAGTTTTGAATAAGATGGATCTTCCTCAGGCAGAGCCAGAAAAGGTCATCAATGAAATTGAAAATATTATTGGTATTGAAGCCACGGATTCTGTTCGTTGTAGCGCTAAAACCGGTGATGGTATCAGTGATATTCTTGAAGAATTAGTGATGCAAGTGCCGCCACCTGTTGGCAATGTAGATGCGCCACTTCAGGCGTTAATTATTGATTCTTGGTTTGATAATTACCTCGGTGTTGTGTCGCTGGTGCGAGTGATGCAGGGTACTTTGCAAGTTAAAGACAAAATTATGGCGAAGTCCTTGGGTAAATCCCATGTGGTGGACAGTGTTGGAGTCTTCACCCCTAAACGCCATCCAACCGGTGTACTTAAAGCGGGTGAAGTTGGCTTTATGGTTGCCGGTATCAAAGATATCTTAGGTGCACCTGTAGGCGATACTATCACTCATATGAGTAGTGCTGAAGCTGAGGCATTACCAGGATTTCAGAAAATAAAGCCTCAGGTCTATGCGGGTATGTTCCCCGTTGATTCCGATGATTTTGAAGATTTTCGCGAGGCATTGGCTAAGTTAGCAGTCAATGATGCATCGCTATTTTATGAGCCCGAGAGCTCTGATGCTCTTGGCTTTGGTTTTCGTTGCGGCTTTTTGGGTATGCTGCATATGGAAATTATTCAGGAGCGTCTAGAGCGGGAATATGATCTTGATCTTATTACTACCGCGCCTACGGTGGTTTATGAAATTGTCACCAACAAGGCTGAGACCCTGTATATCTCTAACCCATCCAATTTGCCAGATCCGGCAGCGATTGATGAAATGCGCGAGCCAATCTGCGAGGCCAATATACTAGTGCCTAAAGACTATGTGGGCAATGTGATTGCGCTATGTGTTGAAAAGCGCGGAGTACAAAAAGATATGCAATTTATCGGTGGTCAGGTATCCATAAGTTATGATTTGCCTATGAGTGAAGTGGTCATGGACTTTTTTGACCGTCTGAAGTCAGTGAGTCGTGGTTTCGCTTCTCTAGATTACAGTTTTACACGTTTTCAAATAGCTTCATTAGTTAAGCTTGATATCTTAATTAATGGCGATAAAGTCGACGCACTGGCAGCAATTATCCATCGTGATCATGCGGTGCAAAAAGGCCGTAATCTGGCGGATAAAATGAAAGAATTAATTCCTCGACAGATGTTTGATGTAGCGATTCAGGCGGCGGTTGGCGGTAGTGTTGTGGCACGAACCACGGTTAAGGCACTGCGCAAAAACGTAACGGCTAAGTGTTATGGTGGTGATGTTACAAGAAAGAAGAAATTACTAGAAAAACAAAAAGCCGGTAAAAAACGCATGAAGCAAGTAGGGCGAGTGGAGATTCCACAGGATGCCTTCCTTGCTGTGCTTAAGACATAATAGTCAAAGCAAACGGAGAATCTGATTTTGGATTTCAATTTTGAGTTAATTCTGACAGTCATATTTTTTATCTGTGGCCTGTGTTGGCTTATGAATAAGTCAATTCGTGCTGATGAAGACTCCTTAATTGGTTTTTTTGCTTCTTTAGCACCCGTACTTGGTTTTGTGCTGGTTTTGCGCTCATTTATTGCCGAGCCATTTCAAATCCCCTCAAAATCAATGGTGCCAACATTAAAGGTTGGCGATTATATTCTGGTCAATAAATGGATTTATGGCGTGAGATTGCCTGTTCTCCATACCAAAATAATTGATGTATCCCTGCCTGAACGTGGCGATGTTATGGTTTTTTATCCGCCACACGAGGATCGATACTTTATTAAGCGGGTGATTGGCTTGCCTGGCGATAAAATTAATTTAATTAAAGGCCAATTATTTATTAATGGCGAAAAAATGGCGCAAAAGGCTTATATTGACGAGCCCGCGGCACCGAGATCTGTAGTGATGATGGAAGATTTGGGCAGCACTGAACATCTAATGCAGCGCCGCAACTTGCCTACGCGATTAAGCCTTAACTTCTCTACCACCGTTCCTAATGGTCATTATTTTATGATGGGTGATAATAGGGATAACTCCAGTGACAGTAGAGTATGGGGTCCCGTCCCCGAAAACCGAATTGTCGGTAAAGCGTTCGCTCGATGGATGTTTTGGGATAGCTTTACCAGCCTACCAAGCTTTGAGCGCGCAGGTAAAATCCAATGATTAATAGTCCCCTATTATGAGCGCTGATATAGGTATTAAAAAGCTTCAACAGCGAATAGATTATAAATTTCGTGATCCAGAGTTACTTGTATTAGCACTTTCTCATCGCAGCTGTGGCGCCAAAAATAATGAGCGTCTCGAATTTCTTGGGGATTCAATACTAAGCCTGATTGTAAGTGATATTTTATACCAAAAATTTGCTGATTCGCGGGAGGGTGATCTCAGCCGCATGCGCTCCCAAATAGTCCGTGCTGAATCACTGGCAGAGGTGGCAAAAAGTTTAGATTTAGGGTCTGAATTATTATTGGGTCAAGGTGAGATGAAAAGTGGCGGTCACCGTCGAGAATCTATTCTTGGCGATACGGTTGAAGCCCTTATTGGAGCAATTTATTTAGATTCTAATTTAGATGAATCTCGTCGATGTATTCTCAGCTGGTTTAAACACCTATTAAGCATTGCCGATGAGACAAAAACTGCCAAAGATGCCAAAACCTCATTGCAAGAATTTTTGCAACAGCGCGGTCATGCACTACCGCAATACAGAGTGATTGAAACAGGGGGCGAAGCCCATAGCCGCTTATTTACTGTAAGCTGTAAAATAGACTTATTAGACCGAGAGTTTACCGCTACCGCTAGCAGTAGACGTAAAGCAGAACAGATGGTGGCTGAAAAATTTTTAGCGACCCTAGAGATAGACCTTTGACTGATACTAAACAATTTTGTGGCTATGTCGCTATTGTTGGCCGACCCAATGTCGGAAAATCCACGTTGCTCAATCATTTATTGGGCCAAAAGCTATGCATTACCTCGCGCAAGCCGCAGACCACAAGGCACACATTATTAGGTATTAAAACAAAGCAAAATTATCAGACGATATTTGTTGATACGCCCGGTATTCACACCAATCAGGATCGCGCCATTAACCGTGTTATGAATCGCTCTGCCACCAGTGTAATCGCTGATGTTGATGTGGTGGTATTTGTTTTAGATAGGTTCGAGTGGAGTGAAGCGGATGAATATGTGGCACGGCAGTTAAGTCAATCGCCGGCGCCGGTTTTAGTCGCTATAAACAAAGTGGATATGATTGAAGACAAAGACGCTATATTGCCACATATCGAATTTTTAAGAGGCAAGATAGAAGCTGAGCAATTTATACCCCTTTCAGCCCTCCGCAAAACCAATATTGATGCTCTTGAAAGTAAAATTAATACCTACATACCAGAGAATACCCATGTATTTCCTGATGACCAGATAACTGATCGCAGCGAACGTTTTTTAGCCGCTGAAATAGTGCGTGAAAAAATTACCCGCCAATTAGGTGCAGAATTACCCTATCAGGTCACCGTAGAAATTGAAGAGTTTCGCGTTGAAAAGAAAGTTACCCATATCAGTGCGCTTATTTTGGTCGAGCGCGAAGGGCAAAAGAAAATTATTATTGGCACCAGTGGTGAACGGCTTAAAAAAATAGGTCAGCAGGCGCGAGCCGATATGGAGTCATTATTAGACGCTAAAGTAATGCTTAAAACCTGGGTTAAGGTTCGAAGTGGCTGGTCTGATGACGAGCGAGCACTTCGCAGCTTGGGCTATACAGACGAGTAACGCGCCATGCGAGTTGAGTCAGAACCTGGATTTATTCTTCACACTTTTCCCTATCGCGAAACCAGTTTATTAGTCGATATTTTTACCCTTAATTATGGCAGAGTTCGCTGTGTTGCTAAGGGCTTTCGCAAGCCCAATAAAAAAGGCATAGCTAAAACACTTTTTCCCTATACCGAACACCATTTTCAATGGCAGGGTCGGGGTGAGCTAAAAACACTGATCCAAGCAGACCCTGTTCAGGCGCCTGTTTTTTTAAAGCAAGAATCACTGTTTATTGGTCTTTATATCAATGAATTACTGTATAAATTATTGCATCAAAATGACCCTCATCAATCGCTATATGGTTTTTACCAGCAATTGATGACACAGTTGTCCACCTCAGAAGTAGAGCAATCTGTTCTAAGGCATTTTGAGATGCAGTTGCTCGAAGAGTTAGGCTATGGCTTAGTCTTAGACACAGAGGCTGAAACAGGAGAGGCAGTTTCATCGGAATGTTTGTATTATTATATACCCGATCAAGGGCTTAAATTACTTCAAAACCAGGCTACAGATAATCGTCACGCTTTATCGGGAGCTGATATTATGGCGCTCAATAGGGGTGAATTTGAGCATAAATCAGTGCAAAGAACGGCTAAGCAACTAACCCGTCAAGTTATTGATTTTTACTTGGATGGCAAAGCGCTTAATAGCCGTGAACTGTATCGCCAACACCTTTTGAATACAAAATAAGAGCACATAATGACCATAGCTATAGGGACAGATATTGTAGATATTCAGCGAATTGCCGATGCGGTTGAGCGTCAGGGCGATAAATTTGTGCAACGTATTCTTACGCAAAGCGAAATCTCAGAGTATCAAGCGCGTGGTCATTCAGTATCTTTTTTAGCCAAACGCTTTGCCGCCAAAGAGGCCATTGCCAAGGCATTGGGTACAGGTATTGGTCGCGGTATTAGCTTTCAGCATATGGTGATATCTAATAATGCAGAAGGCGTTCCTCAGGTAGAACTCAAAGATAATGCTGCTGAGCGATTAAACCAGATAGATGGAATTAATGTTTTATTAAGTCTATCAGATGAAAAAAACTATGCTTTAGCCTATGTGTGTATTGTCTAAACCCTCTTTAAATTAAAATCTTTGCATAACAAAACCTGTTTATAAGAAAAATTTATTAGTTATAACTTCTTAGTAGGGGTAGATTGCGGTAATTTAGGGCACAATAGTCACTTATTGATACCAAACCATTATCGAGGCGAGACTATGCAATACCCGACGATTGATCAAACAGTTGGCAATAGCCGCTTGGTGAGATTGCAACGTATCCCGGGGAAAACCTCCAATACTATTTTGGCTAAACTCGAGGGTGATAACCCTGCCGGTAGTATCAAAGATCGTCCAGCGATCAATATGATTAAACAAGCTGAATTGCGCGGCGATATCAAACCCGGTGATCGATTGGTAGAGGCCACCAGTGGCAATACTGGTATCGCCTTGGCCATGGCCTCAGCTATGTTGGGTTATAAAATCACACTTATCATGCCAGAAAATGCCACTGATGAGCGAAAATGGGCCATGACCGCCTATGGCGCTGATCTTATTTTGGTTAGCAAAGAAGAGGGCATGGAAGGCGCTCGAGATTTGGCAAGTACTATGCAATCTGAGGGCAAGGGTGTGGTGTTAGATCAGTTTAATAACCCCGATAACCCTATGGCCCATGTGAATTCCACTGGTCCAGAAATTTGGCGTGATACTCAAGGTGAAATTACCCATTTTGTTAGCTCTATGGGCACCACAGGCACTATTATGGGTGTATCGGCCTTTCTAAAATCGAAAAATCCAGAGGTTCAGATTATTGGTCTGCAACCTGAAGATGGTGCCAGTATTCCGGGTATCAGACGCTGGCCCAAAGCCTATCTTCCCGGTATCTTTGAGGATACCAATATTGATAAAGTCATGGATATATCCCAGTCCGCCGCCGAGCAGACTATGATTAGATTGGCTCGCGAAGAGGGTATATTTGCTGGTGTATCCTCTGGTGGTTCGGTTGCCGCTGCGCTTGAGATAAGCAAGCAGGTAGAAAATGCTATTATTGTGGCGATTATTTGCGATCGAGGAGATCGTTATCTGTCTTCAGGGTTATTTGCTTAGTTTTTCAATAGTGAGCTAAAAAGGAATTTTTATGTCAAATAATTATTCTATATCCGATCTGCGCTACCTCATGGCGCGCCTGCGCGATCCTGAAACGGGTTGTCCTTGGGATATTAAACAATCTTATGCCAGTATTGCTTCTCATACGGTTGAAGAAGTGTATGAAGTGGTGGATGCCATTGAGCGCAATGATCTGAGTGATTTAAGTGAGGAATTGGGCGATCTACTATTTCAAATTATCTTTTATTGCCAGTTAGCAGAAGAGCAGGGTGAGTTTGATTTTGATACGGTCATAAACCATATCACTTCTAAGCTGGTAAGGCGGCATCCCCATGTTTTTCCAGACGGTACCCTTAAATCAACCCGAGCCGGCTCTTCTATTGATGAACAGCAAATCAAACAAAACTGGGAAGCGATTAAGCAGCAAGAACGTCAAAATAAGGGTAATAGCGGTATTTTAGATGATGTGCCCAATGCTTTGCCGGCTCAGTTACGCGCCACTAAATTGCAAAAGAGAGCGGCTAATTATGGCTTTGATTGGCCTGATATTAGCGGTGTATTTGATAAGGTTAATGAAGAGCTCGCCGAGTTACAGTGCGAGGTTGATAGTGGAGATAAGGCGCGGCAGGAAGAGGAGCTGGGTGATCTGATGTTTGCCTGTGTTAATTTAGCGCGACACCTATCAATTGATCCTGAAAGAGCCTTGGCAAAAACTAATAATAAATTTAAGCAAAGATTTGAGTCTATGGATGCGAATTTGGACTTAAAAAACAATCAATCCCTTGATACAGATAGCCTTGAGCAGGCTTGGAATAACGCTAAAAAGGCTGAAAAAAACAGTTAAAAAAAGACGTTTCTTATTGACTAAACCGGGCGCTAGACTTGTTTGAATAGGCCAATAGGTGTATTGTTCTCACCCTCTTTTAGAGGTTGTTATTTAACCCGTAAAAACCTTAATAATTAAGCTTATAGGAAACTCATTAATGCGATTGATTCTTCTAGGTCCCCCCGGAGCAGGAAAAGGCACTCAGGCACAGTTTATCTCTGAGAAATACGCCGTTCCACAGGTCTCTACTGGCGATATGCTTAGAGCTGCGATTAAAGCGGGGTCTGAATTAGGCAAAAAAGTAAAAGATGTTATGGATTCTGGTGCCTTGGTATCCGATGAACTAATTATTGCCTTGGTAGAAGATCGTATTCAGCAAGCAGACTGTGTTAATGGCTTTTTACTGGATGGTTTCCCGCGCACCATTCCTCAGGCACAGGCATTAAAAGATGCCGGTATTCCGATTGATTTTGTAGTTGAAATTTCTGTTGATGATGACCAAATTGTTTCGCGCTTAAGTGGACGTCGTGTGCATGAGGGCAGTGGTCGGGTTTATCATGTTGAGCACAACCCACCGCAAACAGCCGGTCAAGATGATGTTACTGGTGATACGCTAATTCAGCGCGAAGATGATCGTGAAGAAACCATTCGCAACCGTCTTGAGGTTTATCATAACCAAACTGAGCCACTGGTGGCTTTCTACACTGATTTAGCTAGTTCAGCTGATCAAGCACCGGCGTTTAAATCGGTGGATGGTCTTGGGCAGTTGGATGAAGTTCAGGCGCGAATTGTCACTGCGCTAAGCTAATCTGCTAGCCAGCACATTTCTAAAATCTGTTATGCGATTAAACTCTGGGTTAGGTATACTCTGGTTTTGATTTCTATTGGGTTTTGCACAGGCTAAAACATGACCACAATTCTGGCGGTTGATACTTCTACTGAAGCCTGTTCTGTCGCGCTTCAGATTGGCAATAAAACCATTGCTAAATTCGCCGATGAGCCGCGTTCCCATTCCCGCTTGTTAATGCCTATGGTGCAGCAGGTTTTAGCTGAGGCCCAAATTAAGGTTAATCAGTTAGATGCTATTGGCGTTAGTATAGGTCCCGGGTCATTTACGGGTTTACGTATAGGTTTTGCCGCCGTTCAAGGCATGGCCTATGGTGCGGATATTCCTGTAGTACCGATATCTACTTTAAAGTTGATGGTGGCGACTTATTCGCGGCAACAAAACACAGCAGTGGGTGAAATAACTGCTCTACTTGATGCGCGAATGTCTGAATTTAATCTGGGAAGATACAAACTAGAGGATAATGATCAGATTGTCGCACTAGAAGACGATCGGCTAGTGTCTGCAGAGCAGGTAATAGCGCTAATAGAAGCCAATAATCCGAGTGCGATAATTGGTGATTCTGGCAACCTTTTTGAAACTGCGCCTCAGCTAGCGGATCAATTTACCCAGATCTATCCTAATGCCATTGATATATTACCTATGGCTCTACAACAGTTTAATCAGGACTTAGCGGTTAATATTGAATCTATCGATTTGGTGTATTTGCGCGGGACTGAGGCATGGCAAAAGAGAAAACGCTTAAGAGCACCAGCGGAAGAGGTTAACTAATGGATTTTATTCAAGCATTTTGGCTTGCTTTGGTACAGGGCTTAACCGAATTTTTACCCATCTCTAGCTCTGCCCATTTAATTTTACCTTCGGCTATTTTGGGCTGGCAGGATCAGGGTTTAGCCTTTGATGTGGCTGTGCATGTGGGCTCATTAATTGCTGTTTTGGCTTATTTTAAAAATGACGTATTAAAGCTCATTAAATCTTGGATCGGTTCAACCTTTTTAGGTCGTGCCAGTAACGCCGAAAGCCAAATGGCGTGGTTTATTATTATGGCTACTATACCCGCCGCACTGGTGGGACTATTAGCGGGTGGCTTTATTGAGCTGCATCTGCGCTCCATTGCGGTGATTGCAACCACTACTATTGTTTTTGGCTTGTTATTGGGATGGGTTGATTGGCGTGTTCGCGGCGCTAAAACCTTACAGAATATTACCTGGAAATCAGCGCTAATTATTGGTCTAGCTCAGGCGTTAGCACTGATACCCGGTACCTCAAGATCAGGCATTACCATTACTGCCGCATTAGCCTTGGGTTTTGACCGCAATTCAGCCGCGCGACTCTCTTTTTTATTGGCTATTCCGATTATTGTTCTTAGCGGTGGTTATCAAGGTTTACAGCTAATGGCAGAGTCATCAGTGCCTTGGCTTGAAATCGCCTTTGGCACAGTAATTTCTGGGGTTACTGCTTACTTATGCATCCATTACTTTCTGCGCCTAGTAAGTAAAATAGGTATGTTACCCTTTGTTATTTATCGACTAATTTTGGGTGTTATTTTAATCCTCATATACAATGGCGTGATTTAAAGCTAGATCTTCAATAGATAGGAACCACCATGGATCAAACGGAAAACCAATTTAACCAACAGCTTTGTGCCTTTTTAGATGCATCGCCGACCCCATTTCATGGGGTGTCGACTATGGTGTCCCTGTTATCTGAAGCGGGTTTTACTGAGTTATCTGATGATCAATCATGGTCGCTAAAGCAGGGCGGCAAATACTATGTGGTGCGCAATGGCTCGTCTATTGTGGCCTTTGTTAATGGCTCTGAAGCGGTATCCAAATCTGGTGTAAGAATTGTCGGCGCCCATACTGATAGCCCATGCCCCATGCTAAAACCTCAGCCAGAGATACAGAAGGGTGGTTTTTGCCAGTTGGGGGTGGAAATCTATGGCGGTGCATTACTAAACCCTTGGTTTGATCGTGATCTATCGATTGCCGGTCGTGTGGTTTATAAAGATGCCAATCAAGAACTAAAGCAGACATTGATCAACTTTAAACACCCAGTGGCGACAATCCCCAGCTTGGCCATTCATTTAGATCGCAATGCCAACAAGGATCGGACTATTAATCCGCAAACGGATATTCCGCCCATAGTAAAATTAAATATGGGCAACCAAAAGTCCCAAAACTTCAGGGATATTCTGCAACAACAATTTTTAACCGACCAAGATCAGGTGATGGATTTTGAACTCTGTCTATTTGATACCCAGCCAGCGGCCATGGTGGGTTTAGATCAAGAATTTTTGGCCTCGGGGCGTTTGGATAATCTATTAAGCTGTTTTGTGGCCACTCAGGCGTTAATAAAAGCCGATGGTACCCAAACCTGCATAATGGCCTGTAATGACCATGAAGAAGTGGGCAGTGTCTCTGCTGTGGGTGCTGATGGACCATTTTTAGAGTCAGTAATCGCCAAGATAGCCGCTAATGAATCCGGTTCGTTAGATATCAGTGCAGTAATGGATAAATCCCTATTAATATCCTGTGATAATGCCCATGCGGTGCATCCCAACTATATGGATAAGCATGATGCCGACCATTTGCCCAGTATTAATGGTGGGCCAGTGATTAAAACCAATGTCAAACAACGCTATGCCACCAATAGTGTCACCTCAAGCCGCTTTAAACAGCTGTGTGAACAGGCCAATGTGCCAGTGCAACAGTTTGTGTCGCGCAGTGATATGGGTTGCGGTAGCACCATAGGCCCCATTGCATCCTCTCGCCTTGGAGTAGCCACCATTGATGTGGGTATTGCCCAACTAGCTATGCATTCTTGTCGTGAACTGACAGGATCTAAGGATTCTTTAAGGCTTGCGATGGTGTTGGGTGCATTTTTTAGTAGTGATGAACCTATGGGTTGTGATTGGGTTTAGATAAACAAGCGGTATTAATTGCTTGTAAAAGGTTGAGTAACTGAACAGAACCCTTATCATAGCTTGCTATATCCACCCAGAAGATTTTTTATGAGCCAAAAAAGAGTTTTAACCGGTATTACTACCTCGGGTACCCCGCATTTGGGCAACTATGTGGGCGCTATTCGCCCGGCTGTTGAGGCGAGTCGCGATCAAAGTACGGAGTCCTTTTTCTTTTTAGCGGATTACCATGCGTTGATTAAGTGTCAGGATCCTGAGGCGGTGCATCAGTCTACGCTTGAGATTGCGGCGGCTTGGTTGGCGCTGGGCTTGGACCCTGAACAGGTGGTGTTTTATCGTCAATCGGATATCCCTGAAATCCCCGAATTAACCTGGTACCTGACCTGTATGACAGCTAAGGGACTCATGAATCGCGCCCATGCTTATAAGGCGGCGGTGCAGGCTAATCAAGAAGCGGGTGAGGATGACGATCTGGCGATTACTATGGGGCTATTTAGTTACCCAACTTTAATGGCGGCTGATATTTTGATGTTTAATGCCAGTGATATCCCTGTGGGTCGCGATCAGATTCAGCATGTGGAAATGGCGCGTGATATTGCTCAGCGGTTTAATCATCATTATGGCGAACATTTTGTATTGCCCTCGGCTAAAGTGGATGACAATGTAGCCGTGCTTCAGGGGCTAGATGGTCGCAAGATGAGTAAAAGTTATAACAACACAATTCCGTTGTTTTTAACCGAGAAAAAACTCAAGAAACATATCAATAAGATTAAGACTAATTTACTGGAGCCGGGTGAGCCTAAGGATCCAGATGATTCTGCGGTTTTTCAGCTATGGCAGGCCTTTGCCACTGAGCAACAAACTGTAGAAATGCGTCAACAGTTTGCTGAGGGTATTGCTTGGGGTGAGGCGAAAAAGCAGTTGTTTGAATTGATTAATAGTCAGCTAGCCGAGCCACGCGAGCGTTATAATCAGTTGATTGAAAGTCCAGCTGAGGTAGAAAAGATACTCCAGAAGGGGGCTGAAAAGGCGCGAGAATATAGCGCTACTTTAATCACTCAGGTTCGAAAGGCTGTGGGTATTCGTCCCTTAGGTTAACAGTAAAATTTTATGGATTAAATATGCTCTGTTGTAGTGAGATATTATCCATTTCGCTGTATAATGCGTATTACTAGTAGTCAGTTTTGTAATAACTTCCACGTCAATATTTAACGGAGACTTCAATGAGTCAGCTCAGAGTTTTTGGACTTGTCATCTTTACCCTATTTACTATGGTTGCCTGTAGCGGCCAAGAGGGCTCTGCCGAGCTTACGGATAATCAGAAAAACCTTGTTGCTGAGCGTATTGCACCTCATGGCAGTTTGGTAATGGCGGGCCAGGCGGTGGTTTCAGCGGTTGCTGCTGCTGTTCGTTCGGGTGAATCAATTTATTCTAGTAATTGCCAGGGCTGTCATGATTATGGCGTTGCCGGTGCACCTAAGATGGGTGATATAGCGGCTTGGGCTGATCGCCTAACAAAGGGTATTGAGACGGTTTACGCGAATGCAATTAATGGTATTGGCGCTATGCCGGCTAAGGGTACTTGCATGGATTGTAGCGATGATGAAATTATTTCTACCATCGACTACATGCTAGAAAACAGTCAGTAGTTTTTTGCTTAGATACTAAAAACCCGCTTTGAACAGCGGGTTTTTTATTGCCAAAATTTTACTATTGTTATTAAAAAATCAGTGCACCGAGGGTTGGTTAAATATTTCATCTATATCCGATTGATCAAATTGATAATGCTGATCGCAAAATTCGCAATTAACTTCTATTAAGCCCTTTTCTTGGCATATCTCATTAACCTCGTCAGCACCCAGTGAAACAAGCATTTTTGCGGTTCTGGCTTTGGAGCAACTACAAAAAAACTGCAAATTTTCAGGCTCAAATAGACGTACTTGTTGTTCGTGAAACAGTCGATACAACTGTTCCTCATGATCTAGCTCAAGTTGCTCTTCGGCTTTAAGACTTTCTAGTAATAAACTTAAGTGTTGCCAGTTGTCGCGTGCCTGTTCATCGTCACTACTGTGGGGCATTTCTTGAATTAGGACGCCGGCGGCTGTATGTTGATCTGCGGCTAGTTTGATTTTGGTGCTTAATTGCTCTGATTGGTCAAAATAATACTCTAGGCATTCACTAAGGCTGTCTTTGTCCATGGGAACTAAGCCTTGATAGCGTTCTCGACCTTCGGGTTCAATGGTGATTGCCAGAGTGGCGGAACCTAAAAGAGTTTTAAAATTTTCATTATCACCAATGGATTGATAATCCCCTCTAACTATGCCGCGCATCTGAGTATTATTACTGCATTCAGCCATAATTGAGGTGATAGTACCTCGTCCTATGGCCTGTATGCTTACAATACCCTTGAACTTTAGGGTTGCACTTAAAAGGCTTGCCGCAGCAAGAAATTCGCCGAGTATAGCGTTGATAACTGGCGGGTAGTCTTGGCGCTGTTGGATAGCTTTAAAGCTTTCGCTGAGGGTCGTAATCTCGCCACGAATATGAGTATCGTCAAAGAGAAAACGTTGTCGGGTGTCGAGTGATTTCATGGCGCGCATTCTACAAAATTATGCAACAGAATGCATATTAGATTGCGCCTAAGAGGTATTTATTTTTAACCGCGAATAAAGCGATGAATTTGGCGGCGTTGTTTTTTATTGGGTTTTTCATGCTGGGGTTGACTGCTATTAAGTGCTTTGCGCTCAGCCGCTGCTTTTTCTCTTACCGCAATGCTTTGGTCGGTTTCGCGATAAAGTTCTTGAGCTTGTGGAGCCCCGCGCCGTTGATCGGAGAGCATAATAACGTCGACGATTTTTGCATCATAACCCTGGCGAATAGTCAGGCTTACCCCTAACTCCAGCATTCGACTGGGTTTGGGTTTTTGACCATCAATCTGAACCTTGCCGTTTTCTATGGCGTTTTTGGCAAGAGCGCGAGTTTTAAAAAAGCGCGCGGCCCATAACCATTTATCAATTCGTACCTTATCCATTAGGGGTTTTACCGAACAGGGTTAAGAAATCTTCAATCATAGGGTATTTACTATCAACTTGGCGCAGCTGGCTACTTATCGGTTCTTTTATGCTCAATAGTTGTTTGATACCAAATTGATGAGCTGAATCCAGTACCGCTTCAGAATCATCGATAAATAATGTGGTCTTGGGGTCAAAGTCGATACTTTTTTCCAGCCTATGCCAAAACTGTTGTTGCTCTTTGGCAGCTTGATAATCATGTGACGATATAACCTGATCAAGGAGTGATTCTATATCACAATGGGCAAACTTAAGTTGGATACTGGGGCGATCAGAGTTGGTTATCAAAACACGTTTTTTGCCCAAATTGCCGACTTGGATTAGAAAGTCTAATACCTGTTCTCGCTCTCCAATTAGGTGTTTTAATTCTGCTTGAGCATCAATAATATTAAGTTGAAACTGGTCGGACCAATAGTCAGTGCTATACCATTCAAGTTGTCCCTGTTTTTGTTCAAGTCGTTTGGCAATATAGCGTGTCGCTCCAGCTTGATCAGCATTGTGAATCTGGCTATATTTTTTGGGTAGATGCTCTGTCCAAAAATGGAAATCAAAATGTAAGTCGAGCAATGTTCCATCCATGTCGAGTAGCACTGTTTCAATGCTATCCCAATCTAATTGGATAGTCTGATGGCTCAAAAGAGATCCTCGGGTAGTGGTTCTGAGCCAGTAGAAGGGGTCATGCCTTTGGTGATTGGTTTGGGTACAGTTTCTGAGGTAAAGAATTCAAAAATACCCGATTGATTGGGGGCTACACGGGCTCCAGTTTTAGGATCAATTTTTACGCTTACAATGCCCGTGGGCTGTGGCAGATTTGTTTGTGGCTTATCTTTGAGCGCTTCAGCCATAAAGTCGATCCATATAGGTAGTGCTGCTGAGCCGCCATATTCATTGCGCCCCAATTGTGAGTAGTCATCAAATCCTACCCATGCGGTGGCAACTAAATGGGATGAGTATCCAGAGAACCATGCATCGCGAGGCCCGTTGGTAGTCCCTGTTTTGCCACCGATATCAATGCGTTTAAGCTTTTTAGCTTTTCTGCCAGTACCTTTTTGAATAACATCTTTTAGCATAGAATCAATTAAAAAAGCAGTAGGGGCATCAATTGCTCGCTTGGCTGAAATAGTCGCAGACTTTGGGTGATTGCGCAGTGTTTGGCTGATCAGCTGAAAGTGATCTTTCTCTGAATCTGGAATTGATTCTTGAGTTAACGTATCTAGGAGCTGTTCTAATTCTGAGTCTATTTTTTCGGCAGAAAAGTCATCAGGTTCATCCGCCTTTACCGACTCAAAACAGGGATCGCAGGCAGTATCTGGAGTAGCTTCGAAAATAATATTACCATCTCTATCTATAACCTTATCTAAAATATACGGCTCAACTAAATAGCCACCATTGGCAAAAACACTATAGCCGCGAGCAATGGTCATAGGGGTTAAGGCATGACTTCCCAAAGAAAGAGATAGATCTGCGGGCATATCGCCTGTTTCAAATCCAAATTTTTGTAGCCCTTGTAATGTACGATCAATACCCATGCGTCTGAGTAGTCTAATAGATACTAGGTTACGGGATCTGTATAGCGCTTCGCGAATTCTAGTGGGGCCATAGAATTTACCGCCATCATTTTCAGGCCGCCATAAATCCTCTAATTTACTGTCATCAAATACTACTGGGGCGTCATTCACTGTAGAGGCGGGGGTAAAGCCATTTTGTAGGGCTACAGTGTAAATAAAGGGTTTGAAGTTTGAGCCCGGCTGTCGCGCTGCTTGGGTAACTCGATTGAAGCGACTTTGACGATAATCAAAGCCACCAACTAAGGCTTTAATGCCACCTTCTTTTGGTGATAGTGCAACCATAGCGGCTTGGGCTGTTGGAAGTTGAGCAAGTTGGACGAAGCCAGCTTGTTTTTGTATTTGAATTAGATCGCCTACTTGGAAAATATCATGGGCAGACTCAATGGGTGATGAGCGTGTGCTGGCCGTTTTGAATAGTCGTAAACCATCTAAACCGTTGGCCCAGTTAAGAGGAAATTTTTGCCCATCGCTGTCTTGTATTTGCAGATGATCATCGGCAACAAAGCTAACAATGGCTGGTTCAAGGTCACCAAAGCTACGTGCGTCTTTTAGTGCCTGTTGCCAGTTTTCCTCGGGTATTGCCGATTGCTGCACACCGCGATAACCATGACGTTTATCATAGGCAATTAATCCAGACTGAACAGAATTTGTCGCTTTTTCTTGTAATCTAGAATCGATAGTAGTGATCGCGGTATAGCCTTCTGTATAGGCTTTTAAGCCATATTTTTTAATCACTTGTTGGCGAACCATTTCTGCGGCATAAGCGGCATCGATTTTGGCAATTGAACCGTGATAGGTAGCGTTATCTAGTTCGTTAATGGCTGCGTTATAGTCGTTTTTGCTGATTTTTTTCAGGCCAAGCATACGCCCTAGTATCCAATCTCTTCTTTGCAGTGCTCTTTCAGGATTGGCTATGGGGTTATATTTTGATGGAGCTTTGGGGAGGCCGGCGATCATAGCCATCTCGGCCAGTGTTAATTGATCTAGATTCTTGCCATAGTAAACCTGTGCCGCAGCACCAACGCCATAGGCTCTGTTGCCCATATAAATTTTATTGGTATAAAGAGATAAAATTTCTTCTTTACTCAACTCTTCTTCAATTTTAAACGCGAGTAAAATTTCATTAAATTTACGGGTGAATTCTTGGCGCTTACTTAAGAAAAAGTTTCTAGCAACCTGCATGGTAATGGTGCTGCCACCACTGCGAATTGACCC
Source organism: Porticoccaceae bacterium (assembly GCA_029248755.1). Taxonomy (GTDB): domain Bacteria; phylum Pseudomonadota; class Gammaproteobacteria; order Pseudomonadales; family Porticoccaceae; genus HTCC2207. The sequence continues at coordinate 59,077 of JAQWIR010000015.1, forward strand.
TGTAGTAATTAATTCTACCGCGGCTCTGGCTAGCCCAGAGACAACAATCCCGCCATGCTTAAAAAAGCTATCATCTTCAGCAGCTAAAAAGGCATCTACCATAGCTGGGGGTATTTGATTAAAGTTTACCGGAGAGCGTTTTTTTTCACCGAATTCGGCAATAATTTGTAAATCTTCTGAGTAAACTTTCAGGGGGATTTGTAATTCGACTCGCTTTAATTCTTCCACTGAAGGGAGCTTAGGGCTGAGATATAAAAATAGACAAGAGGCTAGTATAAGAAAGCCGCCCACACTAAAAATAGTGAGGGTAATTAGGCCTTTTATTAATTTTTTATATCTTTTAAGCAAGGTCTACAGACGCCAAGGTTTCTTCCAGTGTATTATAGAGCCTTGTGAAGCTGTTTTGTATTATTTGTTTGTGCATTTTAGTGTGCATTTTAGTGTGCGTTTTGTTGTACATTTTAGTGTGCATATTAGATTGCTCGGTTAACTTTACATCCCTTGCTTTATTATCTGGGTTTTAGTGTGACCATAATCTTAAGATAGATCACTGTTGCGGTGGTGGCAAATATTAATTTCTACAAACAACAGCTGTAATTAACCAACCGGTTTAAATTTTAAATGAGTGAACAACATATTTATTTAGTGGGCCCCATGGGCGTGGGGAAAACCACTGTAGGCAAGCAATTAGCAAGCCTGCTGCATCGACCTTTTGTCGATATTGATGCCGAAATAGAGTCTCGCTGTGGTGCCGATATCCAATGGATATTCGACATGGAAGGTGAGAAGGGATTTCGTGAAAGAGAAACAAAAGTCCTTGAGGATATTATTTTTAACAGTCCCAGTTCGGTGATTGCAACCGGTGGCGGTGTTGTTTTGTCTGCCAAAAACCGACAGGTTCTGCAAGCTAATGGCCAAGTGATCTACCTTTCAGCATCTAAAGAACAGCTCTATGAGAGAATGCGCAGAGATAAATCTCGGCCTCTTTTGCAAGTTGAAGATCGCGAAAAAGTAATTAATCAGCTTCTTGAAGTGCGCGACCCGCTCTACAGAGATGTAGCTGATGTGGTTTTTTCGGCAGAGGGAGGATCTGCGGCAAGAGTTGCCAAGGTATTGTTAGATGAATTATCCAAGCATTGATAATTTATTCGACCCAAGCATAATATAAGCCTATTACTGGCATGAGAATTTTTTAATATGACTGAACAAAATAAAATCCCTTCAACGGCGCAAATTAATGTTGAACTTGAAGACCGTAGCTACCCTATATTTATAGGTTCGGGGCAGTTGGCGTCCGTTGGGATATCTCGTTTTGTTCAGGGCAATAAGGTTCTCATTGTTACCAATACAACCGTGGCCGAGCTCTATTTGTCTGCACTTGAGGCTCAGCTTAGCGATAAGCAAGTAGATTCAATTGTTTTAAGTGATGGTGAGCAGTTTAAAAATTTAGATACACTCAACAGTATTCTGACCCAGCTGCTTGAGAAAAAGCATGACCGAAAAACCACTCTAATTGCTCTGGGTGGCGGAGTGGTTGGTGATATAACCGGATTTGCTGCTGCTTGCTATCAGCGTGGCGTGCCATTTATTCAGGTGCCAACAACACTTTTATCTCAGGTTGATTCTTCTGTAGGTGGTAAAACAGCCGTTAATCATCCTCTTGGAAAAAACATGATTGGTGCTTTTTATCAGCCCCAAGCGGTCGTTATTGATACTGATAGCTTATCTACCTTGCCCGAACGAGAGTTTAGTGCGGGCATGGCGGAAGTAATAAAGTATGGCTTGATTTCCGATCCAGAATTTTTTGATTGGCTAGAAGATAATACCCCTGCCTTAAAACAGGGCGATCAAGCAGCTCTGACCTATGCTATTGAAAGATCCTGTCTAAATAAGGCAAAAGTAGTCAGCGCCGATGAGACCGAGCAGGGCGTTAGAGCCATTCTTAACTTGGGTCATACCTTTGGTCATGCGATTGAAACCTTTCAAAACTATTCTGGTTGGTTGCATGGCGAGGCCGTTGCTGCGGGAATGGTGATGGCATCCAAGCTTTCAATGATGATGGGTGGATTGTCGCAATCAGAGTTTGATCGGGTGCAGAATTTAATCAAAAGCTGGTCATTGCCGGTATCTCCACCACAAAATATGACGGCTGAAGACTTCAATCAGCTTATGTACAGGGATAAAAAAGTGCTAGATGGCGAATTGCGTCTGGTTTTATTGCGTGCACTTGGCGATGCAGAAGTAACTGGTGATTATTCAGTAGAAAGCTTGCAAACAGTGATTTCTAGTAGTTTTTCAGAGTAATCAATAAGTTTTTTTTAAGATTTTTCACCTTTAGATAAACTACCCGTTTTCTAGTTTGCGTATAAGAGTTTGTCGAAAGCGTTTCTCGAGTGTAAAATGTGCGCCTTTTCGCCCAAATGAGCTGAAACTGGGCTCAAAATCCACCTGTTAAATTTCAGAGTTTTAAATATGACTCAAAGCTTATGTCAGCTTGATGATTTCAAAGATAACTGCGGTTTTGGATTGATTGCCCATACCAAGGGTAAGGCCAACCACAAGTTACTTCAAAACGCTATTAAAGCGCTTACCTGTATGACTCACCGTGGTGGTGTGGCAGCAGATGGTAAGACGGGTGACGGTTGTGGCTTATTGCTGCAAAAACCAGACTCTTTTCTACGCACAGTGGTCAAAGAATCCCTCAATATAGAGTTGCCTGAACTTTATGCAGTGGGTGCAATTATGCTTAATAGCGATAGCACTCTTCGGGATCAATCAAAAAAGATTATTGAACAGGAGCTTACGGCACAGGGTCTTGAAGTTATTGGTTGGCGTGAAGTGCCAACGGATGATAGCTGTCTTGGGCCGATTGCTATTGAGTCGCTGCCAACGTTTGAGCAGGTTTTCATAGCACCGGGCAAGATCTTAGAGCAAAAGATATTTAGCGCCAGACTCTACATGGGTCGTCGCAAAGCTGAAAACCGTCTTGAAGGCGATGATGCTTTTCATATTGCCAGTCTTGGTATTAATGTTCTTAGCTATAAGGGCTTGATGATGCCGGTTGATTTGCCGCAGTTTTATACTGATTTGGCAGATCCACGCTTAGAAACTGCAATTTGTGTTTTTCATCAACGATTCTCAACCAATACTATGCCTAAATGGCCACTGGCTCAGCCATTTAGAATGCTTGCACATAATGGCGAGATCAATACGATTGTCGGTAACAGAAACTGGTCTGTAGCGCGGACACCAAAATACAAGACTGATTTGCTGCCAGACCTTACTGAAGCAGCACCTTTAGTGAACCGTACGGGCTCTGACTCATCTAGCTTAGACAATATGTTAGAAATGTTGGTCACTGGCGGTATGGACCTACATTTGGCTGTGCGCGCACTGGTTCCACCAGCGTGGCAGAATGTTGAAGATATAGATCCAGATCTGCGAGCTTTATATGATTACCTCTCGATGCACCAAGAGCCTTGGGATGGACCTGCGGGCTTGGTTATAACCGATGGTAGGTTTGCAGTTTGTACCCTAGATCGAAATGGTCTGCGACCCTCACGTTGGGTGATGACCGACGATGACGTTATTACGGTAGCTTCTGAGGTTGGTGTGTATGATTATGCGCCTGAATCAGTGGTCGCAAAGGGACGTTTAGGGCCGGGAGATATTCTGTCGATTGATACCGAAAAGGGGCAAATCATGTTCCGCGAAGAGGTTGAAACAGAATTAGCGGCACGAAACCCTTATAAGCAGTGGCTAAGAGACGGGCATTTCTCTATAGCATCAACCTTTGATATGGATAGTATTGAGCTTGAAGGTACATTGTCCCGCGAGCAAATCCGTACCTATATGAAGATGTTCCAAGTTTCTTTTGAAGAGAGAGATCAGGTACTACGTCCTTTAGCTGAAGGTGGGCAAGAGGCTACTGCCTCTATGGGTGATGATACGCCAATGGCAGTACTTTCAGCCAAGCATCGCAATGTTTTCGATTACTTTAGACAGCAATTTGCTCAGGTAACTAACCCGCCAATTGATCCCCTAAGAGAATCCATTGTGATGTCTCTAGGCGTTGAATTGGGTCGTGAGGGGAGTATTTTTCAGGAAAAGGCCGATCTAGCCTGTCGGATTGGACTATCCAGCCCAGTACTATCCCCTAAAAAGTACTATGCATTAAAGGCTAATGAGTTTGAAGAATTTCCAGTACAGAAATTTGATCTTAACTTTGATCCTGCTGTCGAGGATCTGGCCAGTGGTATTAAAAGAATCTGCTCTGATGTTGAAAAAGCGGTTAAATCTGGCGTTTCAGTCTGTATTCTGTCTGATCATGATATTGTTCAGCCTAAACTCCCAATTCATATCCTTCTTGCTGTAGGTGCAGTTCATAACCATTTAACCGTCAAAGGCCTTCGTTGTGATGCCAATATCGTGGCCAGTACTGGCTATGCTCGCGATTCACACCAAATTGCTACATTGATTGGTTGTGGTGCCTCATTGGTTTATCCATACCTTAGTTATCATGTATTGTGCGATCTTATTAGCAGTGGCGAGACATTAGTTGATGTGGATACGGCATTTAGACATTACCGTAAAGGGATCAACAAAGGACTGCTTAAAATTCTTTCAAAGATGGGTATTTCGACCATTGCCTCATATCGCGGAGCATTATTATTTGAAGCGGTTGGGTTGAGTGAAGAAATTATTGATCTTTGTTTCCCGGGTCTAACCAGCCGTATTCAAGGTGCCAGTTTTGTCGATTTCCAGCAAGACCAGCTTGAATTGAGTCAGAAGGCTTGGAAAATTCGTAAACCCATTAATCAGGGTGGCCTTCTCAAGTATGTTCATGGCGAGGAATATCACGCCTATAACCCCGATGTGGTTCAGACCATGCATAAAGCGGTTCAGCATGATGACTACAATGCATGGCAAGACTATGCCAAATTGGTTAATACGCGACCAGCAGCGGCACTACGTGACCTTTTGAAACTTAAGACTGATGTTCAGCCAATAGATATTTCTGAAGTTGAACCCTTTTCAAATATTGTTAAACGTTTTGACTCTGCAGGTATGTCTTTGGGTGCACTATCCCCTGAGGCTCACGAATCCCTAGCAGAGGCAATGAATGGCTTAGGTGGACGATCCAACTCTGGTGAAGGGGGTGAAGATCCCTCTCGCTATGGCACCATAAAGTCATCAAAAATTAAACAGGTAGCCTCAGGTCGATTTGGGGTTACTCCAGCCTACCTAAGAAGTGCTGAAGTCATTCAAATTAAAGTAGCTCAGGGTGCTAAGCCTGGTGAGGGTGGCCAGCTTCCGGGGGGTAAGGTCAACGAACTTATTGCTCGATTGCGTTATTCGGTACCTGGTGTGACACTTATCTCACCGCCACCACACCATGATATCTACTCTATTGAGGATTTAGCGCAGTTAATTTTTGACCTTAAACAGGTCAACCCAGAGGCATTGATTTCGGTGAAGCTAGTATCAAGACCTGGTGTTGGAACAATCGCAGCGGGTGTTGCAAAAGCCTATGCCGATTTAATTACTATTTCTGGTTATGATGGTGGTACTGCAGCAAGCCCTGTTAGCTCTATTCGTTATGCTGGATCTCCATGGGAGCTCGGCCTAACTGAGACTCATCAAACATTGCGTGCCAATGATTTGCGGGACAAGGTTCGCGTTCAGACAGATGGTGGTTTAAAGACCGGTTTAGATGTCGTAAAAGCAGCTATTCTTGGCGCCGAAAGCTTTGGCTTTGGGACAGGTCCAATGGTTGCATTGGGTTGCAAATATCTTCGAATCTGTCATCTTAATAATTGTGCGACGGGTGTTGCAACACAAAATGATCGTCTGCGAAATGATCATTATCGTGGTACTGTGGCTATGGCGACCAATTTCTTTAAGTTTATGGCAATGGAAACTCGGGAATGGATGGCCACTTTAGGTGTACGCTCTCTAGAAGAGTTGATTGGCCGTGTTGATCTACTTGAATTACTGCCCGGTAAAACTAGCAAACAAAAGAACCTTGATCTGAGTCCGCTCATTGAAGATCGTCCAGAAATTAGCCACAAACCACAATCATGTGGTGTGGCACAAAATGATCCATTTGATAAAGGTTTACTAGCCGAGCAAATGGTCAAAGATATGCTGCCGGCTATCGAGGCCAAAACTGGCGGAACCTATGACTATGACATCTGTAATTGTGATCGCTCTATTGGCGCGCGTATTTCGGGTGAAATTGCAGTAAGACATGGCAATGCAGGTATGATAGACAATCCGGTCACGGTTAAACTTAAAGGGGTTGCAGGTCAGTCTCTAGGGGTTTGGAATGCCGGTGGTCTTAATATCTACCTTGAGGGCGATGCTAACGACTATGTAGGCAAGGGTATGTCTGGTGGTAAACTGGTACTTAGCCCGCCCAAAGAAAGTGGCTTTGAAGCCAAGGCAACGCCAATTATGGGCAACACCTGTCTCTATGGTGCCACAGGAGGCTCGCTGTATGCTGCTGGATCTGTGGGCGAGCGATTTGGCGTTCGAAACTCCGGCGCTATGGCCGTAGTTGAAGGTGCTGGAGATCACTGTTGTGAATATATGACTGGCGGAATTATTACCGTATTGGGTTCAACAGGGTATAATTTTGGTGCGGGTATGACGGGTGGCTTTGCTTATGTTTTAGACACAGATCGTAAATTTGTCGATCGTTATAATATGGAACTCATTGATATTCAACGGGTTACCACTGAAGCCCTTGAATCTCATCGCGGGTTCTTGATATCGACTATTGAGGATCATGCCCGTGAAACGGGAAGTCCATGGGCGCAACATATATTGGATAATTTTTCCGATTTTGCCTCACAGTTTTGGCTAGTTAAACCGAAAGCTTCGAGTTTACAAAGTCTATTGGCGCAAGCGAACGCTGTTTCCAAGCAAGTATAAGATTTATAGAGAATAAGTTTATGGCAAGACCAAATAATGATTTTCAGTTTCTCGATGTAGAGCGAGTCGATCCACCTAAGCGTGATATAGATCGCAGAAAAAGTGAATATGTCGAGATTTATGACCCGTTTAATCAGACCACAGCTGAAACTCAGTCTCATCGTTGTCTGTCTTGTGGTAACCCATATTGTGAGTGGAAATGTCCAGTTCACAATTATATTCCCGACTGGTTACAGCTAGTTGCTGAAGGCAACCTTTTAGAGGCCGCAGAATTAAGTCATCAAACTAATTCATTACCAGAAGTCTGTGGACGAGTATGCCCACAAGACCGTCTATGTGAAGGTGCCTGTACCCTCAATGATGGTTTTGGCGCGGTAACCATTGGTTCTGTTGAAAAATATATTACGGATACGGCCTTGGCTATGGGCTGGCGGCCAGATATGTCCAAAGTGGTTTGGACGGATAAAAAAGTCGCTGTGATCGGTGCAGGTCCAGCAGGTATTGGTTGTGCAGATATCCTAGTCAGAAATGGGGTTAAAGCCGTTGTATTTGATCGATATCCGGAGATTGGCGGCTTACTAACTTTTGGTATTCCAGAGTTTAAGTTAGAAAAACATGTTATTAGAACCCGTCGCGAAGTGCTTGAAGGTATGGGTGTTGAATTCCGTCTCAACACCGAAATTGGTAAAGATATTCTGATTGATGAATTGCTTGAAGACTATGATGCGGTATTTATGGGAATGGGTACCTACAACACTATGAAAGGTAACTTTCCTGGTGAAGACCTTCCTGGGGTGCATGAGGCACTTAAGTTTCTGGTAGCTAATGTTAATCGTAATCTTGGCTTTGAAAAATCAGCCGATGATTTTATCAATCTTAAAGATAAGCGCGTGATTGTTCTTGGCGGTGGTGATACCGCTATGGACTGTAACCGAACCTCTATTCGACAAGGTGCTAGCAGTGTTACCTGTGCCTATCGTCGCGATGAAGAAAATATGCCCGGCTCTCGACGAGAAGTTAAAAATGCTCGGGAAGAGGGTGTTGTCTTTAGATTTAATCTTCAGCCAGTCGAAATCGTCAGTAATGATGATGGCGAAGTTACCGGAGTAAAGGTTGTTTCTACCCAGATGGGTGAGCCAGATGCCAACGGTCGTCGTCGAGCAGAACTTATTCCCGGTAGTGAAGAAATTATTCCTGCAGATGCGGTATTGGTCGCCTTTGGCTTTAAGCCAAGCCCACCAAGCTGGTTAAACGACGTTAAAGTCGATACAGCTGATTGGGGTGGTGTTGTTGCTCCAGAAGAACAGACCTATGCATTTCAGACCACTAATCCCAAAGTGTTTGCAGGTGGCGATATGGTTCGTGGTTCAGATTTGGTAGTTACCGCAGTATTTGAAGGTCGTCAGGCTGCTGAAGGTATCCTTGATTATCTGGATGTCTAAACCAATAGTATTGCAACCTTTTACTAATAGAGTAATTAATGACAGAGCTTAAAAACGACCGCTTCCTAAGAGCGTTGATGCGTCAACCAGTAGATCGAACCCCTATTTGGATAATGCGCCAAGCCGGTCGTTATCTACCAGAATACAGAGCAACAAGGTCCCAAGCAGGGGACTTTATGAGTCTTTGTAAAAATACCGAGTTAGCCTGCGAAGTAACTATGCAGCCACTTGAACGTTTTGATCTTGATGCCGCTATTTTATTTTCAGATATCCTAACCATTCCTGATGCCATGGGTCTTGGTCTCTATTTTGCCGAGGGTGAAGGTCCTAAGTTTCGCAAACCAGTGCGCACAGAAAAAGATATTGAACAGCTTGAGGTTATCAACACTGCTTCTGACTTAACCTATGTTACAGATGCCGTATCAACCATTCGCCGTGAGCTAAACGGACGAGTGCCACTGATAGGTTTTTCAGGAAGCCCATGGACCCTAGCAACCTATATGATCGAGGGTCAAAGTAGCAGAGATTTTGCCCGTGCCAAAACCATGCTCTATACCCAGCCCGAATTACTTCATCAGTTACTCGATAAGCTGGCCTTATCGGTGATCGATTATCTCAATGCGCAAATTGCCAGTGGTGCACAAGCGGTACAAATTTTCGATACCTGGGGTGGCGTATTAAGCCATGCAGCCTATCAAGAATTTTCACTGGCCTATATGCAAAAAATTGTTGCTGGACTCAACACCCAATCAGAGGGGCGTAAGGTCCCTGTGATATTGTTTACCAAAGGTGGTGGTCAGTGGTTATCGGCTATGGCCGACACTGGTTGTGATTGTTTAGGCCTAGACTGGTCGACCAATATTGGTGTAGCTCGTCAAACGGTAGGGGATAGAGTGGCCTTACAGGGCAATATGGATCCTTCAGTTCTTCGTGGCAGCGACAAGTCAATCGAAGCTGAGGCAAAGACAATCTTGGCCTCATTTGGTGATAATGCAGGCCATATCTTTAATCTTGGTCATGGTATCACGCCAGATATTAACCCTGATAAGGTAAAAGTTCTGGTTGATGCGGTTCAGAAATTTTCAGCAAAATAGATTGAATAGCCCAATTATTGACACAATATTTTAGTGATTAATTAGCCCAAATTTTTCTGCCACATTAACAGGATTGGTCGCCTTAATATTTTTACCCAGAGTCACAGTATTTTCTGGAAATAACAAAATTACCGTAGAGCCAAATTTAAATCGTCCAATCTCATCGCCTTTTAAAAAGCTTATAGCCTGATCGCTATAATCGTTTTCCCTAACAGCACCGGGACCGGGCTTTTCAATGCCGCTCCAAACAGTTTCAATACCAGCAACGAGCATTGCACCCACAAAAATAACAGAAAAATGGCCGAGTTGCTCTGATTTAAACTCGCAGACTAAGCGCTCATTGCGGGCAAATAAATTGGGCACCATCTCAGCAGTTTGTTGATTAACTGAAAACAACTCACCAGGAATATACCGTGTAGAAACCAACTGTCCATCGGCCGGAATATGCACCCGATGATAGTCTTTAGGCGACAGGTAAACAGTAGAAAATAGACCATTTTCATACTGTTTAGCTTGCCTAGCATTACCCACCAGTCGGGTAAGAGAATAATCCACATTTTTTGCCTGCAGAATCTTATTTTTACTAATTTTACCCGCCTGACTAATCACCCCATCTGCAGGTGAAGTCAGTGTATTATCGTCTGTATCTAAGGGTCTGACCTCAGGCTTTAACTGGCGTGTGAAAAAGGCATTAAAGCTTTTATAACTCGATAAGTCGTCACTCAAAGCTTCGTCCATATTAATATCAAAGGTTTTAATGGCACGGTTGATTAGTAAGTTTTTTAACCAATGATTTTGTGACTCTGCAAGCCTAGCAATAAGTCTTGAGAGTGCATGTTTTGGTAAAATGCGTTGCACAGCCACAAATAATTCAGCGCGATGATTCATACTATTTAATCTCTATTAATAAGGACCCAATTCAATCGGTGTATGTTCTAAGTTGCCCCATTCACCCCAAGAGCCGTCATAGCCTCTAATGTTTTTGTAACCCAGTATTTTACCTACCATATAGGTAAAGCTAGAGCGATGATGGCTTTGACAATGTGTCACAATCTGCTTGTCCTTGGTAAGCTCTATACTATCAAGAATTTGTTGGGCATCTTTGCGAATTCGAAAATTAGCTTCGCGATCCATAAGCTCAGTCCATTCTAAATTAATCGCGCCAGGTATATGGCCTGCTCTGGCTGAGCGTGCAATGCTTCCCATATACTCACCGGGGCTTCGAGCATCCCATACTGCAAAGTCTGAATTTTCGAGAGAATCAATAATCTCATCCGCCAGAATTCTAGTTATTGGGCAGGGTTCAGTCACTGAATTTACTTCAACACTATTAGGCTGATTAATTGTTGATTCGGTAGGAAAGCCCTCTTTGACCCAAGGCACAATACCCCCATTGAGATACTGCCAGTTATTTAAACCCAAAAGATCCATAGACCAGGCCATTCTGCCTGCCCAGCCACCGCCTTCATCATCACATAACACTACCTGTTTCGACTCATCTATACCGAGGTAAGCCATAACTGCCGATAATGTGGATAATTCAGGGCAGGCGCCAGGAACTGGAGCCGTGCCAGCAACGAGTTGTTGACCCGAAAGATGCACAGCACCCTGGATATGCTGTTGCTGATAAAGAGCGGGATTACACAAATCGATAATAATTAAATTTGGTTCGCCAAGGCGCTGTTTTAACTGCTCAGGTTCGATTAGATGATTCATAATTTGTCTAGGTAGGTTGTTGGGTGGTAATTTTAACAGATTGTATCAGAGCCAGAGCTGTTGAGGCTTAATTTTCAAGACTATTTATAATTTGCCTATAGCTATCTAGTCGACTTTGCAGAATATCGCCATTTTTGGATGCCGCAACTAAGGCACAGCCAGCATCAGACTTATGTTTGCAGTCACGAAATTTACAGTGCCCTAAGAAGGGTCTAAAGTCCTTGAAGCCGTTAATAATGGTTTCTTGATCTAAATGGGTTAGGGCAAATTCCCGAATACCCGGGGAGTCGATAATAACGCCACCTTTACTCAGGTGAATTAATTTCGAGGCGGTGGTGGTGTGAGTACCTTCGTTAGTGGCTTCTGATAGGGCGCCAACAGCGCTATTATTATCCGGAACCAACTGATTGATA
>JAQWIR010000039.1 GCA_029248755.1 Porticoccaceae bacterium
CCCCCTTTTTGTCAGATGGGACTCCTATATTTCTATACTATTACCAATCAGCACGAACGAATTGAAATTATTTGGTTTTATAATCCCGGCACTAACGAATTGAGATAAGCCTCAACATCAGCTGCATCAGTTCTCATCGCATCGCCTGCAGTAGCGCTTCTGACTAAGTTTTCTCCGCGCAGCCCAAAGGCATAGCGCAAGATAATTAACCCATCAGTTAAAGCATCAAAGCTACCATTAGCATCAATATCTAGAATCTTCAGCGGTATAGTACCTGCCTCGTATTCTTCAAGAGCAGTCAGTCCATCATTATCCTGATCTAAAAGCGCATCACTGGCATCAGTTGGGTTTAAGCCATATTTTCTTTCCCAAGCATCAGGCATTTGATCAAGATCGCTATCTAAAGAATATTCAGCAGAATTAGGGAAGAAATCAGCGTTATCCCCTACCCCATCACCGTCTGAGTCGGCTGATTCAAAAGTATCAAGAGGGAATAGATCAATCGAATCTAAAACATTGTCATTATCATCATCAGCATCGGCATTATCACCAATACCATCCAAGTCAAAATCATATTACTCTGAGGCAATGAGAGGAAATGCATCCTGGGTGTTTAAAAAACCATCGTTGTCGGCATCAGTATCTTCATTATCACCAATACCATCTTGATCTGTATCTAACCACTCGGAAGGATTTTGCGGAAATACATCAATTCCATCGATATAACCGTCATTATCCCTATCACAGCCATCATATCTTTCTGGAATAAGATTCTGCACAGAGTCATTTGACCAATCTTCATCACTACAGTAGTAAATGTGAGTCAATTGATTTCCATTAAATGAATTTGCATTAATTTCAGGTCGATTACCCTCAAAAATGACACTTGCTAAATTATTATCAGCAAAAGCGATATCTTGAATTTGCACAACACTTTCAGGCAAAGATACGCTAGTCAAATTGTTATCCCAAAATGCCGCTTGCCCAATAAACTGAATACCATCAGGCAATGAAAGGTTAGTTATGCCATTATGTTTGAAAGCTCCAGAATAAATCCAGATAACGTTGCTAGGTATAACGAGACTTAAAATATAATTATCTGAAAAAGCATTACTACCAATTTTTTTAACACTGGGTGGAATATCTATACTAGTCAATCCATTATCCCAAAATGCCCCATATTCTATATTAACAATGCTGTCAGGTAGGTCTAAGCTAGCTATTCCAGTGCCTCTGAAGGCTTCAGCACCAATGCTAGTCACCACATGGCCATCTATGGAATCTGGGATAATTAAATCAGAGGGGCATGAACCTGAACAACCCAAGATTTTTGCGCCATCGTCCAAAACCTTGTAGCGAAAAATCTCATTGTTATAAATATCTTCATCGCAAGCATTACCGATGCCATCTGCATCCAAGTCCAATTGAAGTACATTTTCGACTGAAGGACAGTTATCAATATTATCCCCAAGACCGTCCAAATCGGTATCAGCATACTCTGTTGAGTCATCGGGAAATACATCAGCATTATTCCCTACGCCGTCACCATCTGAGTCAATTGTTTCATTTTCATCCAACGGCAAGGCATCTTGCTTGTCATTAATACCATCGCTATCGGAATCAGCATTATTTGGATTTGTACCTACACTTAGTTCATAAGTATCAGTTAGGCCATCATTATCAGAGTCTGCCATTGGCAATGTTCCCTCAACAAACTCCTGAAGGGCAACCGAACCATCATTATCCTGATCACTAGCCGCATCAGTTCTATCATTTGGATTAAGACCATAAAGCAGCTCCCAGGCATCTGGAATAGCGTCATTATCTGAGTCATATGCATAGCGGCTATCACGAGGGCGAAAATCGACAGTATCCTCAACACCGTCACCATCATCATCCTGATCTGCATTATCACCTATTCCATCATTATCAAGATCAACGCTTTCATCAGGATTTAGAGGAAGTGCATCAGATGTGTCTTTAACACCGTCATTATCATCATCGGTATCGGCATTATTTCCAATACCATCGGAATCAGTATCCACGCTTTCACTAGCGTCATATGGGAATACATCAACTGCATCTACAATATTGTCATTGTCATCATCATTATCCGCATTGTTACCTATGCCATCATTGTCATTATCAAACCACTCTGATGAGTCTAATCTAAATACATCTATTGATCCTCCAAAAGTATCACCATCAATGTCGAAAAAAGGAAAATTCGTATTTGTTTGACCGTAATCATTACGGCCCCAACACACCACACCCGTGTCATCAAGTGCGCAGCTGTGCCTTTCGCCCAAAGAAACTTGGGTAGGATTACTTAACGAAGGCACATTGGTTTCACCGTTACCATTATAGCCCCAGCAGACCACACCAGTATCATCAAGTGCACAGCTGTGATTGCTGCCCAAAGCAATTTGGGTAGGATTACTTAACGAGGGAACGCTGGTTTGACCGTTACCATTATAGCCCCAGCAGACCACACCAGTATCATCAAGTGTGCAGCTGTGACTGTCGCCCATAGCAATTTGGGTAGGGTTACTTAACGAGGGAACGCTGGTTCGACCGTTACCACTATTGCCCCAGCAGACCACACCAGTATCGTCAAGTGCGCAGCTGTGATTTTCGCCCAGAGCAATTTGGGTAGGATTACTTAAAGAGGGAACGCTGGTTCGACCGTTACCACTATTGCCCCAGCAGACCACACCCATATCATCAAGTGCGCAGCTGTGATTTTTACCCATAGCAATTTGGGTAGGATTACTCAAAGTAGGCACATTGGTTTCACCATCAACATTATAGCCCCAGCAGACCACACCCGTATCATCAAGTGCGCAGCTGTGATCGGAGCCCACAGCAATTTGGGTAGGATTACTAAAAGTAGGCACATTGGTTTGACCGTAATCATTACGGCCCCAGCAGACCACACCCGTATCATCAAGTGCGCAGCTGTGATTGCCGCCCATAGCAATTTGGGTAGGATTACTCAAAGTAGGCACATCGGTTTGACCGTAATTATTAACACCCCAACAGACCACACCCGTATCATATAGTGCGCAGCTATGTTTTTCGCCCAAAGAAACTGTAAAATCCGCCAATGATGGATCCCTACCGTTCTCAATTTCCCAGAGATCAGGTATTGTATCTCGATCGGTGTCTGCTAAATTTGGTGAAAGACCTAGATTAAATTCCTCAAGTGCTGTTAAGCCATCATTATCAAAATCAGATTCAGCATCTGTATAATTATATTTATTAAGACCATTACTATCTTCCCAACTGTCAGGTAGACCATCATTATCTGTATCAACAGCAAAAGAAGCCGAACTTAAAAGCAACAAAAAAAGACACACAAAGATTCGAAAGATACCCATCGTAGAAACACTCATTTTTATTAATTATTCATATATGCACACAGTATTACAAAATTATACATATATCTATAACTTTTGGACTACTTGATCTTGGGTTTTCTACCTGATCTTTTGGGACATCCCATTATTCCAACTGTATGCATAATAGATGAATAAGAAAGGTTCTTTTATATGGTCGGCAGAGTTAATCCAGCGAGGTATTTTGGAGACGGCAGGATTTACTTGCTATGCTCGCCCTAAGGGTCGCCCACTCTTTAAAAAAAGAGCGGTCGCTCAAGATAGCTGCGCTATCTTAGTGAACCGGTTACGCAATAAGCTCTGCTTATTGCTAAAACTCAGAATTCTGCGATGCTAAACAGATAAATAAAAAGGCCTCCACAAGGGAGGCCTTTTTATTTATTTGGTCGGGACGGCAGGATTTGAACCTGCGACCACTACACCCCCAGTGTAGTGCGCTACCAGGCTGCGCTACGCCCCGATTTGAGGTCGGCAATAATACATTACCTTTTAACGATTGCAACCAATACTCAAGAATTAGTTGCTTTGTTTTATTTACGAGATAGAGACTCTAAGACGTCTTCTAATTCTGAGATAGTCTGCGCGACTAACTGATTGTATGGGGTACTTTCTTTTTTGGTTGTTTCACCTTCTAATCGCTGTTTGGCACCACCAATGGTAAAGCCATGTTCGTAAAGCAATGAGCGTATTTGACGAATAAGAACCACATCTTCGCGCTGATAGTAACGGCGGTTACCGCGGCGTTTAACCGGATTTAAACTGGGAAATTCTTGCTCCCAGTATCGAAGTACATGGGGCTTTACGGCACACAACTCGCTAACTTCACCTATGGTGAAATAGCGTTTTCCAGGAATAGTTGGAAGCTGATTGTTGTTACTTGGTTCCAGCATGTATTTCTACCCGATTTTTTAATTTTTGACCGGGTTTGAAGGTTACAACGCGTCTTGCAGAAATAGCGACATCTTCACCGGTTTTTGGGTTTCTACCGGGGCGACTTTTTTTATCTCGCAACTCGAAGTTACCAAACCCAGATAGTTTGACTGGATCATTGTTTTCAAGTGCATGGATAATTTCGGAATAGAACATTTCGACAACTTCTTTGGCTTCACGTTTATTGAGGCCGAGTTCATCAAATAGCATTTCGGCTAAATCAGCTTTTGTAAGTGCGCTCATTAAACATTACCTGTATATCGAAATTATCCTAACCCAATTAACTTCTTAATTCGGCCCCTAGAGATTCATTTAGTCGTTTAACTACTTTATCTATCGACTGATTTATCTCTTCGTCTGTAAGAGTGCGCGAACTGTGTTGAAAGGTCAAGCCTAATGCGATACTTTTTCCTTTAGTTTCAACATCTTTGCCATGATAAACATCAAATAACTTTAATTCAGATAGAGAACTACCTGCCACGGCTTTGGCTTCGTCAATTAATGACTGGGCCGGTGTTGAGGCGTCTACCATAAAGGCTAAATCTCGGCGAACTTCTGGGAACTTGCTGACTTCTTCAGCTTTAATAGCTGCAAATTCGTTTATCTTGGTTATATCCACGTGGAATACATAAAGTGGCTTAGCAACCTCTAACTTTGACTCTATGGCTGGATGTAATCGCCCTATCCAACCAACAGGATCGCCATTTGAAGATACTTGTGCTGACTGACCAGGGTGCAATGCAGGATGTGTCGCCGCATGGAACGAAAGTTTATCAATACAATTATTATCGGCCAGAATAGACTCTAAATCACCTTTGAGATCATAAAAATCTACCTGCTCTTTGTTATCGGTAGCCCAACCAACGGGCAACCTTGAACCACAAATAAGACCGCCAAGTGCTAAATTTTGCTCTAACCCTGCCACCGCTGAGTCACTGTCTGACGGAATAAAGCACTGCCCTATTTCAAATAGACGAACTCTGGGTTGCTGTCTATTTAAATTATGTATTGCGGCACTGACTAGGCCTGGCCACAAACTGGTACGCATCACAGAAAGGTCCTGTGAGATTGGATTACTAACTTTAACACCCTGACGCTCGGGGTCTAATATTTCAAGTAATTGCGGGTCAACAAAGCTGTAGGTAATAGCCTCTTGATACCCTAGTGAAACTAGTCGGTCTCTGAAGTACTCAAGGGGCTTTATTGCCTCTTTACTAGGGGTAATATCAACCGCCATGGCTGGGGTTGTTACGGGTAGATTGTTGTAGCCATAGACTCGGGCTATCTCTTCTACCAAATCTTGCTCAATAGCAAGGTCAAAACGCCAGCTTGGGGACTGCCAAACACCTTTGTCAGTATCGCGCTGTTCTAGGGTTAGACCAAGACGAGTTAGCATATCGTCGGCGGTAGCGGGATCAATAGCTACGCCCAACTGCTGTGTTAGATGCTGATCGCGCAATTCTATACTTGCGGGCTTTGGTAAATAATCTTTAGCTTCAGCTATTGTTATAGGCCCTGCATCGCCACCACATATCTCTAGCATAAGACCCGTGGCACGCTCTAACGCCTGTATCTGTAGGTCAGAATCAACACCGCGCTCGAAGCGATGAGATGAATCTGTATGCTTGCCATAATTTCTTGCTTTACCGGCTATAGCAATAGGATCAAACCATGCGCTTTCAAAGAATATATCAGTGGTGCTATCAGACACGGCTGAGCTAGCGCCGCCCATAATGCCGGCCATAGCTAAAGAATGTGACTGATCGGCTATTACAAGGGTATCTTTAGCGACCTTAACTTTACTGTCATCTAATAACTCGAGGGATTCGCCCTGCCCCATACGCACCACAATATCGCCATCTAGCTTAGCCAGATCAAAGGCATGCATAGGCTGACCTAATTCTAGCAACACATAGTTGGTGACATCGACTGCAGGGCCTAGAGTTCTGATACCACTGCGACGCAAACGCTCTTGCATCCAGAGTGGCGTTGGGCGAGTTAAATCCACACTGCGAACAATTCGTCCAGCGTAGCGACCACAGGCTTGCGGCGCTTCAATAGATACTTTTAGGGTATCTTTAAGTGTTGCTGAAACCGCATCAATTTGTAGTTGTTTTACTGGCTCACAATTTAGCACACCCACTTCACGCGCCAGACCGCGAATACTGAGACAATCTGCGCGGTTTGGCGTTAGGTCTACTTCGATAATATTGTCGTTTAAATCAAGATATTCAAGCAAATCTTGCCCAACAGTAGCATCTACCGGGAGTTCCCATAGGCCAGAGTCGTCATCGCCCAAGGCGAGTTCGGTTTGACCGCATAGCATTCCTAGAGACTCAACACCCCGCAATTTAGCTTTTTTAATCTTAAAACCTTCGGGTAATTTGGCACCCACGGTGGCGAAAGGTATTTTTATACCCACACGCGCATTGGCCGCACCACAGACCACCTGTAAATTAGAGTCACCATTACCGGCTACCTGACAGACTCGTAATTTATCGGCATCTGGATGTTGTTCTACTGAGATGATCTCACCCACGACAACACCACTAATTTCTGGCGATGCCGATTCAACAGCATCGACTTCTAGCCCTGCCATAGTAAGTTGAGCCACCAAATCTTCGGTTGAGATGGAGGGGTTTACCGATTGACGTAACCAGGATTCACTAAATTTCATAGATCCCTCTACCTAAAATTGCTTAAGAAAACGCAGATCATTTTCAAAAAATAATCGCAAGTCATTCACACCGTAGCGCAACATAGCTAGTCGCTCTACACCCATACCAAAGGCAAAACCACTGTACTGTTCTGTATCTACATTACAGC
>JAQWIR010000026.1 GCA_029248755.1 Porticoccaceae bacterium
AGTGGTTTAAATAAAAAAGTTAGTGGTCTTCATGCGCCATACTTAAGTAGACGATAGTGAGAACCATAAAAATAAATGCTTGCAAGGTGATAACCAAAATATGGAATACCGCCCAGCCCCATTGCATCAAGCCACCAGCAATGGCGAATACGCCACCACTGAGTGTCATAATGATTGCTGCGATAAGAACGGTTTTACCCGTCGTTATCTTGCCTTTAAGGTTTAACCAGCAAACCCCGCAGACCAATGCAAACACAGCTAACCAAAATAAGAAGTTAGTGTGCTCGCCGAAGATTTGCGCATGGATACCACCAGCGGCTATTCCGCCACCAGCTCCAGCCGCAAACATCATTGCAATTAGAATAAAAATCATTTCGCCCGCATACATGTTACCGAACAAACGTAGGCCAAGAGAAAATGGTTTTGCCAATAGTCCCACTGTTTCCATAAATAGATTCACCGGTATAAATGCCCAGTGGTTAAATGGATGCATGGTTAATTCTTTAATAAAGCCTGTGCCTTTTATCTTGATAGAGTAATACAACATTAAGATAAACACGCCCAACGCCATACCCATTGTAATGTTGGGGTCGGTTGAGGGAACAATTTTTTGATAGCCAACGCCGGCTTTGGCAAGTAAGTATGGAATAAGGTCGACAGGAATAAGATCCATAAGGTTCATTAGGAACACCCAGACAAAAATGGTCAGGGCCAATGGTGCTACCATTTTGTTAACGCCGTGAAAGCTGTCTTTCACAGAGCCGTCGATAAATTCTACAATTAATTCAATGAAGTTCAGAAAACCTGATGGCACGCCAGTGGTTGCCCGCTTTGCGGCGTAGCGAAACATCCAACAAAAAAGGATTCCAAGACCTAGAGACCAGGCTAGAGAGTCAACGTGAACGGCCATAAAGCCCATTTCGGCGGCTTCTTGTGCGCCATGGGCGAAGCTCCAACCATTTTCAGGGTGGTTGCCATAAACTAGATTTTGAAGGTGATGCTGAATATATTCAGTAGTGCTTGCGGGATTTTCGCCGGCCATCTAATGTTCTCTACTCTGTATCTCAACAAACGTTGTCTGGTTTAATGCTCTAGTGCTCGTTTGGTAACAAACAACTGGAGCGGTATCATCAGCAAAAAAGCTGCAAACAGTGCAATGTAATTCCACTGTGTTTCAAGGTTAAATACCACAGCAAATAATGCCGCTGTTAGTACAACCTTGCCAAATTCTCCGCGGTACATGGACCTTACTGCTAAGCCCATCTGTCTGGCGCCGGCGTATTTAAATGCCTGCCACGAAAACCATGCCTGAGGAATGATTTGTATCATGCCCCCCACCAGCGCCGACAATGCCAACAGCCTATCTTCAAGGCTGAGGGTACCCGTTAACAATAGCAGAATTGCCAACTGATACATTGTTACTTTTAGCATTTTAGGCTTTGGAATGGTCGTCTTGGTCATTTCGATCCACCTTTACCGACCTGAGATAGATAAAGTTTCATCTATACTTCTTCGCGGATCGGCATTATAGGTATAGTGCGGTCGATATTCAACTCAACAGGGCGATCAATTGAAAAGTATTTTGCAGTTTGTTTGATTTTTATCGGTTATTTAAGGTGGCTGAGAATACCGTCAAGCTCGTCTACGCTATTGTAGCTTATGGTCAACTTGCCCGAGCCTCTAGAGCTGTGCTGAATTTTTACCGCTGCACCCAATTTTTCTGATAAGTCCGTTTGCAAATTTACTATATCTTGGTTGGCTGTGGTTTTGGTATTTTGAGTGATGTTTGGTGATTGGAGTTTTTTGACTAAAACCTCTGTTTGACGAACAGTCAAACCATCACTGGCTACCGTTCGCGCCGCCTGGGTTTGAATATCCCCTTCAAGCGCCAGCAAGCATTTGGCGTGGCCAAGCTCTATATCGCCGCGCTCTAGTTGCTGCTGAACCAAGGGCTGAAGCGCGGCAAGACGCATCAGGTTGGTAACGGCAGACCTGGATTTTCCAACCGCCTCAGCCACTTGCTGTTGTGTCAGATTAAACTCGTCTTGCAAACGAATTAGAGCTTGGCTTTCTTCGATAGCGTTTAGGTCTTCGCGCTGAATGTTTTCAATCAGAGCCATGGCAATGGTGGCTTGATCAGATATATCTCTGACCATCGCTGGAATTTCATCTAGTCCAGCCAGCTGTGCTGCTCGCCAACGTCTTTCGCCAGCGATTATTTCGTATTTATCTTGGCCTATCCCACGAACCACGATGGGCTGTATTAGTCCCTGACGGGCAATAGAATCCGCAAGCTCTTGGAGGCTCTCACCGTTGAACTCTCGCCTGGGCTGGTATTGGCCTCGCTGAAGAAACTCAACCGGTATTTGCTTTAAGTTACCAGCCGCAACCTCATGATCACCCTCTGCTAGGCCTTGATCTGCATTAATTTCTTCTGCAAGTCCCAACAGTGCATCTAACCCTTTACCTAAGCTCTGTCTTTTTGTGGCCATGGGTTGTTATCCTTTATTCTCGGTTAAATTTTGTTGTTTGCGAAGTATTTCGCCCGCCAAGGCCAGGTAGGCCAGTGAGCCTTTTGCATTTTTATCATACGCTAATGCCGGCTTTCCATGGCTGGGGGCCTCAGCTAATCTTACGTTTCGCGGAATACTAACGCGGTAAACGACATCGCCAAAATATTTTCTCAGCTGAGCTGAAACGGCATTGGTTAATCCGTTTCGAGGATCGTACATGGTTCTTAGTATGCCCTCAATTTTAAGCTTTGGATTTATTAGTTTGGCAATTTGACGAATCGTGTTGTTGAGTGCCGATAAGCCTTCTAGAGCGTAATATTCACACTGCATTGGAATAATAACGCCCTCGCTGGCCACCAACGCATTTACTGTAAGCATGTTTAAAGAGGGTGGGCAGTCGATAATAATATAATCGTAGTTATCGGCCACTCGCTGCAGGGCAAAGCGCAGACGTGTTTCTCGGCCTATCTCTTGAATTAACTCAACTTCAGCCGCTACCAGATCGCCATTTGCAGGTATCAGATGATACTTGCCGGCTTCTGATGGGACTATGCACTCTTCAATTGGTTTTTTTTCGGTTAGAACGTCATATACGCTGTGTTCGCATTTTTGTTTATTAATACCTGACCCCATGGTGGTATTGCCTTGGGGGTCTAAGTCTAAAAGTAAAACGCGCTTTTTGTAGGCGGCAAGTGAGGCGGCAAGGTTTACGCTAGTAGTGGTCTTTCCGACCCCGCCTTTTTGATTAGCAATTGATAGTATTCGAACCACGGTTAAACCATTTTCCTTTAACGAATTATTGCGAGTCACCTGTTTTTATTATTTTTATTAGATGCCTCTCGCTGTCTATTTGAGGTACTTTTACCTCTGACAGATCAACGACCTTATAGGCTTTCGTGATTTGGCTCAACTCTGAATCGGGTTTTTTTCCTTTCATCGCTAAAAAATAGCCTGTATCGGACACCAAATGGTCGCATTGGTTAAGCATATCAGAGATGGCGCTAAATGCGCGGCTTAAAACAATATCATAGGTTTTTTGTGGCTGAAAATTTTCTACCCTTTGGTTTACTTCTCTAGCATTTACAAGGGATAGGTCACTGATGGCTTGAAATAAAAATCTTGTTTTTTTTCCGTTGCTATCTAACAGTGTGAAATTAATATTAGGGTTTAGTATTGCCAGTGGTATTCCGGGTAACCCGGGGCCTGTTCCCACATCAATAATTTCTCTGCCTGCCTGGATATAGGGATGGATAGCCAAGCTATCTAGCAGATGCAAACGAACCATTTGAATGGGATCGCGAATGGCTGTTAGGTTATAGGCTTTATTCCAGCGCTCTAGTAATTCGAGATATTTTAGTAACTTCTCTTCTTGCTGCGATGTGCAATCTAAGCCAAGAGTATTGATGCCGGCTTGGAGTTCTTGCTGCCTATCAGAAAGCGACATAATTAGGCCGCATTTTTCTTAAGTGATACCAATAATAATGAAATTGCCGCTGGTGTAATGCCGGGGATTCTCGATGCTCGGGCAAGTGTTTCTGGTTTAGCTTCATTCAGTTTTTGCTTGACCTCGTTAGATAGTCCGCTCACTTTATCGTAGCTGAATGTGGCTGGAATTGCGGTGTTTTCATGGCGACGCAATTTATCAATATCTTGCTGTTGGCGTTCGATATAACCCGCATATTTCACATCAATTTCAATTTGTTCAGAAACCTTGCTATCAATATTTAACTCTGGGGTTAATGCGGATATAGCGCTGTGAGAAACTTCGGGACGCTTGAGTAGATCAAGCATAGAGTATTCTCGGGCTAATTTATTTTTCAAATAGGGCTCAATTTGCTTGGCTTCATCTGAGTCTGGTTGAATCCAAGTGGATTTTATTCGTTGACGCTCTATTGCTATGGCTTCTCTTTTGTCACAAAAACTCTGCCAATGACTATCTGTTACCAATCCTAACGCTCGGCCTTTTTCGGTTAAACGAAGATCTGCATTATCTTCTCGCAATAGCAATCTATATTCTGCGCGACTGGTAAACATTCGGTAAGGTTCGCTAGTTCCCATGCTAATAAGATCATCAACAAGAACGCCTATATAGGCTTCATCTCGACCCGGGCACCAACTGTCTTTGTTTTGGACTTTGAGTGCAGCATTTGTGCCTGCTAATAATCCTTGAGCAGCAGCCTCTTCATAGCCGGTGGTTCCGTTTATCTGGCCGGCAAAAAATAACCCCTGTACAGCTTTGGTTTCAAGGGAATATTTTAAATCCTGCGGATTAAAATAATCATATTCGATGGCATAGCCTGGGCGCATAATATGGGCGTTTTCAAAACCCTCTATGGAGCGCACTAGATTCAACTGAACATCAAATGGAAGGCTGGTAGATATGCCATTAGGGTAAAGCTCATGGGTATTTAAACCCTCGGGCTCGATAAACACCTGATGTTTATCTTTATCCGCAAAGCGAACCACCTTATCTTCAATCGACGGGCAATACCTTGGACCAACACCATCAATAACACCGGTATAAAGCGGCGATCTATCCATACCACCACGAATAACATCATGGGTTTTTTCGTTGGTATAAGTTATCCAGCAGCATGTTTGCTTTGGATGGTCAGAAAGCTTGCCAAAATAGGACATTATGGGTTCAGGCTGATCGCCCCATTGCTCTTGAAGGCCGCTAAAATCGACACTTCGCGCATCAATTCTGGGTGGAGTGCCTGTTTTAAGCCTTTCAATTCTAAATGGAAGCTGCCTGAAGCGTTGCGCCAGTCGTTCTGCTGGAGGATCGCCTGCTCGACCCGCTGCATAGTTTTCCATGCCAATATGGACCTTACCCGCAAGAAAAGTGCCCGCGGTAACCACCACGGTTTTAGCGTAAAACTTCAAACCCATCTGGGTTGAGGCACCAATCACTTTATCTTCTTCGATTATAAGATCATCTACGGCTTGCTGAAAAATACTCAAGTTTTCCTGGTTTTCAAGAAAGCTTCGCACTGCTGCTTTGTAGAGGGCTCTATCCGCCTGCGCTCTGGTTGCTCTAACAGCGGGACCTTTTCGCGCATTGAGTATTCGGAATTGTATGCCCGCCAAATCAGTTGCTTTAGCCATGACACCGCCTAGGGCATCAACTTCTTTTACTAGATGACTTTTTCCTAGACCACCAATTGCTGGGTTGCAGGACATTTGTCCCAGAGTCTCAATATTATGAGTGAGAAGGAGTGTTTTGCAGCCCATTCTAGCCGAAGCAAGGCATGCCTCGGTTCCAGCGTGGCCGCCACCGATAACAATGACATCAAACTGTTCGCTATAACGCATAGATAATATTGAGCCCGTATTAGCCCTTAAGAATATGTGGCTATTATACGTTGCTTTGTATTTTTTTATAAATCGTTTTATTTGTAGATATATGTAGTATTAATTTATTTAATATATATATATAGGTTTATTGTTATTGTTATTAGTACCCCTTGTTTTTGTTGACTACTTTTTTTTATATAATAATATCAATGACTTAGGTTTGAAAAACACAAGGATAAGTGGTGGGTTAACAGCTTTTAATTGTTGCTTAAATGATGGGGGCCGATTGTTAGTTAATTACAGTAGGTAAAAAAAACCTGTATAAAAATAATTAAAACTGAGTATTTTTAGAGTTTAACCATAGGTTTTCTACAGCTTTTTACCATTGAATGTAAAATACCTCTAAAAACGAAGCTTCAGTTTAACTCTTACTTGTTTATACTGTTTAAAGGCTGTTAATAAGCTCTGATTTGCAAATGATTGAAGAAGTTTATTGATATACAGCAATAATTTCTTTAGAATCGCGCGGCTCGGAAACATGTACACAACCCTATTTGGATTTTTAGGCCATGAAAAGAACATTTCAACCCAGTAATTTAAAACGCAAGCGCACACACGGCTTTAGATCACGTATGGCGACACGCGGCGGTCGCGCGGTTATTAATCGCCGTCGCGCTAAAGGTCGTAAGCGTCTAGCTGCTTGAGGCATTGGGCCCAGTGCCCATCTTCTCGTTTAAAAAGACTCAGCGCCTATTAAATGCCTCTGATTATAAGCAGGTGTTTGATCATAATAGGGTTAAGGTCGCAAATTCTTCCCTTCTTATACTCGCCAAACCTGCCGATGGAAATTCTTCAAGGCTGGGCTTGGTTATTGCAAAGAAAAACATTCCAACCGCGGTACAGCGAAACCGTATCAAACGTGTTGCACGTGAAACTTTCAGGAAAACTCAGTTTAATAGGCCTTTAGATATCGTTTTTTTAGCTAGGCAGGGTGCGGATTCCCAATCGGTGCAAACGCTAACGGGAATTCTTGAAAAGTCTTGGGCTAAGCTGGATGAGCGTTGTAAGATGTCGGATCAAAATGCGTAGACTATTGATTGGTATCATTAAGGGATATCAATTCCTTTTAAGTCCTCTTATTGGGCAAAACTGTAGGTTTCACCCTACGTGCTCCCATTATGCGATTGAAGCAATAAATGAGCATGGTGTCTTGAAGGGGGGTTATCTTTCTGTGCGAAGAATTATAAAATGCCACCCTTTTAATGATGGTGGGCATGATCCGGTTCCCACAAAGTGCGACAAACAACTAAACAGTAATAAAAATTGAGAGATAAAAGTATGAACTGGCAAAAAAACTTAATATTGGCGGCAATTGGTGTTGTTGTTTGGATGCTTGTGGTGCGCTGGAGTGGATTTCAGGCTCAATATGAGAGCCTACCGGTAGCTAATCAGCAGTCTCAGCCTGCGGTAGAGCAACTTTATACCCAAAGCACACCGGTTAATTCAACACTTCCGATATTAGTCGATGAGCAACCTCGGTTAGAGCAGCTGTTGGTAGATAGTCAAAAAGTAGTCACCATTACCACAGATGTTCTCAAGGTGACCATTGATACTTTGGGGGGTGATGTGGTTGAAACACAGCTACTCAACAACCTTGATAAAATGAAAGACGAGGGCGGCCAACCCATCTCTATTCTCACGCGTGCTAATGGTAACGAATTTATTGCAGAAAGCGGGTTAATTGGCAAAAACGGTACTGATACTTCGGCGGGACGACCGGTATTCTCAACCAATGCCAGTAGTTATGTGTTGTCAGATGGCCAGCAAGCATTGGATGTGGATTTGGTTTACAACCAAGGCGGGGTTGAAATCATCAAGCGCTTTGAGTTTAAGCCTTCTGACTACCGTATTGGCGTTCGATATATTATTACAAACCTTTCTTCAGAGCCCTGGTCCGCCACATTTTTCGGCCAGTTTAGGCGCGATTCTCACCAGCCAGAAACGGATTCTTCTACAGGTATGAAGCCTTTCTTGGGTGCTGCTTTGCGCGAGCAAGATAAAAATTATTCTAAGTATGACTTTGATGATATTGAAGATCAGGCAGTAAAAACCTCTATTCAAGGCGGCTGGCTGGCATTTGTTCAA
Source organism: Porticoccaceae bacterium (assembly GCA_029248755.1). Taxonomy (GTDB): domain Bacteria; phylum Pseudomonadota; class Gammaproteobacteria; order Pseudomonadales; family Porticoccaceae; genus HTCC2207. Next base: position 7,956 of record JAQWIR010000026.1, read on the forward strand.
CATTATTTTGTGAGCGCCTGGGTGCCACCTGAAGATAACAAAAATCGTTATTCTCTAAGAAAGCTGCAAGGTAATGATGTTTATCTTATGGCTGTTACTGGTGAGTCAATCAATGTGCCTTCAGACTCCTCCGGGGAATACAAAGTCGATCTTTATGTGGGTCCTAAGGATCAAGCCGTTCTTAAAGACATGGCAGAGTACTTGGACCTTACTATTGATTATGGTTTCTTGTGGATGCTAGCAAAGCCAATTTTTGCCGCACTACAAATGATCCAAGGTTTTTTGGGTAACTGGGGTTGGTCAATTATTGTTTTAACCATCTTTATTAAGATATTGCTTTATCCCCTTTCTGCCGCAAGCCTTAAATCTATGGCTAAGATGCGCACTTTACAGCCTGAAATGGCAAGAATTAAAGAGCTTTACGGCGATGATCGTCAGAAGGCGGGTCAAGAGCAAATGGCGCTGTTTAAAAAACATCGGGTTAATCCCCTCGGCGGTTGTTTCCCTATGTTGTTACAGATGCCGGTATTTATTGCTCTTTATTGGGTGTTATCTGAATCGGTTGAGATTCGTCATTCGCCCTGGATAATCTGGATTCAGGATCTCTCTGCAAAAGATCCATTATTTATCTTGCCACTAATTATGGGCGCCAGTATGTTTTTGATGCAAAAACTGCAGCCAGCACCTACAGATCCCATGCAAGCTAAAGTTTTCCAGTTAATGCCTATCATGTTTACCTTCTTCTTCTTGATGTTCCCAGCAGGTCTGGTGCTTTATTGGACGGTAAATAACCTATTGAGTATTTTGCAGCAATGGTTTGTTAATCGACAGATAGCTGCTGCTTCAAAATAAGAAAAAGCCTCTTAGGAGGCTTTTTTTTCGGGCATAATAAGCTTATGGAATCACAAAATTTACAAAATAATAGCGACACTATTGTTGCTATTGCTACAGCTCCCGGCAAGGGCGGTATAGGTGTCATTCGCATTTCTGGCACAGATTTATCCAGTTATGTCACCGGTCTTTTGGGTGAACACACCTTATTGACGCCAAGACAGGCACATTACGCTTCTTTTTATGACGCCGACAGCGTTGTTTTGGACCAGGGGTTGGCATTATCTTTTCCTGCGCCGAATTCGTTTACTGGTGAGCATGTTCTAGAGCTTCATGGTCATGGTGGGCCAGTGGTATTGGACTCTATTGTAAACCGCTGTGTAGAGCTGGGCGCTCGCCTCGCGCGGCCGGGTGAATTCAGTGAGAGGGCTTTTTTAAATGATAAGCTCGATTTGGCCCAAGCTGAAGCAGTGGCAGACCTTATTGACGCTAGCTCATCACAGGCGGCCAAGTCGGCCGTGCGTTCTCTTCAGGGCGAGTTTTCAACTAAAATCAGAGATTTTGTTGAAAGAATGATAGCTATACGGGTCTTTGTTGAAGCGGCCATTGATTTTCCGGAAGAAGAAATTGATTTTCTCGCAGATAGCACATTACGGGATAAGCTCTATTTGCTAAGGTCTGATTTAAGCTTATTTTTAAGTACCGCTGAGCAGGGTGCTCTTTTGAGGGATGGAATAACACTAGTGTTGGCTGGAAAGCCTAATGCTGGAAAATCTAGCCTATTAAATGCACTGTCTGGACAAGATGCAGCGATTGTCACTGCTGTAGCTGGAACCACTAGAGACGTACTTAGAGAAAAAATTAGCCTTAACGGCATACCCTTAAATATTATCGATACTGCAGGCCTTCGTAATACCGATGATTTAGTTGAGCGGGAAGGCGTTTCAAGGGCTTGGAAAGAAATTGAGAAGGCTGATGCGGTCCTTTATGTAGTTGATGCTGTTGAGCAACAAGATCAAAGCCTTGAGCAGTTGTGGCCTGAATATTTTGATCGTTTTCCTGAGGGCCAACACAATATAATTAGTATTTTCAACAAACAGGATTTAATTCAACAAGCGACCCCTATTTCTGATTATGGCCAAAAAGCTATTGGTGTTTCCGCTAAAACCGGTGATGGGCTAAATGGATTAAAGCATTTAATTTTAGCGTCTGTCGGCTACCAAGAGCAGGTTGAGGGAGTGTTTTCTGCTCGTCGTCGGCATCTCAGTGCAATAGGTAGTGCAAGGGATCTTGTTTGTCATGGCATCGAGCAATTGGAGTTATCTAATGCTGGTGAGTTGTTGGCGGAGGACTTACGTGAGGCACAGCGCTATCTATCTGAAATCACCGGAGAATTTACTTCAGATGATCTATTGGGCGTGATATTTTCCTCCTTTTGCATTGGAAAGTGACTGCTAAAAACATTTTGGTCACCATAAGCTAATCCACAATAAATATTATGTAATTGACACCCCTATTTTCTTGTTAATCACTGGTTTTTTACTGTATACACACAGGTTATCCACAAAAAATGGTTACTTTTTAACCAGATTTATTTTACCCTCTGTTGATAATAAAATTCTTGAAATTATATAACCTGCTGATATTTATAGACATTTATTTTTATTCGGTTTTATCCTTGTTTTTTAAGGTGTGGATAGTTTTTTTTACAGGGTATAGACTCTGTAAAAAGTGAGATAAAAAAGCTCATTACTGAAAACTAACCTTTGGCTGTTGCTATTTCTATATATTTAACAGCTATTATTAACGTCTTTATAAGGTATATAAATCATGGGTTTTGATGCACCCGAAATCGTTTGGTCTCAATGTCAAACACAACTTCAAAATGAGTTGCCTGAACAGCAATACAACACGTGGATTCGTCCACTAAAACTCAAATATTTTGATGATAATAAAGATAGCTTTAACGATCCGTCTAACGATGATTTGGTTGAATTGCTTGCGCCTAACAGGTTTGTCGAAGATTGGGTCAAAAGTAAGTTTCTTAATCGAATTGAGGAGTTGTTTCATCAGTTAAGTGGAAATGGTGTGGTTTTGGGTATTTCTGCTGCACCGACCAATGCTCCGCAATATGAACAACAAGCGGTTTATAACAATCAACCTAAAGCGGATATCGGGCGCGAAGAAAAACCCTCAACACCAATAATGTCAAGTAATGTTGGCGCGGCTATTGTTGAGGCGCCAAGTATTATTCGTTCCGCTGCCGAGAGCAGCTTGAGGACCAATCTTAATAGTGATTTTACCTTTGACAGTTTTGTTGAGGGTAAATCAAACCAGTTGGCATTTGCTGCAGCGCAGCAAGTGGCTGAAAATCCCGGTGGATCATATAACCCACTGTTTATTTATGGTGGTGTTGGGCTGGGTAAAACCCACCTTATGCACGCTGTTGGAAATGCTCTTAGAGCCAAAAAGCCGGATGCTAAGATTGTTTATTTGCATTCTGAAAGGTTTGTGGCCGATATGGTGAAAGCGCTTCAGCTTAAAGCTATTGATGAATTTAAGCGTTTCTATCGCTCTGTCGACGCATTATTAATTGATGACATTCAATTTTTCTCGGGTAAAGAGCGCTCTCAAGAAGAGTTCTTTCATACTTATAACGCCCTATTAGAGGGTGGCCAACAAATGATTCTTACCAGCGATCGTTATCCTAAAGAGATTGACGGTGTTGAAGAGCGGCTTAAGTCACGTTTTGGTTGGGGCTTGACGGTTGCTGTAGAGCCTCCGGAGCTAGAAACAAGGGCGGCAATTCTTATTAATAAAGCAGAGCAGAGTGGCGTTCATTTATCGAAAGATGCAGCCTTCTTTATTGCACAGCGCATTCGCTCCAATGTGCGTGAACTAGAAGGTGCGTTAAAGCGGGTTATGGCCCATTCACAGTTCACTAGACGGCCAATTGATATTGATCTTATTAGAGAATCGCTAAAAGACTTGTTGGCACTGCAGGATAAGTTGGTGACGGTCGATAACATTCAGCGCGTAGTAGCTGATTATTATCAGCTCAAGATGTCTGATTTGCTTTCAAGGCGCAGAAGCCGTTCTGTAGCTAGACCTCGCCAGGTTGCGATGTCTATTGCTAAAGAGCTTACCAATCATAGTCTTCCAGAGATTGGCGAAGCCTTTGGTGGCCGGGATCATACGACCGTTCTGCATGCCTGCAGAAAAGTTAAAGAGCTTGAGGGCGCGGATAGAGAGGTTCAGCGCGACTTAAAGAATCTTTACAGAACACTTTCAACCTAATAGTTATAATAGAATAAATAATATTTCCGGAGAAATAACATCATGAAATTCAGCCTGTCTAGAGAAGCTCTTCTCAATCCGTTGCAATTAGTAGTGGGTGTAGTTGAGCGTAGGCAAACACTGCCAATCCTATCCAATGTGTTGCTGTGCCTTGAGGGTAATCAGCTATCAATGACCGGAACTGATTTAGAGGTAGAGATTAAAGGATCAACGGAAGTTGTTTCATCTTCTGAAGCAGGCGAAGTTACAGTTTCTGCGAGAAAATTCCTTGATATTTGTCGTTCTTTACCTGATGGGGCGCAAGTAGATTTTTCAAGTAGCGACGGTAAAGCCCAGATTGTGAGTGGTCGCAGTCGGTTTACTTTGGCCACTTTGCCTGCCAACGAATACCCAAGTGTTGATGAAGGCGAACAAAATGTTGAATTTAGTGTTTCTGGCAGCATGATCAGGGGGCTTATTGACGCCACATCATTTGCTATGGCGCAACAAGATGTGCGTTATTACTTAAACGGTATGCTTTGGGAGGTGACTCATAATCAATTGCGTGTTGTTGCCACAGACGGCCACCGCCTTGCTCTGTGTGATGGGCCCTGTGAGGTGGCTGTGGATGATAAGATATCTGCCATATTGCCTCGAAAAGGCATTATAGAGCTTTCTAGGCTATTAGCGGATGATGAGGTGAGAATTTCTATTGGCTCAAACCATATTAGGGTAACAGGTGCAGATTACTGCTTTACTTCAAAGCTAGTTGATGGCTCCTACCCAGATTATGATCGAGTTGTGCCAAAGGGAGGCGACAAGCTAGTTGTGGGCGATAGAGAGCAGCTGAAGCAAGCCTTTGGGCGCACAGCGATTCTTTCTAATGAAAAATACCGAGGCGTAACCATACAGTTGGTTAATGGCGCAATGCATTTAGCGGCCAACAATCCAGAGCAAGAAGAGGCGCAAGAAGAAGTGAGTGTGGCTTATTCCGGTGAATCTCTTGAGATTGGGTTTAATGTTAGCTATTTGTTAGACGTGTTAAATGTATTAAAAAGCAAAGAAATTCGCTTCACCCTTGCTGATTCCAATAGCAGCGCTCTCGTAGAAGATGCGAGTGGCGCAAGTAAAGCGACCTATGTTGTTATGCCCATGCGGCTTTAAGTCGCAGGGCCCTCGTGTCAACTAGGCCGCTAGCGTGTTTTTGAAGAGTATAGAAATTTCTAAGGTCCGCAACCTACAGCAGGTAAGTTTGGACTGCCACCCTAAAGCTAATATTATCTATGGTGCCAACGGTAGCGGTAAGACCAGCCTGTTAGAGGCAATATTCTTGTTAGGTCGCGGTAAATCCTTTAAGCATCGAGATTTACGCCTAGTCATTAATAGGGGGCAAGACAGTTTAATTGTCTCAGGCAAGGTGGTTCGTCCAAATTCCGATGCAGAGCACCAGTTGGGCGTTATGCGCTCTATCAAAGGGGCCTTTGAGGCACGTTGTGATGGAAAAAACTTATCTTCGGCGGGCCAGCTAGCGACTGAGCTGCCAATTCAATTGGTGGATGCCCATAGCTTCTCATTATTAGAGGGCGGGCCACTTCAGCGGCGTCAATTTATTGATTGGGGTGTGTTCCACGTGGAACATAGCTATGCCGATTTATGGCGACGCTTCCAAAAAGCATTAAAACAGCGCAATCAACTGCTTCGTCATGGTAGAATAGATGAGGAATCATTAAAGCTCTGGTCTCAGGAGTTGGCGCCACTTAATGAGATGATATCTGAACAGAGAAAAGAGTATATTTGCCAGCTGGAAGGCTTTATTAGTCCAGTGGTAGAAGCCTTTAGCGGGCTTGGTTCGGTATCTTTGGAGTATAGTCAGGGTTGGGCAGAGGGTAGGTCAATTATTGACGTGCTATTAGCCGACCGGGAGAGAGATGTTGCTACTGGAACTACCTCCCACGGCGCTCATCGTGCTGATATTGGGGTTTTGGTTGATGGTGTGGTTGCGGCTGATAGTCTTTCGAGAGGGCAGTCAAAATTGCTGGTTTATGCGTTAAAATTAGCCCAAGCCGCTCACTACCAGACAGTAACAGGCCATAGTTGCGTATTTTTGCTGGATGATTTGCCAGCCGAGTTAGATTACGATAACCGAAAAGATGTGCTAGCGTACTTAGACCATTTACAGTGCCAGTATTTTGTAACTGGGGTTGATAAGAAAGATTTTGATGCAATAGGTGAAGAGCTAAGCCAATTGTTCCACGTGGAACAAGGTGTTTTTCAAAAGGTTGAACAATAGGAACTTATAGTTTATGAGCGAAGAAGCCAATTATGATTCATCGAGTATTAAGGTACTCAAAGGGTTAGATGCAGTTAGAAAGCGTCCGGGCATGTATATCGGCGATACTGACGATGGCACAGGTCTCCACCATATGGTGTTCGAGGTGGTTGATAACTCTATTGATGAGGCGTTAGCGGGCCACTGTTCGGAGATACGCGTGGTTATTCATCCTAATGAGACCATTTCAGTGTCTGATAATGGTCGCGGCATTCCTACGGAAATGCATGATGAGGGTGTTTCTGCGGCTGAAGTTATTATGACTGTACTTCATGCGGGCGGAAAATTTGATGATAATAGCTATAAGGTATCTGGCGGACTTCACGGTGTTGGGGTATCGGTAGTAAATGCTCTATCAACGCGTATGCGTCTAACTATACGTCGTAATGGCAAAGTTCATGAGCAAACATACTCCCACGGCGTGCCAGACGGTCCTCTTGAAGTGATTGGCGATACTAAAGAGTCAGGTACAGAGGTATTTTTTGAGCCATCGCCACAAACTTTTACCAATATTCGCTTCCATTATGACATTTTGGCTAAGCGCTTGAGAGAGCTTTCTTTTCTTAACTCTGGTGTTTGTATTGTTTTAGTGGATGAGCGCTCTGGTGAGCAAGAGAAATTTGCATATGAAGGCGGCTTAAGTGCCTTCGTTGATTACTTAAATACAAACAAGCAAACTATTAACAAAATTATGCATTTCAACTCGGCTAGAGAAGATGGTACTAGCGTTGAGGTAGCGTTACAGTGGAATGACAGTTTTCAGGAAAACATACTTTGCTATACCAATAATATCCCCCAAAGAGACGGTGGTACTCACTTGGCTGGATTTAGGTCAGCATTAACTCGAGGCCTTAATACCTATATTGAAAAAGAAGGTTTAGGCGCAAAGTCTAAGGTTAATACTACGGGTGATGATGCCAGAGAGGGATTAACAGCTATTATCTCGGTTAAAGTACCTGATCCTAAGTTCTCATCCCAGACCAAAGATAAGCTAGTGAGCTCAGAAGTTAAGACTGCTGTTGAGCAAGAAATGGGCGATAAGTTTAGCGACTATTTGCTGGAATTCCCTCAGGAAGCTAAAGCGGTAGTGAATAAAATGATCGATGCCGCTAGGGCTCGTGAAGCTGCGCGTAAAGCGCGTGAGATGACGCGACGCAAGGGAGCTCTTGATATCGCAGGGTTACCAGGCAAGCTTGCAGACTGTCAGGAAAAAGACCCTGCGCTTTCTGAGCTTTATCTAGTGGAGGGTGATTCTGCGGGTGGTTCGGCCAAACAGGGTCGCGCGCGAAAAACCCAAGCGATCCTGCCACTTAAGGGAAAAATTCTTAATGTTGAAAAAGCTCGTTTTGATAAAATGCTTTCTAGCGCTGAGGTTGGTACGCTAATTACAGCTTTAGGCTGTGGTATTGGTGTGCATGAGTTTAATTTAGAAAAGTTACGCTACCACACGGTGGTTATTATGACCGATGCGGATGTCGATGGATCGCATATTCGAACACTATTGCTTACTTTTTTCTTTAGACAAATGCGTGAGTTGGTAGAAAACGGGCATATTTTTATCGCTCAGCCACCATTGTATAAGGTGAGTAAAGGCAAAAACGAACAATATTTAAAAGATGACGATGCATTAGAGGTATATCTAACCCAAAAAGCTCTAGAAGAGGCTAGTTTGCATGTCAATGAGACGGCTCCAGCTATGCAGGGCACTGCTTTAGAAGAGCTTGTTAATCAATTTAGAGAAGTGTCAGACTTGATTTCTCGAATGTCCCTTGTCTATCCAAAACAGGTGCTTGAAACCTTAGTTTATACATCTGCCTTAAGTGCCGATCTTCTGGGAAAACGTAGTGAAGTTGAAGGCTGGTGTGCCGATCTCCAAGAAAAATTAAATAAAATTACTTCCGGTACACACGGCTATAATGTACTGACCGAGGAAGATAAAGAGCGTAATTTATTTATGCCGATTGTTGAAATAACCGCCCATGGCGTACCCCATAAACACAGACTGGGTAGGGATTTATTTGGCTCGGCAGAATATACGAAAATCGTTGAATTAGGTGGAAAATTACAAGGACTCTTGGAACAGGGTGCCTATGTTCAGCGAGGTGAACGCACACTTGAGATCAGTTCATTCGCTGAGGCTTTAAATTGGCTTATGGTTGAAGCCCGAAGAGGTATCAATACACAGCGTTATAAAGGTCTTGGTGAGATGAACCCAGAGCAGCTATGGGAAACTACTATGGACCCAGAGACACGCCGTATGCTGGTGGTAACTATTGAGGATGCAATCGCCGCTGACCAAATGTTCACCACCCTTATGGGCGACCAGGTTGAACCTCGTCGTGAGTTTATTGAGAGCAATGCCCTATCTGTGGTAAATCTTGATGTCTAATACATAAAGTGTAGCCAGTCAGTGATTGAAATACAGCTCAATACTGGCTGTCTGCTGGTTACTTTAGGCTTTCTGCTATCCAGTTGCGCGCACTTTCCGTGATTTCACGAGTAGAGAGTAAGTCACTATCAATGGTTGGCCCTATCTGGAGATGAATAGTGCCTGGTGTCTTTAAAAATTGACCGCGCTTCCAATGATTGCCGCTGTTATGAGAAACAGGTAATACCGGCACTTGAGCCTGCTTAGCTAAGGCCGCACCACTGGTTTTAAACTCCCCTAGCTGATCACTAGTTACTCTTGTACCCTCAGGATATATAACTATTTTGTTACCCGACAGAAGACGTTTTGTGCCCTGTTTGAGAACATATCTAATCGCTGAGGCAGGTCGAGAGCGCTTGATGGCAATGGGATTCATTAAAAACAGTGCCCAGCCAAAAAAAGGTATCCACAACAGTTCGCGCTTTAAGATAAAATTTGCCGGCTGAAAAAACCACTGCATATAAAAGGCTTCCCAGGTGCTTTGGTGATTACTAAGTACCACGCAGGCACCTTTGGGAATATTATCTAGACCAGAAACGACAATCTTGATATTACAAGTCACCCTTAGCCACTGTATGACTAAATAATTACCAGTGGTGGCTATACGCTGAAGTAGGCGAAAGGGTAAAAAGAATAGTAGGCAGGTGATAAGGCTTGCGGATACTACAAATATAACAAACCCAGCATAAAACAGGGTTGCTCTCAAAGTGGCTAGCAATAGTTTGATAAGGCTAAACACTGTGATAGACCAACTACTTTGCAGGTACTAGTTTTGAAATATCGGCAACATTCATAAATAGCGTTTGTAGCTTATTTAATAATGCCAGTCTATTTTGACGCAGTTCGATATCATCAGACATAACCATGACATCCTCAAAGAACTGATCTACAGGCTCTTTAAGCGCAGCTAATTTCGATAATATCCCATTGTAGTCGCGGTTAGCTAGCAGGGGGGCGATGAGCATCTCTAAATCTTCTAAATTATTAGCAAGTTGCTTTTCAGCTGTTTCTTTTAATAAGTTGGGGGCCAGTGATACAGCAGATTGATTAGCTAGCTGTTTGGCTAAAATATTAGAAACGCGCTTATTTGCGGCGGCTAATGATGAAGCCTCGGGAAGAAGCGTAAATTGATGCACCGCACAGACTCGCGCATCAAAATCTAATGGGTTGCTAAGCCCTAAGGTGGCAACAGACAAAAATACTTCAGTTTTAACGCCCTTTTCTTTATATACAGCCTTGAAGCGCTCTAAAATGTAAGTAAGTACTTGCTTTTCAAGATCTTTGCCGGACAATTTGGCACTTTTACCTACCTTTAATTGAGCATTGCAAAAGCGCAGTATATCCACAAGATCTAAATCTAAGTTGCGCTCTAAAATGATTCGCAATACACCTAAACTAGCGCGTCTAAGGGCAAAGGGGTCGCGCGAACCAGATGGCTGTTGTCCAATACTAAAAATACCCATTAGACTATCAAGACGGTCAGCCAAGGCCACCGCGGCACCAGTCACAGTGCCGGGAACTATATCGCCAGAAAATCGAGGTAGATACTGTTCAAATATAGCTTCAGCGACTTCTTTGTCTTCACCGTCGTTTAGCGCGTAGTCGCGACCCATGTCTCCCTGCAGATCATCAAACTCGCCCACCATATCGGTTACAAGATCTGATTTACTTTATTCTGCTGCTCTTCGAGCTAAATTAGGCTGCCCACCCATTTGACCCGCTAGATATTCGGCAATAGCAGCAACCCGTTGTGTTTTGTCATAAACAGAGCCTAAATCTGCCTGAAATACGATATTCTTTAATGAGGATCTTCGGCTTTCTAATGTGGTTTTCTTATCATTTTCGTAAAAGAAAGCGGCATCTGCCAATCGTGGGCGAATAACGCGCTCATTTCCATCAATTACTTGAGCAGGATCAGTGCTTTCTATATTGGCAACTGTAATAAAAGCGGGCAATAGTTGGTCTTTAGCATCAAGTACATGAAAATATTTTTGGTGCTCTTTCATTGAGGAAATAAGCGCTTGAGCAGGGATGGACAAAAAATGCTCATCAAATCTACCCATTAGCGGAACGGGCCACTCATTAAGCGCTGCGACTTCATCAAGAAGATCGTCTTCAACGACAGCGATTCCATGTATTTCTTTGGCAAGGCTTTCAACGCCTTTGGTAATTAATTCTTTTCGCTCGTTGAAATCTGCAATTACATAGGCCTCACGCAACTGCTGTTGGTAGCTGCTAGGTGTTTTTATAAGGATCTCTTGGTTGGCATGAAATCTATGCCCGCGGCTGGTATTGCTAGCAGTAATGCCAAGGATACTATCGTGTAATATCTCATCATTAAATAAAAGCACTGCCCATTGGGCTGGGCGCACAAATTCTTCTTTCTTATAACCCCAGCGCATACGCTTTGGTATTGGCAGGTTGGCCAGTGACTGGTTAATAATGTCAGCTAACCATGTTTTTGTGTCTATACCATTCTCAGTGCGCCTAATACATAGTTTGTCTTGCTGACCATCATTGTCTATTAGCGAGGCTAACTCTTTAATTGTTACGCCATTTTTTTTGGCAAAGGCTTCAGCGGCTTTAGAGGCTGTGCCATCATCACTAAAGGCTACCTTTACCGGCGGCCCCCATATTACAAGGTCTTTGTTAGGAGTTTGTGTATCTAACTCAGAAATTGTAATGGCTAGGCGCCTTGGTGCGGCAAAAGATCGAACATCTTTGTAATTGAGCCCAAGATCGCGCAAACCACTAATTACTCCGTCCGTAAACGCATGAGAAAGTGACTTTAGAGCCTTAGGTGGAAGTTCTTCGGTACCCAGCTCAACCAGAAAATCAGCACTCATTATGATTCTCCCTGACGCTTGGCTATCAGTTCTTGGGCCAATGCTTTATCTGCAAGGGGAAAGCCAGCCTCAAGTCTGGAATCAAAATAGCTTTGTGCAACACCACGGGCCAGGGTTCTCACTCTAAGAATATATCGTTGACGCTCGGTCACCGATATGGCCTTGCGAGCGTCTAATAAATTAAAAGTATGCGATGCTTTCATTACCATTTCATAGGCAGGTAAAGGAAGTTTTTCGGCGATAAGATGCTCCCCGTCTTTTTCGTATTGATCAAACGCTTTAAATAAAAAGTCGATATCAGCGTGCTCAAAGTTAAAAGCCGATAATTCACGCTCATTTTGCAGGAACACATCACCGTAGGTTACTGTTCCAGCCGGTCCTTGTGACCAAATTAGGTCATAAATACTATCAACACCTTGCAGATACATGGCAATTCGCTCAAGGCCATAGGTTATTTCGCCCGTAACGGGATAGCATTCAATGCCGCCCACTTGCTGAAAGTAAGTAAACTGTGTCACTTCCATGCCGTTGAGCCACACTTCCCAGCCAAGCCCCCAGGCGCCAAGCGTTGGGGATTCCCAATTATCTTCGACAAATCTAATGTCATGAATAGCGGTATCTACCCCTAAATGGCGTAAAGAGTCGAGGTATAAATCCTGGATATTGTCTGGTGAAGGTTTTAGCACCACTTGAAATTGATAGTAGTGTTGCAGTCGATTTGGATTTTCACCATAACGGCCATCAGTAGGTCGGCGCGAAGGTTGAACATAGGCGCAATTCCATTCTTCAGGACCAATTGAGCGCAGGAATGTCGCCGGATGAAAGGTTCCAGCGCCTACCTCCATATCCAGCGGTTGCATAATGACACAGCCCTGCTTAGCCCAAAAGTCTTGAAGTGTTGCAATAAGCTCCTGAAAAGTCTGAGGAGCAGCCGTCATATTTCCCACAAAAATCACCAAATCGTTAACTTTTTCTAATAATGAGCAATTATAAACGTGCAGACTGATAAAGATAGAGGTAAAAAACTGTTAAAACTGATAATTTGACCCCCTCAAGGGCGTTATATCAATATATAATGCATTGAATAGTTCAAAATTTCTCTCAATGGAGTTTTTAATGTCCCATATCAAACGTGGTGAAAAAGTCCGTAAAGCAGTCTTTCCTGTTGCTGGAATGGGCTCTCGATTTTTGCCGGCTACCAAAGCTAGCCCCAAAGAAATGATGCCGGTTGTGGATAAACCATTAATTCAATACGCCGTGGAAGAGGCAGTAGAAGCGGGTATTACGGAAATGATTTTTGTAACTGGCCGCACCAAACGCAGTATTGCCGATCATTTTGACAAGGCTTACGAGCTGGAGCATCAGCTGGAGCAACGAGGCAAAAAGAAATTATTAGAGATTGCGCAAAATGTTGTCCCCAAAGGCGTTAGCTGTACTTATATTCGTCAAAATGAAGCCCTTGGTTTGGGACATGCGGTTGCAGTCACTTCACATCTAGTGGGTGATGAGCCATTTGCGGTTATTTTGGCTGATGATTTGATTCACCATAAACAAGGCGCAGTAAAACAAATGGTAGATGTGTTTGATTATTACAAGAGCTCTGTTATTGCGGTTCAGAAAGTGGAGGGCCCTGAAATATCCTCTTATGGCGTAATTAGCGGTAAAAAGCAGTCCGACCATGTGCATCTTATTGATAATATTGTTGAGAAACCAGCCTTTGAGGACGCGCCTTCAGATATGGGAGTAACGGGTCGCTATGTATTTACTCCACAAATTTTTGAGCATTTAGCTAATCTAAAGCCAGGTGCTGGCGGTGAATTACAACTGACCGACGCCATTCAGACGCTGTTAAAAGCTGAACAGGTGCTGGCCTATGAGTATCAGGGCATTCGGTATGACTGCGGTAGTAAAATGGGGCTGTTAAAAGCCAATATCGAATTAGGCCTCGAGCACAGTGAAATAGGCGATGAGCTTAGAAAATACCTCGCTAATGAGTTGCCTAGCAAGCTATGAAGGCAACCCTAGTGCTCTGCTTGATGAAAGTTATCTCTCGGTTGCCCTTAGGTGTAGCTAGATACTTTGGTCGACTCATGGGCGCTGGGATGGCGGTCTTAGGTGCCAAGCCCTTCAAAGTTACTCAATGCAATCTCGCTGTTTGTTATCCCGATCAAGACCCATCAAATAACCACCGGTTGGCCAACAAAAGAATGCGCCATTTGGGTCAGGCTTTTTTTGAAACGCCAGTATTATGGCGCAGATCATCTCCTTGGCTGCAAAGTCACATTATTGCTGTAGAGGGTGAGTCCCATCTTAAAGAGGCCATAGCTAATGACCGGGGGACGGTTTTATTAATCCCCCACCTGGGGAATTGGGAGGTTATTGGCCTTTGGGTTGCCGCGCAAACCAAAATGACGTCGCTTTTTCAGCCGCCTAAGATGCCAGCATTTGGAGAGTGGATAAAGCGTTCGCGAGAAAAAACCGGTGCTAATTTAGTACCTACCAATGTCAGTGGCGTTGCAGCTTTACTTAAGGCACTAAAGAGAGGCGAGACAGTGGCCATTTTGCCCGATCAGCAACCTCCAAAAACGAGCGGAGATTTTGCACCCCTGTTTGGCGCACAAGCTTTAACCATGACATTGACGCATAATTTACTTAAGCGCTCTGATAGTCAGGCTATCTTCTGTTGTGCACTGCGGGAGAAAGGCGGCTGGCGGTTACATTTTGTTCCAGCAGATCAGGCTATTTATAGTGATAATCAGGCAGATAGTTTGGCCTCTATGAATGCTAGCATTGAGTCCATTGTCGCCAAGGCACCTGAACAGTATCAATGGGAATATAAGCGTTTTCGTGCACAGCCCGATGGTAGTCCCGCGATCTATAATTCAGGGGTGTAAGCCTTGGTTTTAGAACATATTCATCCCTTGAGCATTATCGAGCCTACTTGGCGATCAATGCTATCAAAAGCAGACCCCAGAGTACCAAACGTTTGGCGCGATTGGCTCTCAGATTCCGGTTCCCTAACCGAAAGATTACTTGATTTGAGTAGAGGCGATCTTAAGGTGAGAGTGTTACGCCAAAACTTAGAGGTGCCTAGATTTTCAGAGCGGCAATTATTGGATTTAAGCGATAGGCGTAGGGCTATGGTTCGCGAGGTTATTCTTTATGGTAGTGGCAAGCCTTGGGTATTTGCGCGTAGCATTCTCCCGCTGCCAACCTTAACCGGTAGACTAAAAAAACTCAGACAATTGAGCGACCAACCCCTTGGCGAACTTTTATTTAACGACCCAACTATGCGTCGAGAGCCGGTTCAGTATGCTTGCTTTGACTCAGGTAATAAGACACTACCAAGCTCAGCTCTAAGCGCGGGTAAAGAAAACTGGGGAAGACGGTCCGTTTTTAAGTTAGATAATAAGCCACTGCTAGTGGCGGAAGTTTTTTTAACAGACTTCAACCCTTATAATTAAGAGACTATAGGCTTGAGTGACAACACATGAAATACATAGAGGCGTTTAGACAAAACCCTTGGGTGCGTCTAATGCGATTTGATAAGCCTATTGGCGTATATCTTTTACTATGGCCAACCTATTGGGGCTTATGGTTCGCCTCTAATGGCCAACCGGCAGTGAAAAATTTCCTGATATTTACGGGTGGCGTATTCGTCATGCGAGCTGCTGGCTGTGTGATTAATGACTACGCTGATCGTCATGTGGATGGGAGTGTCGATAGAACTAAACATAGACCCATACCGGCCGGTGAGATTTCACCTAGAAATGCCTTACTTGTTTTTTTACTACTGCTGACAAGCGCCCTAGTATTAGTATTGCAAACCAATCCTTTAACATTAATGCTTGCGGTGGTTGGAATGCTGCTAGCGGCTACCTATCCCTTTTTAAAGCGCCTAACTCATTTGCCACAGCTTGGGCTTGGAATGGCCTGGGCCTGGGCGGTGCCAATGGCGTTCGCAGCAGAGCAACAAGCATTGCCAGCGGGACTATGGTTAATTTCTGCGGCCATTGTTGTTTGGACCATCGCCTTTGATACCTATTACGCTATGCTAGACCGTGAAGATGATTTAAAAATAGGCATCAAATCGACAGCAATATTGTTTGGCAAGCAGGATCTATTGATCATTGCTATTCTACAAATATTGGCTCTAGTTTTGCTGGCTATAGCGGGCAATTATTTTAATCGCGGCTGGATTTATGGCTTAAGCTTAATGGTTGCTGCAGGCTATTTTGTTACTCAGCACCTTCAGGCAAGAACACGCAAATCCGAGGGTTATTTGAGGGCATTTCTAAATAATCACCGGGTTGGAATGGTAATATTTATCGGATTAGCTCTCGATTATAATTTGTAGTACTAGGATTCAGCTCGGCAAAAAACCCACTTATTGCCCTCGCTCATGGCCGAATTAAAGCTATACCCAGCAACATTAAACGTTTTTAACTGTTCAGCATCAGTAATTTTATTTTTGATGATAAATGCACTCATTAGGCCGCGAGCCCGTTTGGCAAAAAAGCTAACTATTTTATATTTATCGCCTTTTTGATCCATAAATACTGGTGTGATCACGTCTGCTTGCAGGTTTTTTGGTTGGACAGATTTAAAATATTCATTCGAGGCCAAATTAATCAATACTGATTTGGGCGAGACTGAGAGCAGTTTGTTGAGCTGATTGGTAATAATTTCACCCCAAAATTGGTACAAATTGACCCCTCGTTCATTGGCAAATTTAGTGCCCATTTCTAATCGATAAGGCTGCATTAAATCAAGCGGGCGTAGCACGCCATAAAGCCCAGACAGAATGCGCAAATTATCTTGCGCCCAGTTAAGTTCATCGGTGCTCATATGTTCAGCATCTAGACCCTGATAGACATCCCCTTTAAACGCCAAGATCGCCTGTTTGGCATTATCGGTAGAAAAGGGCGTTTGCCACTCCTGAAATCGCTCATAATTTAAAGCGCCCAATTTATCGCTTAAGCCCATCAGTGAGCAAATATCGTCGGGCGACAATAGACGCAAGTCATTGAGAAGCTGTTCAGAATGCTCCAAAAGAAGTGGCTGAGTGAATTCCTGAGTATCAGTTAGTTGGCTGTAATCTAATTTTTTAGCTGGAGAAATAATAGTCAGCATCATAATGACAATCGCCCTGTTGTTAATTACATAAAATATTTAATCTATTTTACTGCAAAAACCTATTTTTGGTCTTGTCTTAAAATATAAGCCCATTTTAAGCCAATCTCATCACAAAATTACAATCAATTTGTTCTGGGTGCAGAAGATGCTCAATAATCAGGTAGAATGGCCTGATGATCTTATTATCAAAAATTGCAAAGTGGATAAATCAGCTCAATTATAGAATGGGTCAGATGATTTCTTGGCTAACCCTAATGTTGGTTGCTTTAGTCATCATCGTGGTGCTCTCTAGATATCTGTTGGGTATAGGTTCTATCGCTATTCAGGAATCGGTAACCTATGTGCATGCAGTTATATTTATGTTGGGCTTGGCCTTTACATTGCAACGAGATGGGCATGTGCGGGTGGATATCTTCTACCGTGAATTTTCAGCGCGGCGCAAGGCTAAAGTAGACTTAATAGGGGCGGTTATATTTCTTTTGCCATTTTGCGGGTTAATTTTTTTTAGTAGCTGGGACTATGTGATCGCTAGCTGGTCAATCAGAGAGACCTCGTCGGAAGTCGGAGGCATAGCGGCCGTTTATTTGCTTAAAACACTAATGCTATTTATGCCAATTACCTTGGCACTTCAGGGGTTAGCGCGAATTATAGAGAGTGTTTTAGTGCTGAAAGTGAAAAGTGGCAGTATGGAGAGCGGCTCTAATGGCTGAATGGATTCCCTTTATAATGTTTTTAACGGTCTGCCTGGTTTTAATGGCAGGCTATCCCGTAGCTTTTTCACTGGCAGGCACGGCGTTATTATTCGCTTTTGTGGGTATGCTGTCAGGACATTTTGATCCGGCATACTTACAGGCATTACCCAACCGATTATTTGGCATTATGCAAAATGGCACCTTAATTGCGGTGCCATTGTTTGTATTGATGGGAATAATGCTAGAAAAATCTCGCTTGGCAGAGGATTTGTTAGGCAGTATGGCCGCGTTGTTTGGCAGGTTTCGCAGTGGGCTAGGCGTTTCGGTTGTTTTAGTTGGTGCGCTATTAGCCGCCAGCACCGGCATCGTTGGCGCCACAGTAGTTACTATGGGTCTGATGTCGTTACCTATCATGTTGAAAAGAGGCTATTCCTCCTCACAGGCTACAGGCATTATTGCCGCCACCGGAACGCTGGGGCAAATTATTCCGCCCTCTATCGCCCTAGTTCTTTTAGGTGATACTTTGTCCAGTGCCTATCAGCAGGCCCAGCTGAATATGGGAATATTTACCCCGAAAACAGTTTCAATTGGCGATCTATTTGTGGGCGCAATTGTTCCGGGCCTAATACTCGTCATTTTTTATATCAGTTATGTGGTCTTAGTGGCGCGACCTAAATTAGCAGTGCCTCAAGCTCAAATAGACAGCAAAGAAAAAGTACAGCTTTTAAAGCTCCTTCAAGATTTACTGCCACCGATTTGCTTAATTATTGCGGTGTTAGGATCAATTCTTGCCGGTGCAGCTACACCGACAGAGGCGGCCGGAGTAGGGGCCTTTGGTGCTATTTTGTTGGCCGCAGTTAAGGGGCGATTAAGTTTATCTAGGTTGCGCGAAGTGACGCAAGGCACAGCAGAAGTCACCTCAATGGTGTTTTTAATTTTGATCGGTGCCGCGGTGTTTTCTTTAGTATTTCGTGGCTTTGGGGGCGAAGAAATTGTAGAACAATTTTTTGCAAACCTTCCCGGCGGCGTCGTAACGGCCACAGTTTTGGTCATGTTAGTTATTTTCTTGCTGGGTTTTATCCTAGATTTTATTGAGATTACCTTTGTTGTTGTGCCGATTGTTGGCCCAGTACTTTTAGCTATGGGGCTAGATCCAATTTGGCTAGGAGTGATGATAGCGATTAATTTACAAACCTCGTTTTTAACACCGCCATTTGGTTTTGCGCTATTTTATTTGCGCGGTGTAGCGCCGGCTTCAGTAGAAACAGCGGCCATGTATCGCGGAGTAATTCCATTTATCTTTATGCAACTAGTATTAATGATAATGTTGGCGATTTGGCCGCAGATAGCAACATGGCTTCCGGAGTTGGTTTACGGGCGCTAGAGGCTAGCGACTCAGGTCGATGGCATCAAAAATTTCATCCCTAAGGCCTTGAATTTCATTAGCCATATGATGGTTTGCATCTTGAATAGTCTTGCATTTCATATTGGGTAGTTTGTGGCTGAACATTTTAAGATTGTATTTCCAGTCCAATGTTTTATCCCCATCGCCCTGAATAATATTCACTGAAAAATCGTTGCCGCTGCAAGCTTCAAACTGCCGCGCCCATTTGTCAGCGGCCACAAACCACGGCAATGGCATTACTTTAGGCTGCAAAATATCCCTTTGCCTAATAAAAGCAGAAAATTCGGCATCCTCAGAATTATGCCCAAAGCGCCGAATTAATGACTTACGAAAAAAACCTACAAAAGGTATCAGATGACGATTAAACCACCAGCCCTTGGGGTGAAGTAATGGGGCAAGCAGATTGAGAGATTTAAATGGATACTCGATAGCCTGATTAGCATCTAACAAATGTTTCAATAAAATAGCACCCCCAGTACTCTGGCCTAGGCCATGGAAAGGGGCGGTAAATTGTTCTGCACACAACACCAGTACGGCCTCAAGCACTTGGGTATAGTCAGAAAAGTCCTCTATAAAAGCGCGCTCACCGTCAGAAAGGCCATGCCCGGGAAGATCAAAGCACACCACGGTTAAATTTTGTGCCAGTAAGTTTTGTATCAGATGGCCATAAAGCCCCAGATTATCCAGATAACCATGAACAATTATTGCAGTTCCCATAGATTTCTTTGGCGCCCAGGCAGCAGCAAAAATTGATTGCTGATTACGCGCTATTGTGCCGCAGTAAAGGCTTAATTCAGAACTAGGATTTGGCAATTTATACAATGATAAGTATGAATTTAGCCAATCAACTTGCGATGATGAGTCAGTGATTTTAGAAAAAACGGGTAGGTTTTTTTTAATCTGTGGAAGAGACTGTAGATCGAATTTGGTCATACATTGCCCTGATTGACTAGTATTGATTATGATCCTTTGCTTAAACGCATAATCTCATAGCCACACTTAAAAGCAAGGCTTTAGGGAATACACAAGAAGAGAATACCTATTCGCCTAGAACAGCGACAGGGTTACTCAGTAGATAGAGAAATATCGTAGACGCCCGCTTCTCTAGCCTGGTCAGAAATCATTACAAAGACTTCAGTTTTGGCTTTCGGGTGGGAATTAATCACCACTTTTGCTTCAGGCTTTTCAGCGTGCAAGCGCTCAACATTGGCTCGTACTGAGCGAATATCGATACGACGACCTTCGAGCATGATTTCATTGCTCTCGGAAATACGAAATACGATATTAGTGTTAGCTGAATCGGGTGGCGGTTGATCTGTGGTGGGCGGACGATCAACATTTAAGCCAGTTTCGTTGACGAACGAGGCAGTAACAATAAAGAAAATTAGCATGATAAAAACCACATCCAACATCGGTGTTAGATCGATTTGAGAATCATCTTCTCCCTTGCGTCTTTTTCCTAAAGCCATTTTTGTTCAAGCCTCTGTGGGTCAGTCTTTAGCCTGACGAGGATTCTACTGTAATTTAAAAAAAATACTAGTCATTCCTGTGTGAAGGTTGCTTATTTTCTGTGCTATTCTTGCCCTTTTAGCCACCTTAGCTCACTTTCAGTGACAGTAAATAATATGCCTGAATTGCCAGAAGTAGAAACCACTCTTAGAGGAATAGCCCCCTATATAGAGGATCAAAAAATTACTAATTTAACGGTTCGCCAACCCAGTTTACGCTGGCCAGTCACCGAAAATATTCAGGATATTGTGCGCGGACAATACATTCAAAAGTTAACCCGCCGTGCGAAATACATAATACTGGGACTTGAAAAAGGGTCGATACTAATTCATCTAGGAATGAGTGGTAGCCTGCGTATAGCTGAGCCTTCAAGCCAGTGGCGCAAACATGATCATATCGAAATGCAGCTCAATAACCAGCAAGCACTGCGCTACCATGACCCTCGTCGATTTGGTTGCTGGCTATGGTCGCCTGCGGAACACGAACAGCTCAGAAACCTTGGGCCAGAACCCTTATCTAGTGAATTTGATGGCGATCGTTTATATGCAGTTTCGCGCCATCGAAAAATAGCGGTTAAGCCGTTTATTATGACCAACTCAGTGGTTGTGGGAGTGGGCAATATCTATGCAACAGAGGCACTTTTTCGCAGTGGCATTCGGCCTAACCGAGCGGCCTGCAATATTTCAAAAAAGCGCTACAGTTTGCTGGCGAAAAATATTAAAAAAGTATTGGCAGCGGCCATTGACCAGGGAGGCACAACATTGCGTGATTTTGTAAACAGTGATGGACAGCCGGGTTATTTTCAGCAATCTCTAGATGTTTATGGTCGAGGAGGCGAATCTTGTAACCGGTGTAATACCACACTAAAAGAGCTTAGGTTAGGACAGCGAAGCTCAGTCTTTTGCCCTGCGTGCCAAACCTGATCTTATCAATCTAAGTTTTTTGCAGTCTATCCGCTAAAGCTTCAGCCACATTCGATGGTACAAACTGGGATACATCGCCCTTAAGCGACGAAATTTCCCTTACTAGGGACGAAGAAATATAAGAGAACTTCTCCGAGGGCGTTAAGAAAATACTTTCAATATCAGGGGATAGCGCGCGGTTCATATTGGCCAGCTGAAATTCATATTCAAAATCAGATACGGCACGCAAGCCCCGCATAATTGCATCAGCGCTACATTCTTTAACAAAGTTTACTAGCAAGTTATCAAAGCCATGAATTTCAACATTGGGTATATGTTGCAAACATTCACTAGCAAGCTGAATTCGCTCTTCTATGGTAAACAGAGGTGTTTTTTGACTGCTACTGGCGATACCAATCACAACCTTTCCAAATAGCTTGGAAGCCCGCTCAACCAGGTCAATATGTCCGTTGGTAACTGGGTCAAAAGTACCAGGATAAACTATAGTTTTCATAGGCTTGATGCTCTACCTGCTAAAGTAAGAAATCGCATTCTACTTAATTAAATCACTTTGCTCAACGTATGTAAAAAGGCAAAAACGTACATGACCAGCTGTTTTATCTTTTAATAGTTGCCAGCTCACAGGCACAGAAAGGTGTTCTGATAGAGGAAGCTCACAGTAAATAAGAGCATTGGGTGCTAGCCAAAGACCATCAGTAAGTAGCTGGGCTATCTGAGCATGAATCTTTTGATCAAATGGAGGGTCTAAAAAAACCACATCATATTGAGTGCTCGACTTTTTAGCACTTAAAAATCCCTGTGTATTTGAGGCAATAACCTTAAGATTATCGGCTTCAAGTATTGTTTTATTGGAGGTTAATTGGCTAACAACAACGGGGTTATTTTCCAGTGCGGTGCAGAGCTTCGCCCCCCTAGATAGCGCCTCAAAACACAGGGCTCCGGAACCAGCAAACAAGTCAAGGCACTTGGCGCCCTCTATACGAGGCGCTAGCCAATTAAATAAGGTTTCTCTAATTCGGCTTCCGGTTGGGCGCAATCCATCAGACGCTGTGAATTTTAGCGGGCGACTTCGCCATTTTCCGCCAATAATTCGAACCGACTCGGGTGCTTGGGGGGTTACTTTTCTTGCCAATGGAAGGCCTCTCCCAGTGTAATAATTAAGCCCATTTTTATGGGACTGCCGTCAGTGATAGGATACACTACATAGTAGCTACTCTGTAAACCCACTTTTTTGTCATTGGAGTTTTTTGAAGCAATGGAGCAACCACAGAAAAAGTCTTTTTTTGATCGCTTTAAGCGCAATCATTCAGACGCAGAAATTAACAGTCCCTCTGAAAGTGCAGATCATTTCAATTCTAGCGAGAAAAAAACAACTCAGAACTTTATGGGCCGAATGCGTAAAGCGCTGTCTCGAACCAGCAGTGGCTTTGGTAGCCTATTTCTCGGTAAAAAAGTAATCGATGCAGAGATATTAGAGGAGCTTGAAACACTATTATTGGTAGCAGATGTAGGCATTGAAGTTACTGATTCCATTATTAAGGAGCTTACCGATCAGGCAAATCGAAATCAGCTGCAAGATGGTGCAGCGCTTCATTTGGCCCTAAAAAAATTACTGCACAATAAATTACAGCCCTGTGAAATGACGCTATCGATAGAATCAGACAAGGGGCCCTTTGTCATATTGGTTGTGGGAGTCAATGGTGTGGGTAAAACCACTACCATAGGAAAAATAGCCAATCGTTTAAAACAGCAGGGCAAATCAGTACTGTTGGCCGCAGGCGACACCTTTAGGGCTGCCGCTGTCGAGCAGCTGCAGGCCTGGGGAGAGCGCAATAATGTGCAGGTTATAGCTCAGCATTCAGGTGCAGACAGTGCTTCTGTTATTTTTGATGCGGTTCAAGCGGCTAAAAGTCGCGGTATTGATGTAGTGCTTGCGGACACAGCCGGAAGACTGCATAACAAAAGCAATCTTATGGAGGAATTAGAAAAAGTTAAACGCGTTGCGGGCAAGCTAGATAGTGAGGCGCCTCATGAAGTGTTATTAGTTCTAGATGCAGGCACAGGGCAAAATGCCGTTGCTCAAATGTCACAGTTTAATCAATCAGTAGGGGTTTCTGGTATAGCCCTAACTAAATTAGATGGCACAGCCAAAGGCGGTGTTATTTTTGCGCTAGCCGAACAGTTTGCAACACCTATTCGCTTTATAGGAGTGGGTGAGGGCCAAGATGATCTTCAGTCTTTTGTAGCCAGTGATTTTATTGAAGCACTCATGGGTTCTGAGCAAGGTGAATAAGCCATGATTCATTTTGATAATCTTACTAAGCGCTACTCGGGAGGTTATGAGGCGCTTAAGGGCATCAATTTGAATGTAAATGCCGGAGAATTAGCTTTTTTAACCGGACACTCAGGCGCTGGCAAGAGCACCTTGCTAAAGCTTTTAATGCTTCTAGAGAGGCCCAGTTCTGGGACTTTACTCATCAATGGCAAAAATATTAATCGTCTAGCTAATAGCAAGATCCCCGCCTATCGGCGACAGCTAGGTGTTGTTTTTCAAGATCACCAGTTATTAATGGATCGAAGCGTCTTTGATAATGTTGCCTTACCCCTTCAAGTGGCCGGTCAGTCGCGCAAAGAGATTGGGCGTCGAGTTCGTGCAGCACTTGATGGGGTTGGTCTGCTTCTAAAAGAGCGGCACAGTCCAGCGATGCTCTCTGGCGGTGAGCAACAGCGAGTAGGTATTGCTCGAGCTGTTGTCCACAAGCCAAGAATACTTTTAGCGGATGAGCCAACAGGCAACCTAGATCCCGGATTATCCGCAGAAATCATGGCACTCTTTCGACGTTTTCAGGATGTGGGAGTCACCGTATTAATTGCAAGCCATGATATTGATCTGATTAATCAAATGAACTGTAGGATTATTCGCCTAGAACAAGGCATGGTGGCTGACGATGGAGGTACCCATGGCTCAGTCTTCTAGTGCAAAGGTGCGACGTGGCGCGGTGGCACCAAAGATTGGTTTATTTGGCCTTATAAGAGCGGCTTTTGAGCATCATTCCCACACTTTTCAGGATAGTCTTAAGAGACTTGCTAAAGACCCTTTACAAACGCTGATGACGGCTTCAGTAATTGCCATTGCCTTATCGCTGCCGGCTACACTCTTTCTAGTAGTTGATAATGCCCGTCAATTTGAAAATAATTTTGAGTCTTTTTCACAGATTACTGCTTATGTTGATAATAGCGCCAACCAAAAACAGATTGCCACTATAAAAACCCAGTTGCAGGCCATTCCTGAAGTAGCTGCAGTGATGTACATTTCTCCTGAACAGGGTTTGCAGGAATTTACCGAGAATTCAGGCTTTGGTTCTGCGTTAAAGTATTTAGAAAGCAATCCATTGCCACCAGTATTTATTATAGAGCCAATAGCTGATGTTGCATTAGAGGCAAATCAAGTCCAGCCCTTGCTCGCTAAAATTAGCCAAATAGCAGAGGTTGAAGATACGCAAATTGATATGTTGTGGTTGCAGCGCTTGCGAAGCTTAACCCAAATTGGCCAACAAATTGTGTTCGCATTGGGATTTGTCCTGGGTTTGGGGGTACTTGTGATTATTGGCAATAGTATTCGGCTAACAATCCACGGCCGTCGAGAAGAAATTATAGTCGTAAAGCTGGTTGGCGGAACCGATGCATATGTTAGAAGGCCATTTTTGTATTCAGGTATGCTGATGGGTCTAATCGGAGCTATGGGCGCTGCATTAATTATAGTGATTGGCTTTTGGTGGCTCAGTGGCTCAGTGGCTCAACTAAGCGAGTTATACAATAGCCAGTTCAGACTTCATAGTCTTGGGGTACAAGGTTGCCTTGCACTTATTGCTGTAGGCGCTAGCCTTGGATTGTCTGGGTCTTGGTTAGCTGTGACAAGGCATCTAAAGGACATAAAACCAAGATAAAGATTTTGTCGTAAAAAGAGGAATGTTTATAAGGCCTTGAACTTGAAATACCCCCCGATTAGGCACTATTTATAAAATAATGCTATAATGGGCGGCTGAGATAAGAGATTTTTAGTATGAGTAATTCGCTACAAACAATGGATTGGATGAGTCCTGGCGCTAACCTGAATGCTTACATTCAGGGCACTGCGACCGTGCCTATCTTAACCTTGGACGAAGAGCGTGAGCTTGGCGAAGCACTGTATTATCAAGATGATATTGACGCAGCACGTCGACTTGTTATGGCTCACCTTCGTTTTGTGGTGCATATTGCCCGTTCATACAATGGTTATGGCTTGCCCTTAGGTGATTTGATTCAAGAGGGTAATGTTGGGCTAATGAAGGCGGTCAAACGTTTTAATCCAGAAAAAGGAGCCCGTTTGGTCTCTTTTGCTGTACATTGGATAAAAGCTGAAATCCATGAGTTTGTTCTTCGTAATTGGAGAATTGTTAAGGTTGCCACCACTAAATCTCAGCGCAAGTTATTCTTTAATTTGCGCGGCGCCAAAAAACAGCTGCAATGGCTTTCTGCTGACGAAGCGCAAGCAGTTGCAGATGATTTAGGTGTCGAAGTTAAAGATGTGATGGAAATGGAAATGCGTCTTTCGGCACATGATGCCTGTTTTGATGCACCGGACGATGATGACGAAGACAATAAGACTGCTTATGCTCCAGCGCTATACCTCGAAGATAAAAGTGCTGATCCGGCAGAACAAGTAGCTAATCAAGATTTTGAAAATGATAGTAATGCGCGCCTTGGTCTTGCCGTCCAGTCCCTAGACCAGCGCAGTCAGGATATTCTTCAGCGTCGTTGGTTAGATGATAACAAGGCAACGTTACATCAGCTAGCCGATGAGTATGGTGTATCTGCAGAAAGAATTAGGCAGCTTGAAAAAAATGCTATGACAAAAGTTCGTGCCGCCATGGAAGCCTAATCTATAGAGAGATCGTTTAACCGCGCAGGCCATTTTTAACCGTGCGGTTTTTTTATACCTATGAATAAACTATATTGGATAAAAATTACAGCAATTAGTGGCCTACTATCGGTTGTTCTCGGCGCATTTGCCGCTCACATGTTAGATGGACTAATCACAGCTCAGCGATCTGAAACATTTGATACAGCTGTGCAGTATCAAATGTTTCATACTCTCGCATTATTGGGTCTTATCTGTATTGATGATGCCCTATTAGTGGCTCGTTGGAAAAAATATGCTGCAGTCTTTTTTCTAGTGGGTATTATTCTTTTTTGTGGCTCCCTATACTTATTGATTGCGACAAGTATTTCACAATTCGCCATGATTACGCCTATTGGTGGACTATCATTTATGCTGGGCTGGATAATGTTACTGCTAGCAGCTATAAGAGAAAAATAGATGGAGATTAAGCCAGAATATCGCGATAAAACCATACGCAGCTTTGTGGTGAGGGCTGGCCGAATGACTAAAGCGCAGCGCAGCGCATTTGAATCTGGTTGGCAATCCTATGGCTTGCGCTTAGTCGACGGTACTATTGATATGGAGGCTGTATTTGGTCGGAATACGACCAGAGTGGTTGAAATTGGTTTTGGCATGGGTGCTTCGTTACTTGAGATGGCAGAGGCTCAGCCGGAAACCGATTTTATTGGCATAGAAGTACACCCGCCAGGTGTGGGAAGTTTGATAAATGCTATTCAAGAAAAACAAATTAGCAATCTAAGGGTTTATCTTGCGGATGCAACGGATGTGCTTAATGAGTGTTTTCCAGATGCTAGTCTAGATAGGGTGCAAATATATTTTCCCGATCCATGGCATAAAAAGAAGCACAATAAACGAAGAATCATTCAGCCTAAATTTCTACAATTAATCAAAGCCAAGTTACGGCTGGGTGGTGTTGTGCATATGGCTACTGATTGGCAACCCTACGCTGAACAAATGCTTGAGCTAATTAGTGATACTCCAGCATTTGAAAATATGACGCAAGATTATATGCCTCGACCTGATTTTAGGCCGCTGACAAAATTTGAGAGGCGTGGAGAAAGATTGGGTCATGGGGTTTGGGACCTTATGGCTAAAAGAGTACTATAATTCAATATTGATATAATTAGGCAAACAAGGCGAACTATTTTAGATTTGTTTAGTCTTAAAAATAGCCTAAACTAAATGTTGGGAAACTTAATTTAAACTATTGGGAAGAAAAGATGAAAAAGATTAGCCTAATTTCAATGGTCGCACTTGGTATTACTGCCTGTGGTCATGAAAAAGCAACTGAAACAGAGGTGGCCGTAATTGATACGCAAGATCAAAAAGTCAGCTATCTAATGGGTATTGAAAATGGAAAAGGTATTGGGTCTACTGGAATTGAGCTAGATCTTGCAGCATATCAGCAGGGCTTTTCTGACGGCGTTGCTAAGCTAGAGTCAAAGCTTGATGAGGAGGAGACCGCTAAGGTTATCCAAGAGTTTCAAAAGCAAATGATGGCTAAGCGAGAAGAAATGCAGAAAGTAGAACAGGAAGCGGCAGGACTTGAGTCGGCGGCTAACCTTAAAGAAGGAGCGGCCTTTCTTGAAACTAATGGCGCTAAAGAAGGTATTGTGACTACCGAAACAGGATTACAGTATAAGGTGATCACTGAAGGAACAGGCGCTAAACCAAGTGTTGAGAGCACGGTTGAAGTTCATTATGCAGGTAGGCTTTTAGATGGCACTGAGTTTGATAGCTCTATCAAGCGCGGTATGCCTGTTAAATTTGGCGTGACTCAAGTTATTCCTGGCTGGACCGAAGCTCTGCAATTAATGCCTGAGGGTTCAAAGTGGGAGCTGTATATACCGTCAGACTTGGGTTATGGCGCTGGCGGACAGGGACCAATCGGCCCAAATTCAGTATTAATTTTTGAGGTTGAATTGCTAACAGCTGACGTCAAAGCGGATAAAAGCTAATAGAGTATAAGGGTATCAAAAGCCCCATTATTATGGGGCTTTTTTTGTATTAAAAAATGATTCTTAGCTTTTAGTTAGCGGGCTTTTTAGGTATTAATATTTGTTGGTAATGTTCGCTGTGCAGTGTATTGACCATGCTGTCTTCAATTTCGAATCTCTGAGCCAGATTTTCGCCCAGCTTAGATAGGTCAATTGTTAGTGAAGAAAGGTCATCCGTCGCCAGATACTTGTCGTTAAAGTCCAAAATAACGTCGGTTAAAGAATAAATGGCAGGTAGTAGCTTTTTACCTGATGCCAGGGCTTCAGAGTCGTTAAATAAGTGACCTTCATTTATTAGCTGTTCAAATATTTCAAAGTGACCTTCAGAAATATAATCGACGAGTTGTTGGCAAAAAGTTTGTAATAGACGGCCTTGATGAAGATTCTTGTCGTCAAAATCTTTGACATTGCTAAGTTCGCAAAAAGTCACAAGAAGGTTTCTGCGAGCTTCAAGCCAATGCTTTATTCGATCATGTACCCATGGCCAAAATTCATTTGGTTGTAAATTTTTGTCTTCCATAAAAATATCCACAATCAATTTTTTAAAACAGCGTACTCTTTTTAGTATAAGAAATAAAAATTATTATGTACTAAAAAATAGTCATTTTTGGAGTTAAAAATTCGATATTAAAAGTGTTGTTATGCTTAGACTTTTCGAGTGAACTGAAAAATGCCAATACAAACATATCCAATAAAAGTCACTAAAACCCAGCCAGGCATGCTGATTCCCAATAATTGCCACTGAACTTCAGCGCAATTACCATCGCCTTTTAGCAGGTGAGAGATTGCTTCTAGCAAAGAGAATACATCAAATAAATAATCAACTGGAACGCCACATGCTGGGACTTTATCTTCAGGTAGGCTTTGTAGCCAAAGTTGTTTTATAGAGAAATAACCGCCAATTAAGGCCAGTAGTGTGGACAAGCCAGCGTAGATTTTTTGTCCATATTGGCGGGGGTTATGTAATACGGCAGTTGTGCATACTAGGGCAATTGCAATAATAAACACACGCTGAGTAATACATAGATAGCAGGGTTCTAATTGCAAATGATTTTGGAAATAAAATACAGCGATAGAAATTAAGAGGCCCCCGAATATGGCTTGAAGCCCATTGATGGTTCTATGGTTTGGCAGTTGCATAGGTATTTCCTAGATATTTTTGTTAATTGTATATCATTTTTGATATTGGCTAATTAATTTGTGAGGACTTCCAATAAGCTGATAGAAATTGATCAAATGAAACTTGATCGTTATTTTCTTGGGCAATTTGCTGTTTGTGAGACATTGCTGCAAGTTGGGTGTAATGCTTGGTAATCTTTGTATCAAGCTCACCGCCAAGAAAAAATTCCCTATGCTTCATCGCCTTGCCCATTGCCATTCGATAGTAGGTTTCATTGTTGTCTTGCATTTCTTTCAGCATAGACTCTGAGGGAGTTTTGCTAGCATCAATTATGGCTGCCTGCATTGAACGATGGGCCTGTGAGTAATATTGATTGTCATGGGCTATGTCTAATTGTTCGGCCACGGGCTGCATTTCTAGTAATAAATCGGCACCCCATTCCCGAAGTCTTAATTCAGACGAGCCCTTTTGCAGTCTTAGTTGTGGATCTCGACCTCGATACACTGTGCTCAGCATATTTTTTGAGAGAATTTGAGATTCCGAGTTGGTGGTTTTGGGGCTTTCAGATAACAGGCAAAACAGCAGAAAAGTGTCTAGGAAGCGAATCGTTTGAGCATCAATGCCACAGGCTAGCAGAGGGTTCACATCTAGACAGCGAACTTCGATATATTCTACTCCGCTATGCTGCAGTGCCTGCAGCGGAGTTTCGTCTAATGCTGCAGTGCGCTTGGGTCGAATAGCGCTATAAAATTCATTCTCAATTTGTAAAAGATGGGTATTGAGTTGCTTATAATTGCCTTGTGGGTCTTTAAGCCCAATATCATCATAAGCTTTATAGGGCGTCGCTAAAGCACTGCGAAGAGAGGTTATATATTCCTCTAAGCTGTTATAAGAAATGTCTACCGCGCTTTGGGCCTGACTTTGATAGCCGAGATCGCCCATTCTTAATGATGTTGCATAGGGTTGATACAGACTATGACTATCTTGTCCTACGGGGCTTAATTGGTGATCTCGGTTGGCGACAAAACTTCTGCAAACTGCTGGCGCCGAACCTAAAAGATAAAGTAGTAGCCAAGCGTAGCGGCGAAAATTACGAATTAGTTTAAAGTAGCCCTCAGATTTAAAATTCTGCAATGACTGAGTATTTTGTTGCTGCTGTTGTAACTCCATCCATAGGGTGTCGGGAACAGAGAAATTGTAGTGAATTCCTGCAATAGTCTGCATAGACCGACCATATCTATGGCCTAAACCCAGTCGGTAGACGTGCTTCATAATGCCTATATTCGAAGAACCATATTCAGCGATTGGAATTTGATCATCAGCACCTAGTTGGCATGGCATGCTACTGGCCCAAAGCAATTCTTCACCTATCTGACGATAAGTGAATCTATGAATATCATCGAGCTCGGTAAGCACTTTTTCGATAGAGCAAGAGGGTGCAGTAATAAACTCCAAAAGAGCTTCAGAATAGTCTGTGGTAATTGATGGGTGGCTAAGAGCTGCTCCTAATGTTTTTGGATGAGCTGAGTTTGCAATATGCCCGCTGGGGGAAACACGCAGACTTTCTTTTTCAATGCCGCGAACAATATCTCGCAAAAGCTTTCTTCTTTGCGGATTTTCAAATATTGCTAAGGAATCATTTAAGGATGCCATATTGCTCTCAATTAGGCCGCGGTCATGGAGTTGTCGGGCGTATTAATATCGCCCTTAGTGCTCCCGTCGAAGGCTTTAACTTTGGCTCTTAGGTTAATATCCTTGGCATTAAGTTCAATAAGTTTATTGAGTGCAATATCTTGGTGTTCAGATTGATAAAGAAGATTATTTTTGCAGTCTGCAGTCCAGAGTAAGTCTTTGCCAAGGTAGAAACCGTCGGACCTTTGTAAGATATATCGAACCATATTATAGCCGTGATAGAGCCTTTGAATTAGTAGTTTAGTTTAACGTATATACCTAGGCTAAAAAAAGCTAATTATCGCCTAATTCTGAGCGGCTATTTTGATTGAACATAATTTAACTATGAGTATCATTTGAGTGGTTTAGATTGGCCCAGTGTTTAAATCTCTGAATAAAAACCGGCTCTAAATAAAAGATAGTTGCCATATAAGCGAGATTTAAAATTGCCAAGAGTAAAAAGAACTGAGGAATAGACCAGCCGAGTTTGCTTAAAAAGAGCATGCCCAGCAAACTGCCTGAAACCATAAATACAGCATTAAAAATATTGTTAACAGAAAGCACTCGAGCGCGAGATATGCGATTGGTGTTGCGCTGAATCATGGTAATAATTGGCACGATAAATAAACCACCAAATAGTCCAATAAAAAGCAGATCGGCCAGGATTCTCAAGCCAGATGGCATTGTTAAGAACGTGGTGGGTAATACAGAATTACCTGCAGTATTTATAGCAGCATAGGCGGTTGAGGAAAAATAAAGATCGATTGCAAAAAGACTGAGGCCCAGTGCGCCGATTGGCACCAAACCAGGTTCTACCTGTCCGCGCGATAACCTATTACAGCAAAGAGAGCCAATGGCGACGCCAATGATAAATGCACCCAATAAAATTGAAATAAGCTTAGGGTCGCCACCTAAAATAGTCACTGAGAAGTTAGGAACCTGGGTTAAAAAGCAGGCGCCATAAAGCCAAAACCACGAACTTGAAAAAATACAGTAAATAACAGTTTTATTTTGTTTGGCCAAGTTGAAGTTATAAGCGGTTTCACGTATTGGATTAAATGTAGATGGAAATTCGTTCATTGTTTTTTCTGGCGGAGCGTTTGGTATTTGACAGCTGCTAAGCCAGCCAATAATAGCTACCAAAATAGTTAGTACGCCTAGTTGCATTGGGCCCTGAGTACTGGTCACTAGCCATCCGCCAATGAGTGTTCCTGATAATATAGAGACGAATGTCCCCATTCCAACCTGAGCATTAGCTGCTAATAGCTCGGTATCACCGACATGCTGAGGAATAATGGCGTATTTAAGAGGGCCAAAAAAAGCGGATTGAACGCCTAATAAGAAAAGCACTACTAACATTAAATTTATGTTGGCTTGCCACAAAGAAAAACAGCCAATTAGCATTATAATAATCTCGGCAAATTTAATTCGTCTTATTAAAAAAGCTTTATCAAAGCGGTCAGCAAGGCGGCCCGCCATGGTTGAAAACAAGAAAAAGGGTAAAATAAATAAACCAGCGGCAAGGTTGGTAATAAAGTTTGTATTTGTGTCTGCGGACGCAACGGCAGTGCTAACGACTATTACTAATAAGGCATTCTTAAATAAATTATCATTTAGGGCGCCAAGAAACTGGGTAATAAAAAACGGCAAAAATCGACGCTTAGAAAAAAGATAGAATTGACCCCTATTATTATTTTTTTGCACCTATACCCCTGAAACAAAGTTGCCTGATATTTTACAACTTAATCTTCTCGCTCGCGCTATGCAAGTTTAAAACTAGATTTTCTGAAAGAGAGTTTAGCAGGATGGCTTTTTACAGCTATTATTTAGTCTGACTGAGTAATGCCAAGTTCAGCCCATAGGTCGTCAATACGCTGTTTAACCTGGGTATCCATTGTTATGGGCTGACCCCATTCGCGGTCAGTTTCTCCAGGCATTTTATTGGTTGCATCCAATCCCATTTTTGAGCCAAGACCAGATACAGGAGAGGCAAAATCCAAATAGTCTATGGGGGTGTTATCAATCATCACTGTGTCACGAGTAGGGTCCATTCTTGTAGTAATTGCCCAGATGACATCTTCCCAATTTCGAATATCTATATCTTCATCGGTAACAATAATAAATTTGGTATACATAAATTGGCGCAAAAAAGACCAAACGCCCATCATTACTCGTTTGGCATGTCCGGGGAATTGCTTCTTCATGCTGACCACCGCCATGCGGTATGAACAGCCTTCAGCGGGAAGATAAAAATCAGTAATTTCAGGAAACTGTTTTTGCAAAATTGGCACAAATACTTCGTTGAGCGCTACGCCTAGAATAGCAGGCTCATCCGGCGGTCTACCGGTGTAAGTACTGTGATAGATAGGGTCTTTACGATGAGTTATGCGCTCAACTGTTAATACTGGAAAACGTTCAACCTCGTTATAATAACCGGTGTGATCACCAAATGGCCCTTCGTCGGCTTCTTCTCCCGGCTGCAAATAACCTTCTAATATAATCTCTGCAGTAGCAGGTACCTGAAGGTCGCTGCCAAGACAGGATACAACGGAGGTTTTTTCACCGCGTAAAAGCCCAGCAAAAGCGTATTCAGAGAGGCTATCAGGAACGGGTGTAACAGCACCTAATGTGGTCGCTGGATCTGCGCCTAATGCAATGGCGACTGGATAGGGTTTCCCAGGATGTTTAATCTGCCAATCTCTATAGTCTAAAGCGCCACCACGGTGAGCTAGCCAGCGCATAATAAGCTTATTTTTAGCTAGCTTTTGCATGCGGTAGATGCCTAAATTTTGGCGTTCTTTATCTGGACCTCGAGTAATAACTAGCGGCCAAGTTATTAAGGGTGCAACATCACCAGGCCAGCAAGTTTGGATGGGTATTTGCCCCAGATCGACTTGGTCACCTTCAATAACTACGTCTTGGCAGGGTGCATTTTTTACTGACTTAACAGGCATATTGAGTACCTGTTTAAAATCGTGACGTTTGTCCCATAGATCGCGAAGGTCTTTGGGCGGTTCGGGTTGTTTTAAAAAAGCTAAAAGTTCGCCCACATCACGCAAAGCAGCGACTGAATCTTGACCCATACCCATAGCAACTCTTTTTGGCGTGCCAAAAAGATTGCATAAAACAGGCATTGAATAGCCCTTGGGGTTTTCGAAAAGTAGGGCTGGTCCTTTAGCGCGCAATGTGCGGTCGCTAATTTCTGTCATTTCAAGATGTGGATCGACTTCTTGCTTGATACGAACCAGCTCACCCTGTTGTTCAAGGAGAGAAATAAAACTACGTAAATCTGAATGTTTCATGTAATTGGCTCAATCGTTGTCAGTAAATGAGTGGCGCTGTGCCAACTATTTACGTTTCATCGCGCCAAAAAATTCACCGTTGCTCTTGAAGCCTTTTAATTTCTCTATCATAAACTCAATAGCAGGCAGATCTTCCATATCATGCAGAAGTTTACGTAGGATCCAAACCCGTTGTAGTTCGGCTTCATCCATCAACAGGTCTTCACGGCGAGTACCAGATCGGCGAACATTAATAGCTGGGTAGACGCGTTTTTCTGCAATTTTTCGATCAAGAATGAGCTCTAGGTTACCCGTACCTTTAAATTCTTCGTAGATAACCTCATCCATTTTGGATCCAGTATCAACTAGAGCAGTCGCGATGATGCTAAGGCTGCCGCCATTTTCGATATTACGCGCAGCACCAAAGAATCGTTTAGGCTTTTCAAGCGCATGAGCATCAACACCACCGGTTAAAACTTTACCAGAGGATGGAATTACAGTGTTGTAAGCTCTGGCTAATCGTGTAACTGAATCTAGTAAAATAACCACGTCTTTTTTGTGTTCTACTAAACGCTTAGCTTTTTCAATAACCATTTCAGCGACTTGAACATGGCGATTGGGTGGTTCGTCAAAGGTAGAGGCAATCACTTCGCCGCGCACAGTGCGCTGCATTTCTGTCACTTCTTCAGGCCGCTCATCAATCAATAGAACAATAATGTAGCATTCGGGATTATTGCGAATAATAGATTGAGCAATATTCTGCATCATAATGGTTTTACCCGCTTTCGGCGGTGCAACAATAAGTCCGCGCTGGCCTTTACCAATCGGTGATACTAGATCAATCACACGACCCGTAAGAT
The DNA here is from genome assembly GCA_029248755.1 of Porticoccaceae bacterium. Classification (GTDB taxonomy): domain Bacteria; phylum Pseudomonadota; class Gammaproteobacteria; order Pseudomonadales; family Porticoccaceae; genus HTCC2207. Next base: position 43,202 of record JAQWIR010000026.1, read on the forward strand.
CTTCTGTTGAGCCATTGCCAGATTCAAGCAAAAGGGGCTCATCTGGGAAAAGGGGTGTAAGATTTTCGAATAGGATTTTGTTGCGCGCATTTTCTGGCGCATCGAAATTAATTTCATCAACTTTAAGCATGGCAAAATAACGCTCACCGTCTTTAGGCGGGCGAATTTTTCCAGAGATTCTGTCACCAGTACGTAGATTAAAGCGTCTAATTTGGCTTGGAGAGACGTAAATGTCATCCGGACCGGCGAGATAAGAAGCGCCTGCAGAGCGCAAAAATCCAAAGCCATCAGGCAAAATCTCAAGTACTCCATCACCATAGATATCTTCTCCTCCTTTAGCGTGACGCTTAAGAAGAGCGAATATAATGTCTTGTTTGCGAGATCGAGCTAGATTGTCGAGCCCCATTGAGGCAGTCATTTCTAGAAGTTCGTCAATTGGTTTTTGCTTTAGTTCTGATAGGTTCATAGGAAGTTCTTAGGATATATGTAATTCGGAGAAGTTGATGCCTTGACCATTGCCAAGGGTTGATTTTGTTTGAGTGTAGTCTATTGCCGCAGTCAGCACTTAATTTTTTTTTGTGCAAGGGCTTCGAAAAGGGACAACTACAAGATTATAGGGTTGTGATTGTAAACGCAAGCTGAATTTTGCGGCCCCAGATAGGACCGCGAACGCCTTAAATCAGGCCATCAACAAACTCAGTTAGTTGCCCCTTAGAAAGAGCGCCTACCTTTGTAGCCTCTACAGCACCATTTTTAAACACTAAAAGAGTCGGTATGCCGCGAACATTAAACTTTGCCGCGCTCTCTGGACTAGTGTCTACATCCACTTTGCAAACTTTGATTTTGCCAGCATATTCTATGGCTAGCTCATCGAGTATAGGGGCGATCATTTTGCATGGACCGCACCAAGGCGCCCAAAAATCTACTAGTGTTGGCAATTCTGATTGAAGCACGTCAGCTTCAAAGCTGGCATCGGTTGTATGGATAATTGTGTCGCTCATTAGGAAATATCTCCAAAAGACAGGTTTTAATCATTGTTATTGATAAGCTAATAATATCATCAGGGCTAGACCTACACCAATTAATACTTTTTATTTTTCACTCAAAATTGATAAAAATTACTCAAATGTTGCGACGGTTTCTTTGCCAACTACTGACTTAGGGTCAATATGAATAATAATTTCTGAGTCAGGGTAGATCTTTAAAAGCTCAAGCTCTATTTCATCAGATACATTATGAGCCTGGACAAGGGTTAAATCATCCTCAATTTCAAGATGAAACTGAATAAAGGTCATGGTTCCGGAATGCCGAGTGCGCAAATCATGTATCCCACGTGATTGGGAGTGAGCCAGAACCAGTTGTTTAATCTTTGTTCTTACTTCATCGCTCAGCTCACGATCCATAAGCTGATCAAGTGAAATGCTGACGATACTCCAGACACTATAAAGAATATAGCAAGCAATCAGACCGCCAATTATAGGGTCAAATATATTGAGACCCATAGTTGAAAGCCACAAAGCGAGAATAACCGCGCAATTCACTAAAATATCAGACTTATAGTGTAAGGCATCAGCGCGGATGGCGACGGACCGAGTTTTTTTAATCACATACTGTTGAAAGCTCACTAAGCCAAGGGTCGCGATAATTGAAATAGCCATCACAGCTATCCCAGAAAACGCGTGTTTGATTTCGGCGGGGTTTAAAAATGTCTGAGCGGCTTCAAGCAATAAGAATAGCGAGGATCCAGCAATAAACAGAGATTGACTTAAGCCGGCTAGCGCTTCAGCTTTGCCGTGGCCAAATCGATGCTCTTTATCGGCCGGTGTTAGGGCATGCCTGACGGCAATTAAATTAATAATTGAAGCGAAAGCATCCAATACAGAATCTACCAAAGTCGCCAAAAGGCTGACCGAGTCTGAGCGCCCCCAAGCAATTAATTTCACAATGATTAAGAAGACTGCAACGCTAACAGAGGCATAGGTGGCCCAGCGTATTAATCTCGCTGATTCTGTAGGCACTGAATTTTTAGCGCTACTGAGACTGTTAGTACTATTAGTTTTCAAGGTAAATTCAAGTTCTTGTTAGTAAGCCGTTATTGTAGCAAAAAAAACATTACCAAAAACTAGGAGCTTAAGAAAAACGCTGCAATATAGTGTCGAGGTAGCGCGCACCTAAATCGGTGGTGCAATAATTAGAACGCAGCGGTTTCAAAAATCCCTCATCTTGTAGCAGTTTTATTTGAGGATAAATGTCTTCAGGTAAAAGGCCTGTGCGAGCGGCGAATAAGTCATCACTGGTGCCAGAGGCGAGACGTAAAGCATTCATCATAAACTCCAGAGGTAACTGATCGCGAGAAATAGGCTGGCTAGACGTCAATGCCGTAGTTTTGTGACTCAGGTAATGATTGGGCTGGCGTGTTTTTGCCGTGCGAATAATTTTATTTTGACCAGGCAGTGTTATTTTACCATGAGCGCCGGCGCCAATACCCAGGTAATCGCCAAATTGCCAATAATTGATATTATGGTTACAGCGCTCAGCATCTTGTGCAAAAGCAGAAATTTCGTACTGTACAAAGCCTGCATCGGCCAGTGTTTGCTGACCCAGATCTTGGATATCCGCAAGCTGGTCTTCAATAGGCAGAATAGGTGGCTTAGAGTAAAAAGCGGTATTGGGCTCGATGGTAAGCTGGTACCAAGATAAATGAGTTGCGCCTGTTTCGATGGCAATGTCTAGGTCATTTATTGCTTGAGTGCGCGTTTGATTGGGCAATCCATGCATCAAATCGATATTTAAGCGCTCAAAGCCTGAATTTTGTGCCATTGCAATGGCTCTGAGCGCGTTATCCCCATCATGGATCCGACCCAAAGCTTTTAGATGATCATTGTTAAAGCTTTGCACCCCTAGGGAAAGTCGATTGACACCCGCTGAGTTAAAGTCAGAAAATTTTTGTTGTTCTGCGGTGCCCGGATTAGCCTCTAATGTTATTTCTATATTATCTTCAAAACCTATCAGTGTTTCTGCCCACTGAATAATTTTTTCTATAGCGCGCGCAGAAAAAAGGCTGGGCGTGCCGCCGCCAAAAAAAATAGAGTGAATTTTTCTATTTTGCACCCAAGGCAGATCATTTTCAAGATCTCGAAAAAGAGCACTTATATAAGCATTTTCGGGGATTTTATCGACACTTTCGTGGGAGTTAAAGTCACAATAGGGGCATTTTTTAATACACCAAGGAATATGCACATACAGCGATAAAGGTGGTAGATCCAACATTAGATGGATTGTTGCTTTAGCTTTTCGAGCAGATCAGCAATGGCTTTCCCGCGGTGACTGATAGCATTTTTAACTGATTTCTCTAGTTCTGCTGCATGGCAGTTTGCGTCAGCGGGCTTAAATACTGGATCATAGCCAAAGCCCTCACTGCCTTTTTCTTCAAAGGCAATTTCACCCTCCCAGGTGCCTTGACATAAAATAGGCGTGGGATCAGAGCCATGGGCCATAACCGCAATCACTGTTTGGTATCTGGCGCTTCGCTTGTGAGCGGGAGCATCTTGCATTTCAGACATTAGTTTGTCGAGATTGCTTTTGTCGGTAGCGCCCTTGCCAGAAAAACGAGCAGAATAAATACCAGGGGCTCCCTGTAGGTAATCAACCTCAAGCCCAGAATCATCGGCAATTGCAGGCAGGCCAGATATTTGCGCTGCATGACGCGCCTTTAGTATGGCATTTTCAACAAAGGTAAGACCCGTTTCCTCGGCATCTTCAATACCTAGCTGTTGTTGAGGGATAATATTAATCCCAAGGCCACTCAACATATCCTGCAGCTCTTTGATTTTGCCTTTATTGGCACTGGCGAGCACCAAATCTTTTATCTCTATCACGCTGTATTTCTCTTAGGGTTAAGATTAGTTGTGATACATTTTCTTTTGGAATTTAAAATTGTATGGTCCTTGGTTGTTGGCGTCATCCACCGAGATTTTAAACGTTAAAAGATCTTCGTTTTCAAACTCAAAAGGGGCTAAGTAATAAATGCTGTTTTGTTCTTTTATAGGAATAAACTCAAGCTTTTGGGATTGTTGAAAAATATTGAATACCCGTCCAGAAATTGTTGCCGGCTCACCCTTACCTAGGGTTTTGACTACGGCGATATTGACTAGTCCTTTGTCCTTTCCGCGAACGAAATTGTAGGCCACAGCCACTTCTGGCGCTATAAATGAGCTATCAAAAGCGCTATAAAAGATTTTCGCATCACCATGCTGTTTAAAATGACTTTGTTTGATAGCCTCTGCGGTTAGGGAAGAGGTGACAAGCATGGATAGTAGCATCAGGTACTTCATTAAAATTTTCTCTCTGTATTGCAGGCAATCAATTAACGGCTTAGATGATAAACCGCAGTTTCGGTAAATAGATTTGGCCACACTGATTTAAGCATGGCGTCGGGAAAGCCATTGGCTAAAAACTGACGGTGCAAGATTTTAATATTTCGTTCTTTACACAATGCTTCAAAATCATCATAGGTGAAAAAGTGAATATTGGGGGTGTCATACCATTGATAGGCCAACTGCTTAGTTACCGGCATTCTTCCACGCAAGCTTAAATAGGCCCGGGTGCGCCAATTGCCAAAGTTGGGAAAGGTGACAATGCCCTTGGCGCCAATTCGCAAAATCTCGTCTAACACTAAATGAGGATAACGAAGGGCCTGCAGTGTGTGAGTCATTAGAACTGTATCAAAGCTTTGGTCGGCGAAATTTTTAAGGCCCTTATTGAGGTCCTGCTCAATAACATTAACTCCTTTTTCCACGCAGCTGGCTATGGAATTAGGGTCAATTTCTAAGCCATAGCCGCGAACTTGACGCTGGTCTCTTATGCTGGCTAGCAGAGAGCCATCACCACAGCCTACATCTAGAACTCGCGACTCAGGTTCAATCCACTGCTTTATAAAGTCGATATTATGGTTCATTGGGCGCCCTCAAGTTGATCGGCTAGCCTACTCAAATAACCACCAAGCGCGGCTTGATAGCGCTCATTGGGTAACAAAAATGCGTCATGGCCATGATCTGAGTCAATGGCAATATATGAAACATCTTTGCCAGCGGCGATAAGCGCATCAGTAATTTCTCGCGATCTTGTAGGGGAGAAGCGCCAATCACTACTAAAGGATACGACCAAAAATTTACACTGAGCATGACTAAATGCCGCGATAGGGTCGTGGTTATATTCTCTTGCCAGGTCAAAGTAGTCGAGCATTTTGGTGATCAGAATATAAGAGTTGGCATCAAAAAAATCAGAAAATTTATCGCCCTGATAATTTAAATAACTCTCAATTTGAAACTCAACGGGCTCAGTTTTGCCTTGAAGTAGGTCCCCCGCTTTAAGATCCCGGCCAAATTTTTGACCCATTAATTCATCGGACAAATAGGTCACATGTCCAATCATGCGAGCTAATGCAAGCCCTTGATGGGGGATTTTGTTTTCTTGCAAATAGTTACCACCGCAAAAATCAGCATCAGATTTTATTGCCTTACGAGCAATTTCATTAAAGGCTATATTTTGCGCGGTAAGTTTCATAGAGGAGGCGATAACCACAGCATGTTGCAACTTATCTGGGTGCTCAAGGGACCAGCGCATGGCTTGCATGCCGCCAAGACTACCGCCTACTACCGCGGCCCAACAGTCAATATTAAGGTGTTCCATTAATAGCCGTTGTGACTCTACCCAGTCTCTTGCTCTTACGGGGGGGAAGTCTGCGCCATAGGGCTTGCCCGTCTCAGGATTTTCTGAAGTGGGCCCAGTACTGCCAAAACAGCTACCTATATTATTGACGCATATAATAAAAAAACGGTTGCTATCAATGGGTTTGCCCGGGCCAATGTATTGATCCCACCATCCGGGTTTGGCATCCTGTTCATAAATACCCGCGGCATGATGATTGCCGCTTAGAGCATGACAGATAAGGATAGCATTAGTGTTGTTTTTATTGAGCGTGCCATATGTCTCATAAACTAGCGTATGGTTGGGCAGCACAACGCCACAGGCGAGCTTGAGCGGTTGCTCTATCACTGCTGTTTGAGGTTTCACTAGCCCCACTGATCCGCTACGATCGTTTTGTATCTCTGATGTTTCTAATGACATAGGCAAATCTATTCGAATTATGGGTTACAAGTCTAAGAGCGCCCAGACGTTTAAGCAATAGTATAGGCTCAAAGTTTTGTTTATATCGTAAACAGCTGCAACTACATACAGGCCCACCACTGATTTTTACTACTATACCTGATAAGGTTTGATGGTTTTAATTAAATTACACTGATTTGCGAGAAAGTATTATGAAATATCGGTCACTAGGCAAAACAGGATTACAGGTGCCATTAATTGGTTTGGGCACTATGACATGGGGCGAGCAGAACAATCTTCAACAGGCCTGTGAGCAGATGGATTATGCCCTTTCCCGAGGGGTCAACCTATTTGATGTGGCAGAAATGTATCCTGTGCCGCCCCGACCTGAAACAGTGGGTGCAACCGAGCACTGTGTCGGCGAGTGGTTGGCGCAAACAGGTAAGCGCGCAGAGGTTATTCTTGCGACTAAGGTAACCGGTCGCGCTGACCAAAAGAATTCTGCGCTTGCACATATTCGCAACGGGGCACGACTGAGTAAAGACCATATACGCAGAGCTATTGAAGGCTCCCTTGAGCGCATGCAAACGGATTATATAGATCTCTATCAGGTTCACTGGCCTGAGCGCGCCACCAATTTTTTTGGCGCTCGTGGTTATACCCACAATCCTGATGGTGATGGTATAGCCATAGAAGAAACCCTCAAAGCACTGGCTGAATTGGTTGATGAAGGCCTGGTAAAGCATATTGGGATTTCTAATGAAACGCCTTGGGGAACGATGGAGTACCTGCGTCTAGCCGCTAATCATGGACTGCCCACAGTAGCTAGTATCCAAAATGTATACAATTTATTGAGCCGTCAATTTGAAACAGGTCTTGCCGAGATGTCTATTAGAGAGGAGGTGGGTTTGTTAGCATACTCACCTATGGCCTTTGGTATGTTGAGCGGAAAATATCTTGGAGGCGATAAACCCAAGGGAGCGCGGTTGACACTATTTGATCGTTTTACCCGCTATGACAGCCCCCAATCATTGGCAGCTACTGAGGCCTATGCAAAAATCGCCAGTGAACAAGGTATAAGTCTGGCGCAAATGTCTTTGGCTTTTGTATGTCAGCAGCCATTTGTGGCAAGTTGTCTTATTGGCGCAACCACTATTGAACAATTAAAAGAAAATATTGATGCGGTTGATATTACCCTGTGTGATGAAGTGCTAGCAGAGATAGAGGCTGTGCATAATTGCTATCCAGACCCTGCCCCTTGAGTAAAGACTCAGCGACTACGAAAGTAGTGGGCGAATTTGCATAGCAATGATGGGAAGAATTTGGGCGCGAATAATCATTAGTGTAAAAATTGCAACCATTGGCGATATATCAATCATCCCTAAAGGCGGAATAAATCGTCTGAAAACATTGGTATAGGGCAAGATTACCTGTCCAATTAGGCGCGCTGCTGGATGGGGTGGTGTTCCGACCCAGCTGAAAATAACCAAAATAAATACACCATAAAAATAAAGGGTAATTAGTGTACGTAATAGTTCAAAAGCAGCGAGCGTCAAATAGGCAAAAATTCCTATACTAAGGAGTCCATTTGCTGCTGCAATTACAACAAAAAAACTCCACTTAACTAAAATAGCAGCGATTAATGCCGCCAAATTAAATCGTCCCATAGTGGGGATTAGCTTTTCTAGGGGAGCAACAATCGGCGCGCATATTTTAAGTATGCCTTGAGACACCGGGTTGTAAAAATCTGCCTGAGTGAGTTGCAGTAAAAGGCGAATCAAAAGCAGGGTGGCAATGATATCAGTGGCGTATTTTACGATAAAAATTAATGTTTCATTCATAGTGTCTAGCCTGCAAAGTCATCTGACATTTTTTTGGCGCGCTCTAGGGCGCTAGTCATTGCTATACGAAATATACCTTCCAAATCTTGAGCCTGAAAAGATTCGATCGCTGCCTGGGTTGTCCCGCCTGGGGAAGTCACTTGCTTGCGCAACTCATCAGGAGTGCTTTCAGAGGTCAGAGCTAAACGCGCCGCCCCCATTGCTGTATGCAGGGTCAATTGAGACGCAGTTTGTTTATCTAGGCCTAATTCTTGGGCTACTTTTAGCATTGCCTCATAGATTAAAAAGAAGTAGGCGGGCCCACTGCCTGAAACTGCGGTCACTGCATCAATATCGGACTCTTGAGCTACCCAACAAGCATAGCCCACAGCAGAAAACATATTTTCAATCATTGCCTGTTGGTCGTTGCCCAAGGATTGGCTAGCAAAAAGACCAGTAGCACCTGACTGGACCATGGCGGGCGTATTGGGCATAGCGCGAACAATTTTTAAGTGCTGACCTAACCAGTTTTGCAAAGCGCTAACGGGAATGCCGGCAGCAATCGAAACAATGATTGGCTTATGCTCAAGTTTTGCCGCTAAGGGAGAGGCTACTGCGCCCATAATTTGTGGCTTAACGGCAAGTACAATAATGTCGGCTTGAGATACTGCCGCTAGGTTATCGGCGGTAGTTAGAACCCCATGAGTTGATTGCATGCGTTTTCGTGAGTCCTCATTAGGCTCACTGACCATAATGTCTTGGCTAGAAAACCCATTGGTTAGCATTCCACCAATGAGACAGGAAGCCATATTGCCGCCGCCGATAAAGACTATTTTACTCATGTTGTTTTGACTTCCTTATTATTTGCTTTTTCAGTTCTTGGCCCAAAGATATCTGTACCTATACGCAAGATAGTGGCCTGTTCGTGAATGGCTGCTTCAATATCACCAGACATCCCCATAGAAAGAGTATCTAGTTTTTGAAAATTGTCCAGTTGTTGATTAATTTCTTGCCTTAGCAAGTATAAATCGCGAAATGGTTGGCGCTGACTATTAATATCATGGCGGGCTTGAGGTATAGCCATAAGTCCGCGCAAGCGCAGATTGGGTAATTGGCTAATCGAGAGTGCTAAATCACAAGCTTGATCTGGCAAAAGCCCCGACTTAGTCGGTTCGTTATCTATGTTAATTTGCAGGCATATATTCAATGGGCCCAGATTTTCGGGGCGTTGATCGTTGAGGCGTTTGGCAATCTTCAATCTGTCCACAGTATGGACCCAGCTAAAATTTTCTGCCACCTGCTTGGTTTTATTAGATTGTAGCGGGCCTATAAAGTGCCATTCAAAGGACATAGATTTTAAGGCATTGATTTTGAGTAATGCTTCTTGAAGATAGTTTTCACCAAAGGCATTTAACCCTTGAGATGCGGCTTGCTGGATCTCTTCTATATCGCGTGTTTTACTGACCGCCAGAAGCTGCAATGCCTGCGGGTCACGACTCGCGTTAGCAGCAGAATTTTCAATTCGCGCCTTTACCGCAGAAATATTTTTTTCAATGGATGTCATAGGCACAAGTCTACAGTTGTCTGGCAAAATTACGATATTAATTTGCACTCATTTTTTTATGCTATATTGAATATATTGTTATCGTGGTCGTTACGGTAGCACAAGGAGCATTTTGACGACCTTATAGGCGATCAGCAATAACTTTGCAGTAATTGTCTTATACTAATAATTCAAAGGATTGGAAATCATTATGGATATATCAAATTTACTCGAAATAGCCCTTGAAGCAGGGGCCTCAGACCTTCACCTTTCAACAGATTTGCCGCCTATTTTGCGGATTGATGGGGAAGTACAAAAAACAACATTACCGCCACTGGATCAATCCCATATTAAGCGACTGGTTTATGCTGTTATGAGCGACCGACAAATTGGCTTGTTTGAAAAGAATTCTGAAATAGATCTTGCGTGGGAATTATCAAAGCGCGCCCGTTTTAGGGTTAATATTTTCAAGCAACACCGAGGTATAACAGCGGTCTTTCGCGTGATTCCTCTTACTGTCCCAACCTTGGCTGAGCTCGGCTTAGGTGGAATTTACCAAAAAATGACGGGCAAGCCTCGTGGTTTAGTACTCATCACTGGGGCCTCTGGATCTGGAAAATCAACCACACTGGCTGCAATGATCAAACATATTAATGATTCTAGCCGCAAACATATCGTTACCCTGGAGGATCCGGTTGAATTTGTCCATACAAGTAGTAAAAGCTTGGTAAATCAGCGCCAAATTGGTCGTGATGCCATTAGTTTTGATGGCGCTTTACGCTCGGTGATGCGGGAAGACCCAGATGTCATTATGGTTGGCGAAATGCGAGATATAGAAACCGTTAGAATGGCCCTAACTGCGGCGGAAACCGGACATTTGGTGCTTGCAACACTTCATACTTCTGGCGCTGCAGCTTCTATCAATCGAATTATTGATATGTTCCCCGCTGAAGAAAAACAGTTGGTACGCTCTATGCTGGCAGAATCTTTACAGGCTGTGGCTTCTCAAACGCTGTTACGTCGAAAAAGTGGCGGCCGTGTTGTGGCGAGCGAAATTATGGTAACTACATCGGCGATTAAAAACCTAATTCGCAGTGATCGTGTAGCGGAGATTTATTCGGCACTTCAAACCGGAGCGGCCTCAGGAATGACTACAATGGATCAAAGTCTCAGTAGGCTTGTGGGAAAGGGCGTTGTAAGCCGGGACCCATCATCAGCAACAGTGACCTCGCGAAGAGCCAGTTAGGGTCGCTGGCCAAGATTTGGCTGATCCAGCCAACTTTGTAAGATAAGAGCGGCAGCAAGATGATCGATTTTCGTCAGATCTATTTTGTTGCCTTCTCTATTTGAGCTTGAATCCTTCAGAGACGACTTGGCCTCTTGGCTAGTTAATCGCTCGTCGACCATTAATGCATCTACATTAAAGCGACCCTGCAGTCGTCGAGCAAATTTTCTAGCTAAGCGGCTAAGCTCGCTCTCGCTGCCGTCCATATTGAGAGGTAAGCCCACTAAAACTACATTAGGCTTCCATTCATTCAGCATTGCCTGAACATCATCCCAGTTTGGAACACCATCAGATGCTTTTAAGATGCCAATGCCTTCAGCGCTTGCCGTCAGGGTTTGGCCATGAGCAACGCCAATTTGTCGTAGCCCATAATCAAAAGCCATAATTGTTTGGTACTCTGCAAAATTAGGCATGTCCGGAATCTAAGGCCAGCATATCTAGGTTCAAGCCGATTGAAAGAGCCGCGGCACTGGCCCTTTGTGCGCACTCGGTATTGAAAATAACAGATGAATCAGCGGGGATTACTAGCCAGCTGTTTTCTTTTAATTCTCTTTCTAATTGCCCAGCCTCCCAGCTTGAATAGCCAAGAGTAATAAGGGACTCTTCGGGGCCTTCTCCCAGTGCAATATCGCCAAGAATATCTTTTGACGTAGATAAACTAACGTCACTGCCTATGTAAATAGTAGACTCCCACTTTTGCTCGCAAGTGCTATGCAAAATAAACCCGCGATCCTGTTGCATAGGGCCGCCATCAAAAATAAGTTCATCGCCGCGGTTGCTGTTTTGTTCAAGATCTAGTCGATCAAAAACAGCTTTTGCAGGAATATCTAACTGTTGGTTAATAATTAGGCCCATGGCGCCTTCTGCGTTGTGCTCGCAGATATAGACTACGCTGCCAGAAAAATTCTCATCATGCAGGTTGGGCATTGCCACAAGAAAGTGATTTTTTAGACTATTTATAGTTTTTTTCAAAGTGGGTTCCATGGTTAACAATATGAGGCTTAAGGCAACTAAAAACAAGCATCAGTCGATATTTAAGCCACTTAATTAGGTTATGCGTCGAGTAATGGCGGCAATTAATTTATCACTAATCGCTGTGTTCTCTGCCCTATCAATTTCTTGTACGCAGGTCGGACTGGTCACATTAATTTCGGTCAGATAATCACCAATTATATCTAAGCCAACAAAGAGCAGGCCGCGCTCAACTAATACAGGTGCCACTTGATCAGCGATCCATTGATCTCGGTCTGTTAAGGGCCGCACCTCTCCTTTGCCACCCGCGGCTAGATTGCCGCGAAAGTCGCTAGGGGACGGAATGCGTGCCAAACAAAAGGGGATGACCTCGCCATCGACAATGAGTGCACGCTTATCGCCGTCAGTAATTTCTGGCAAATACTTTTGCGCCATAACAGTTTCACTACCAAATTTGGTCAGCGTTTCTAGGATAACATTTAGATTTTGATCGCCAGATTTGACGCGAAAAATCGAAGTGCCCCCCATCCCGTCTAGTGGCTTATAAACAACGTCCTGATGTTCCTGTAAGAAGTCCTTTAGGCGCTTTAAGCTCCGGCTGACCAGAAGCGGAGGAGTACAGTGGGGGAATTCAGTAGCAAACACTTTTTCATTACAGTCGCGAAGGCTTTGAGGCTTATTGACAATAAGCGTGCCGAGCTTTTCAGCCGCTTCTAAAATATATGTAGAGTAGATAAATTCGCTATCAAAAGGTGGATCTTTGCGCATCAACACCACATCTAACTCGTTGAGGGGTACGGCGCTTCGACTGTCTAGTTCATACCAACAATCAGCATTATCAAAAACGCGCAACGGTCGAACTTCGGCAAAGGGTAGTCCATTTTCTAGAAACAAATCTTTTTGCTCTATATAAAATAATCTATAACCCTGCTTCTGAGCCGCCAGTAAAATGCTGAGGCTAGTATCCTTTAAGTAGTTAATGGATTGTATTGGATCCATAACAATGCCAAGAGATTTTTCCATAGCTATAAATCAATGCCCATTTAGTTATATAGAGGTTTATTGTTACATAGGTAAGGATCAAAGTTATAATTTTTGCCGGTTTATACTTAATTAGTCGGTAAACTATTTGCACCTCAAACCAATCTCTAGCATTATTACACCTCATAAAAAACTTGGTGCTGTATGACAAATTTTTTAATTGCCCCATCCATATTAGCGTCCGACTTTGCTCGACTGGGTGAAGAGGTTGAAACTGTTCTAGAGGCAGGTGCCGATATAGTGCACTTCGATGTAATGGATAACCATTACGTACCTAATCTTACTATTGGTCCAATGGTCTGCAAGGCCTTAAGAGACTATGGTGTAACAGCTCCAATAGATGTTCATCTCATGGTTCAGCCGGTGGATGATTTGATCCGTATGTTTGCCGATGCTGGAGCCAGCTATATCACCTTTCATCCAGAAGCATCCCGGCATGTTGACCGATCTTTGCAATTGGTGCGAGATTTAGGTTGCAAGGCAGGGCTAGTCCTAAATCCAGCGTCTGGCTTAGATTCCATGGAGTGGGTGCTAGACAGAATGGATATGTTGTTATTGATGTCTGTTAATCCAGGTTTTGGCGGACAGAAATTTATACCCTCAACGCTGGATAAGCTAAAGCGAGCCAGGCAAATTATTGATGACAGTGGCTTTGATATTCGGCTTGAAGTTGATGGCGGGGTTGGCGTGGGCAATATTCAAGAAATAGCGGCTGCAGGGGCAGATACTTTTGTAGCCGGCTCAGCAATATTTAGTCAGCCCGACTACAAGGAAGTGATTGATAAGATGCGAGCTGAACTGAGCTTGGTAGGTTAATTTACGGATAGCACAATATTGGCTACAATAAGCGCTAATCTAGAGGGTTGTATTTTGAAACAAAGTCTTTTTGCACAGCAGGTGAAAAACCGCCAGCGGTGGCGATGCTACTTATAGTGTTGTCGGGGACAATAGGTGCCCCATAAATAATCCGTTTATAGTGCAAGGAATTCCAAATGACCCCTGAAAAATTCGCCGAACTCGCAGGCCAAGACTTCAACCGCATTCCGGTTACGCGTGAAGTGTTAGCTGACTTTGAAACCCCATTGAGCGTCTATCTCAAGCTGGCCCATGGCCCCAATTCTTACCTTTTTGAGTCTATGCAGGGCGGAGAGAAATGGGGACGCTACTCGCTAATAGGTCTACAAACATCAACAGTGCTTAGAGTCTATGGTCAGCGCTTGGAAATTATTCGAGATGGCAAGCCCATGGTCGACCGCCAGACGGATGATCCAATGGCTGAAGTGGAGCGCTTTCGGCAACTATTTAGCATGCCAGATCTACCAGATTTACCGAGATTTACGGGCGGACTTGTTGGCTACTTTGGCTATGACACGGTTCGTTATGTTGAGCCTAGATTAGCTGGATCTCAGCCCAAAGATGAGTTGGGCACACCAGATATCTTACTAATGGCTTCTGATGAAGTTGCCATTTTTGACAATCTATCTGGTACTTTGATGCTAGTGGTTCATGTGGATGCCAAGCAACATGATGGCCTTGATCAGGCCAATGCTCGTCTCGATGAGTTGCAGCAAAAGTTGGCCATGCCAGCTCCCAAGTTGGAAGATAAAAAAGGCTTGGGGGATGATTTATCTGAAGATTCTTTCAAATCTAGCTTTGGCCAAGAGGCATTTCTCAAGTCAGTAGATAAAATTAAAGACTATATTATCGCTGGTGATGCTATGCAGGTAGTGCCTTCTCAGCGGCTATCTGCGCCATTTACAGCCTCTCCAATAAACCTCTACCGTTCGTTGCGTCGCCTTAACCCATCACCCTATATGTTTTTTTTAAACTTAGGTGATTTTCATATCGTTGGCTCATCGCCCGAGGTTCTTGCTCGATTAGAGGATGGCCAGGTGACTGTTCGTCCAATTGCTGGCACTAGGCGTCGTGGTAAAACTGTAGAAGAAGATTTAGCCCTAGAAAAAGAGATGCTCGATGATCCAAAGGAAATTGCGGAGCACTTAATGCTCATTGATTTGGGCCGCAATGATGTGGGTCGGATCAGTCAGTCTGGCTCGGTTGAAGTAACCGAAAAAATGGTGGTTGAGCGCTACTCTCATGTGATGCACATTACCTCTAATGTAGTGGGTGATGTCACTGATCATATGGGACCGATTGAGGTACTTAAAGCGACTCTTCCCGCAGGCACTTTAAGCGGTGCGCCAAAGATCCGCGCAATGGAAATTATTGATGAAGTAGAACCAGTAAAGCGCGGAATCTATGGCGGCGCAGTGGGCTATATTGGTTGGAATGGCAATATGGATACGGCAATTGCTATTCGCACAGCGGTGATTAAAGACGACATATTACATGTACAAGCTGGGGCTGGCATTGTAGCTGACTCAAAGCCTGAGTTGGAGTGGAAAGAGACAATGAACAAGGCTCGTGCTGTAATGCGTGCTGCAGCAATGGTAAGCGCCGAGGTGAAAAAATGATTTTAATGGTGGATAACTATGATTCGTTTACCTATAACGTGGTGCAGTATTTAGCAGAACTTAAGGCAGATGTTCAGGTGTATCGCAATGATAAGATAACCATTGCTGAGATTGAAAAGTTGGCACCGGAAAAAATTGTTATATCACCAGGTCCCTGTACTCCAAACGAAGCAGGCATATCAGTTGCTGTCATCAAGCATTTTTCTGGAAGAATTCCTATTCTGGGCATTTGTTTGGGGCACCAGAGTATAGGTCAGGCCTATGGTGGCGAAATAGTCAGAGCTAAGCAGGTAATGCATGGTAAAACCTCCATGATTTACCATAATAATACCGGTGTTTTCGCAAATTTAACTAATCCCTACGAGGCCACTAGGTATCATTCGTTAGTCATAAATCAGAATTCACTCCCGGACTGCTTAGAGATTACTGCTTGGACGCAACATGATGATGGATCTCTGGACGAGATTATGGGTGTGCGCCATAAAGAGCTGGCAGTGGAGGGGGTGCAATTTCATCCGGAATCTATTCTCACTCAGCACGGCCATGACCTGCTAGAAAACTTTTTAAAGGGTTAAATTGTGGATATTACTCAAGCATTAGATAAAGTGGTCAATAATCAGAATCTGGAATCTGCGGATATGCGCGTTGTAATGCGCCAGATTATGACCGGACAAGCTACATCATCGCAAATTGGTGGGTTTCTAGTTGCACTAAGAATGAAAGGTGAGACCATCGATGAGATTGCGGGTGCAGTAGAAGTCATGCGTGAGCTAGCCACTGGCGTTGATGTATCCGGCGACTATTTAGTCGATATCGTAGGCACTGGTGGCGATGAATCCAACCTTTTTAATGTGTCTACGGCTTCAAGCTTTGTGGTCGCGGCATCTGGGGGGCGAGTAGCAAAACATGGCAATCGCTCGGTCAGTAGTAGTAGTGGAGCGGCAGATTTACTTGAGGCCGCTGGCGTTAATTTAAGCCTAAGTCCAGAGCAAGTGGCTCAATGCGTTAATGAGCTAGGCGTAGGTTTTATGTTTGCGCCCGCCCATCATAGCGCAATGAAACATGCCATAGGGCCAAGACGTGAGCTGGGGCTGCGCACTATATTTAATATTCTGGGACCAATGACTAATCCTGCAGGCGTGGATCGGCAGCTAATAGGCGTTTATGAGCGAAAATTATGTCGGCCAATGGCAGAAGTGTTAGGTCGTTTAGGCGCTAAGCATATTATGGTAGTCAACTCGGCGGATGGCCTTGATGAAATTAGTATTGCAGATGAAACTTTTGTTGCTGAATATAAAGATAATGCAATTTCTGAATATACGATTAAACCGGAAGAATTTTTTAATCATCGCCAAAGCTTAGATGGCCTATCAGTGAGTGATGCAAAACAATCCTTTGCCATTATTTCTGATGCCCTTGGCAAACAGCAGGGGGAAAGTGCTAAAAAAGCAGCGGACCTTATTGCAATAAACTCTGGAGCGGCGCTTTATGTTGCTGGTTGTGCGGCTGATTTAAAGCAAGGCCTAGCAATGGCCCAAGATGCTATAGAGTGCGGATTAGCGAAAGCTAAAATTAGCGATTTTGCCGCTTTCACCAGAGCTCAGGCCGATAGCTGAGTTTTTAAAGAGACGACTATGAGTATTGAAACACCTACAGTATTAAAGAAAATATTGGCGAGAAAAGAGCAAGAAGTCGCAGACCGAAAAGCTAAAGTCAGTATTGAGCAGTTAAAAGCGCAGTTAAAAAGTGCTTCTGCGCCACGCGGCTTCGCCGAAGCATTGCAATCAAAAATTTCGGCAGGGGATTCGGCAGTTATTGCTGAGATTAAAAAAGCTTCGCCTAGTAAAGGGGTAATTCGAGAAAACTTTGATCCCATTGAAATTGCAAAAAGCTATGAGCGTGGTGGGGCGGCCTGCTTGTCAGTCCTGACTGATGTGGACTTTTTCCAGGGTGCCGATCAATATCTTAAAGATGCGCGAGCCGCATGTAATCTGCCAGTTATTCGCAAAGACTTTATTATTGATGAATATCAGCTGTATGAATCAAGAGTGCTTGGAGCAGATTGTGTACTATTAATCGTATCGGCTCTCAGCCCAGAGAAACTTTATAGCCTTCATGCCACCGCGTTATCTTTAGGCCTAGATGTTTTAGTTGAGGTTCATGATCAACAGGAACTAGATATTGCATTAGCCGTGGATAACCCAATGATTGGCATTAATAATAGAAATCTTCATACCTTTGAAGTTTCCCTAGACAATACTTTTAAGTTACTTGATCAAATTCCCCGCAATCGCATCGTGATTACAGAAAGTGGCATTCATAGCGACAGCGATGTCCAAGTTATGCGAGATAACAATGTGCATGCTTTCTTGGTTGGAGAAGCCTTTATGCGCAGTGAGGACCCTGGTCTGCAGCTTAAACGTTTCTTTGCTTAAGTAGGGCGCTTGTTAAAGCTATTATGAATTACGAATGTTGAGTATTTTTGAGTACCACAATAGTCTTTCCATGCAGTGAAACAAGTTGCCTAGCGG
The DNA here is from genome assembly GCA_029248755.1 of Porticoccaceae bacterium. Classification (GTDB taxonomy): domain Bacteria; phylum Pseudomonadota; class Gammaproteobacteria; order Pseudomonadales; family Porticoccaceae; genus HTCC2207. The sequence continues at coordinate 60,976 of JAQWIR010000026.1, forward strand.
CTAAATCTTTTAATATTTTGCCAACCATTTCCCTTGAGCACCCAGCAAGCCTGGCAATTTCTTGTCGTGTAATTCGAAGATAGGTGCCATTGGTCTTTACTTGCGCGTCAGGTTCTTGGCATAAATCAATCAATGTGCTGGCTACCCGACCGCTTACATCAAGAAAAGCTAGATCGCAGGCTTTTTTTGATGTGTGAGCTAGACGCATTGAAATTTGTCTGGCTATAGCAAAGATAAATTCTGGATGCTTTGTACTTAGAGAAAAAAATTTGTTGTAACTAATTTCGCCTAACTCACATTTTGTTTTAGCTCTGATAAGCGCGCTTCGGGGATTTTCTTCAAATAATCCCATCTCGCCAACAAAATCGCCTGGATTGAGGTAGGTAAGAGTTATTTCTTTACCCTCGCTGTCTTCGGCAATAACAGCGACAGAACCACTCAAAATATAAAAAAGAGAACTACTACAGTCTCCAGAGTGAATAATGACACCCTTAGGCTTATAACTTCGCCTTCGGCAATTCTTAAGAAAAACCCCTATATTTCTTATAGGGAAGGTAGTTTTATGGTTGTTCAATTAATATCCTCTAGTCTTGTGTTTTGGAAATAATAGAGTTTGATTGTCTCTGTCTAGTGATACATTTTTATACTAGTAAACAATACTGCTACTTGCGTGGTTTCACTGGTAAAATGTATAAATTAAAGTACTTGTAGGTCTTTGAGGTTATTGAAATGAGAGCAGTAATTAAGTGGGTAGATGGCGTCATGTTTTTAGGTGAGTCCGGCAGTGGACATTCAGTGGTTATGGATGGTGCGCCAGAACAAGGCGGAAGGAATATGGGCGTTCGCCCTATGGAGATGCTTCTTCTAGGTCTAGGAGGCTGCGCTTCCTATGATGTGATTGCCATGTTGAAGAAAAGTCGTCAGCAGCTCGTTGATTGCAGAGCTGAAGTTGAGGCAGAGCGAGTTGACGCGGTTCCAGCGGTATTCAGTAAGATACATATTAAGTTTATTGTGACCGGTAAAGACTTAAAAGAGAGCCAAGTAAAGCGTGCCGTTGATCTTTCCGCAGAAAAGTATTGTTCTGCCTCGATTATGCTAGGCGCTGCTGGCGTTGTTATGAGTCATAGTTACGAAATTCAATAAACTCTTAAATTTAAGGCAAAAAAAAGGGAGCCAAGGGTGGCTCCCGATAAATTCTTTGGATAAATGCAAAGAGGGGTTTGGGGTAGTCAGTTGCTATCAAATAGCCAACTTTCTATGGCCGGCACTTTAATGCCGAGGTTGATATTAATCCAATGCATTTAATGCATAATAGTCATTACATTTTGTTATGACTTTGATTTGGGCAAAAAAAAGGACCCTGGGAGGGTCCTAAAAAAAATCCTTAAGCAAGGATTAAGAGGGGTTTGTTACATGCTGCATTCTTAGGCATCGTTGTTTTTCACTTTTAGATTGCCTTTGATTCTTCGCTAAGTACTGAAGCGCTAAATCATTAAAACTTTGTTACTAATCTTTATAACTAATCATTGTGTTCTTTATGATTGATACTATAGGGTCCTTCATGCCATAATTCTAATGCATTGTTTGCATTAACATTATGCATTTTGGTAATAACCCATAGGAAACGTCAATGAATCTTCAAAGATTATCTCGACTAGATTTAAATTTATTAGTTTCGCTTCAGGCGCTTTTAGAAGAGAAAAGTGTGACTAAAGCCGCTGAGCGGTTATTTATAACCCAGCCCGCTATGAGTCGAGTCTTACAGCGATTGCGAGATCAACTAGAAGATCCATTGTTTACCAGAACTGGCAATGAGCTAGTTCCAACCCCACGGGCTAGGGCCCTGCAGATGCGGTTGCCAGGTTTATTAGATTCAGTGTTAGAAATGGTTAGTGAGGGTGAGTTTGATCCTGCTACTTATGTGGGTGAAATTAATATTGCTGTTCCAGAGTTTGTGGCAATCTCCTTAGTGTCTGAACTAACGCGGGTACTCACTGAACATGCACCTAATGTAATCCTATCCATATCCAGTGAAACTGACTCAGTAGAGGGCGAATTGGCAGAGGGCGTATTGGACTTTGCCATAGATGTTGAGCGTGGAGTCAGTGAAGATATTTCCTCAAAAAGGTTGGCTATTTTTACCCCTTCAATTTGGATGAGGGAAGGACACCCTCTAGCCAACAAATCAGAAGTTACCCTTGATGAGATTTTGGAATATCCTTTTGTACAATATTATTTGCTAATTGCCAAACGAGTTAGTGCGCGAACCGATGCGCGATTTGACCGGGCACTGAGAGATTTAGGAAGAAAGCGTAAAAAAGCGTTGGTGACTAATCAGCTAATGACGGCTATGGAAACAGTGTGCGGTACTGATTGTCTGATGGTTGCGGCTAAATACGGAATGACAATGGATCGCGAGTTGTACCGAATTGTGCGAAAGCGCTATCCGGCGGGGCTACCCCATGTTGGCACAATTCCAATGGCCCTATTACAGCACAATAGAACAGCAAGCTCACCCATTCATAGCTGGGTAGCTAATCAGGTGGTAAATTTGATTAATGGGTGGCAACAAGATCTTGATGCAGACAGAGAAAGTATCTCTAATTTAAAACAGTAAGACTAAATTTTATAGCTACTCTTGGTCATGGCTGAGGAAATTAGTGTCATCAACGCCTTAATCGGCTTCGGAAACCTATGGCCACCTGCTGCTAAAGCTGATTCGGCATGATGAGCCTCATCAACCAGCATTTGTTCAACAATTGAGCGACTCTTAGTATCTTCTGAAGGGAGTTCTTCAAGATGCTTTTCAAGATGGCTGCATACCTGATCTTCTGTAGCAGCAACAAAGCCTAGACTCAATTTATCGCTTATAAGGCCAGCCCCCGCCCCCAAAGCAAACGACATGGCGTACCACGCAGGGTTAAGAGCACTTGTTTTTCCGCCTAATTCGAAAATTCGCTGTTCACACCAGGCTAAATGATCGATTTCTTCCTCGGCAGATTCTTTCATTTGCTCACCCACCTCAGGAAGCTTAGCAGTTAATGCCTGCCCTTGATAAAGGGCTTGAGCACATATCTCCCCTGCATGGTTGACACGCATGAGTCCAATAGCATGCTGACGTTGCTGATCGGTTAAATCAGGCTCATCAAGATTTATAGCCGGTGAGGCACGTTGAGGACTTGGTGCATTACCAAATGTGGTGCGCAAGCCAGAATCAATCTGATTTAGCAAATTATCGAGAAGTGAAAGCTGTCTTTGTCCCATTAATATTGCACCTAAAAGTTTAATTAGTTGGGTTTTTTGTCGTTGCCTTAATCAGTATAACCGGCAACATAGCAATAGCAAAAAATCCCATCACCAGTAATTCTGCGACCAGAATATAAACTGGCCAAGGACCAAAATAATCCAGAACCGATGGATTAATGGGTTTTGCCATCAGATAAAAATAATTAGCATCCAATAAATAATTGATTGGCATCAGTGCCAATACATAAATATTGAGCCATTTAAAGGCAGATAGCATACTTTTGGCCGTTGGATAAAGTTCGAAACAAACCAGATAATGGATCACTAAAAGAACCAATCCGATATGGGTTATCCAATACTTAAAGAACCCATAACTGGGAAACCCTCGATACAAGTCGGGTGTAATCACTGCCTGCAAGGTGCCGGCCATCACCAAAAAATAAACCACCACAAAATAGTTAAAATTAGGACGCCAGAATAACCAAGGTGCCAAAATACAAAAAAGATTGCAGGTTGATAAAGGAAGATCTTCAGCCACAGTAAAGCGATCTAAAGATATTTCAAAGAGGGTATAAACAACCACAGTCAAAGCTAAAAATACCGAAAAAATACGACCAATTAATAAGTTCTTTTGAGGGTTAAATTTTCGGCTGGCAACAAATATCAGCGCAAGCAAGCCAATGGCAAATTGCAGTACCATTAAATGACTAGCACCATAGGCACTGAAGGGAATATCGTTTTGAAAAAAAGCCAAATCAGACATAATTTTTACATTTAAACGTTATTGGTTTTTTTGTTCTCTATGGATGGCGCGCCAAGCAATATCCTCTCGGAAAAACATCCCATCCCAGCTTATTGAGGAAGCTAATTTATAAGCCTGCTGTTGCGCCTCAAGTACAGTGTCACCCATAGCTGTGGCACAGAGAACACGACCCCCATTAGTGCAAATATCTGAGTCAATATTTTGGGTGCCGGCATGAAAAACTTTTCCTGAAGGCGACATGTCAGACTCATTTTGGCTTAACGACGGTAATCCAGTGATAATATCACCTTTATTATAGGCATTAGGATAGCCGCCAGAAGCCAGCACAATACCAACAGAGGGACGTGGATCCCAAGCGGTTTTTTGGGTGTCGAGTTGAACATTGAGGGCTGCAAGACAATGTTCGACCAAGTCAGATTGCATGCGCAGCATAATAGGTTGAGTTTCAGGGTCGCCAAAGCGGCAGTTATACTCAATAACCTTAGGTGTGCCGTCAGCCATGATCATCAAACCAGCGTATAAAAAGCCAGTGTAACTGTTGCCCTCATCTGCCATACCCTTAACCGTAGGGTAAATCACTTCATCCATAACCCGCTGGTAAATAACATCATCGACTACAGGTGCTGGGGAATAAGCGCCCATTCCACCGGTATTTGGGCCAGTATCACCTTCACCAACCCGCTTGTGATCTTGGCTAGTTGCCATAGGTAAAACATTCACGCCATCAGCCATCACAATAAAGCTAGCTTCCTCACCATCAAGAAATTCTTCAATCACCACACGGTGGCCGGCTTCACCGAAAGCATTGCCCGCCAGCATATCGCGAACGGCCGCTTCAGCCTCAGCAAGATCCATTGCTACGATAACGCCCTTGCCCGCAGCAAGACCATCGGCCTTAACCACAATGGGTGCTCCAATTTTATTCAGGTATTCAATGGCAGGATCAACTTCAGTAAAAGTTTCATAAAAGGCAGTGGGAATACTGTGGCGAGCCAAAAAATCCTTAGTGAAGGATTTTGAGCCTTCTAATTGGGCCGCGCCAGAGGATGGGCCAAAAATAGGTAATTTTCGTTCATTGAAATAATCAACAATCCCATCGACCAGAGGCTGCTCAGGGCCTACAATTGTGAGCCCTACATTATTTGACGCAGCAAACTCTGCTAGCGCAGCGAAATCAGCAACATTAATTGCTATATTTTCAAGGTTTGGCTCAATAGCCGTCCCCGCATTACCCGGAGCGACATAAACAGTATGTGCGCTTGGAGACTGAGATGCTTTCCAGGCTAATGCATGTTCACGGCCGCCGGAGCCAATAACTAATATGTTCATTTCAAGGAGCTTTAATGTTAGATTAATTGAAAGCTCAGAATTGTAGCAGAGTCATCTATTATTGCGAGAGGAAAGCACGATTAATCCAATCCTAAAACTGACTGCGTAGCATTGAATGATAATTAAAACAGGCAAAAGTCCATGGAAGCGAAATTAGATCAACACTCCCCAATCATCGTTTGGTTTAGGCAAGATTTACGTCTTGCGGATAACCCTGCGCTGGCAAAGGCCTGCGAGCTGGGCCAAATTATTCCCGTATACATCTTGGATGATGATTCTGCTGGATTTTGGTCAATGGGAGAAGCGAGTCGCTGGTTTCTTCATGGCGCTCTTGAATCATTAGATCAATCATTGCAAGGTAAGTTAAATATATTCAAGGGCCAGCCTCTAGAATGTCTATCAACTTTGGCCAAGACGTTTAATGCCAAAGCAGTCTATTGGAACCGTTGTTATGAGCCATGGCGATTAAAACGCGATACCCAGCTTAAAGCTGATTTGAAAAATATGGGTTTAGAGGTAAAAAGCTTTAATGGCTCCCTGCTTTGGGAGCCATGGGAGATATTAAAAAAAGATCAGACCCCCTACAAAGTGTTCACTCCCTATTACAAGCGAGGTTGCCTTGGCTATCTGCCGCCAAGAAAGCCATTATCAATACCTAAAAATATTGATATTCCTAATAAAAGTGAATGCTCACTTACAGTTGATAATCTTAATTTACTGCCCAAAATAAAGTGGGATAGTAAAATGAAAGAAATTTGGACAATGGATGAAAAAACTGCGGATAATTATTTAGACAGCTTCCTAGAACAGGGTATTGCCGACTACCGTGAAGGCAGAAATTTCCCAAGTAAAGCCCATGTTTCTCGTTTATCCCCGTTCCTACATTTTGGGATTATCTCGCCCAATATTGCATGGTATAGAGCTAAAGAGCAGGCGCCTATTGCCGCTGACGAGGATAATATCAGCGTATTTTTAAGTGAGCTCGGCTGGCGTGAATTTTCCTACTATTTGCTGTATCACTTTCCACAGCTTCCAGATACAAACTTACAGACAAAATTTGATCGTTTTGGCTGGGCTGCCAAAAGCGGTGAGGCTTTGTCTGCATGGCAAACAGGTCAAACCGGCTATCCATTAATCGATGCTGGTATGCGTGAGTTATACAGTACAGGCTACATGCACAACAGAGTGCGAATGGTGGTTGGGTCTTTTTTGGTAAAAAACCTGTTAATACATTGGCATGAAGGCGCTAAATGGTTTTGGGATTGTCTGGTAGATGCTGATTTGGCCAGTAATAGCGCGAGTTGGCAATGGGTAGCGGGCTGTGGTGCTGATGCCGCGCCTTTCTTTAGGATCTTTAACCCAATTACCCAAAGTGAAAAGTTCGATAAGCAAGGTGACTATATCCGACAATATGTTCCTGAATTAGCCGATATGCCGGCAAAATATATCCATGCACCTTGGTTGGCACCGGCAGAAATATTAGCCTCAGCTAATGTATCTCTAGGCGAAAATTATCCAATGCCAATTGTAGATATAAAACAGTCTCGCGAATTGGCACTGGAAGAATTTAAGCGAATTAAAGCACCCGTTTAATATTGAAAAAATTAGTGCCTGAAGTGACGCATACCGGTAAATACCATAGCCATGCCGTGCTCGTTAGCTGCCGTAATCACCTCATCGTCACGCATAGATCCGCCTGGCTGAATGATACAGCTGATGCCGGCTTGACCCGCATTATCAATACCATCACGGAAAGGAAAAAATGCATCGGAAGCCATGACCGCACCCTTGACCTCAAGGCCTGCATGTTCAGCTTTTATAGCGGCAATTCGCGCACTATTAATACGGCTCATTTGGCCTGCACCTACACCCACTGTTTGATTATTTTTGGCATAGATAATGGCATTCGACTTAACCATTTTCGCCACTTTCCAAGCAAACAGCATATCCTTCATTTCTTGCTCAGAAGGCACTCGCTCACTGACTACCTTTAAATCACCCTGACTAATCATGCCGTTATCACGATCCTGAATTAACAGCCCGCCATTAACCCGTTTGTAGTCAAAATCCTGAGGACGTTGATCGCTCCAAGCGCCACATTCAAGAAGTCGCACATTTTTCTTAGCGCTAACCACCGCTTTTGCCTCTTCAGCAATTGATGGCGCAATAATCACTTCAACAAACTGCTTTTCACAAATATCAGCGGCAGTTTTTGCGTCTAATTCGCGGTTAAACGCAATAATGCCACCAAAAGCGGATTCAGGGTCGGTGGCAAAAGCTAATTCATAGGCGGTTGATATATCGACTGCGACAGCCACACCGCAGGGGTTAGCATGTTTAACAATCACACACGCCGGCTCATCAAACTGTTTAACAGTTTCTAAGGCTGCATCAGTATCAGCAATATTATTAAAGGAAAGCTCTTTCCCTTGAATTTGCGTTGCAGTGGAAACACTGGCATCAGTTGGATTGGCCTCTGTATAAAATGCTGCTTTTTGGTGAGGATTTTCACCATAGCGCATTTCCTGAGTTTTAACGTACTGCACATTGTAGGTATCGGAAAAATCACGCGCTGTATTGCTGGTATCACGAGCACCAAAGTGATTAGCAATCATGCCGTCATAACCAGCCGTATGTTCAAACGCCTTTACCATCAGCTGGTAGCGCGTTTCATAGTCCAGTTGGCCCTGATTTGCCTGCATTTCTTCAGTGACTGTTTGGTAATCACTGGCATTCACCACAATCGCCACATCACGATGATTTTTAGCCGCCGAGCGCACCATAGTGGGCCCACCAATATCAATATTTTCAATAGCCCTAGGTAATTCGCAATTTGGATCGGCAACCGTTGCCGCAAATGGATAAAGGTTCACAATCACCATATCAATGGCTTTGATGCCATGCTCATCCATTACCTTCTCATCGGTGCCGCGGCGGCCTAAAATACCACCGTGAACCTTAGGGTGTAGGGTTTTAACACGGCCGTCCATCATCTCCGGAAAACCAGTGTAATCTGATACCTCAACAACCTGAACACCCTGTTCTTTTAGTAGCTTAAATGTACCGCCAGTAGACAGTATCTCTACGCCATGTTCATTCAGTGTTTGGGCAAATTCAACAATGCCAGTTTTATCTGACACACTAATTAGGGCGCGGGTAATTTTTCTTAAATCGCTCATTTAATCCTCGGATAATTATAGAAGGTTGTATTGTCTTAATTTTTTGCGCAATGTGCCGCGATTGAGACCTAGTAAAGCCGCAGTTTTACTCTGGTTATTGCGCGTATATTTCATAGCAGCCTCCAGCAATGGAGGTTCTACTTCGGCCATAACTAAGTCATATAATTCCTTAGTATCCTGGCCATCCAAATCTTGAAAATAACGCTGCATAGAATCAGCCACATGGTCGCGTAATGATTGTTGTTGGGTTATTTCCGGCAGCTCAACCACCAAATCATTAAAGCTATCTGTATTTTCTAATTCTGATGTCATGCAGCTCGCTCCTGAGGCGGACATTTCGAGAAAAATTCCGCAAGCTGTTGTTGCTGTTGCAATCGAGTCTCATGTTGATTAAATATTTTAGTAAAAGCTTTGCTGTCATCAAGCCAGCGGCTATACCAGCCAATATGTTTTCTAGAAATACGTACAGCGCCGACTTCACCATAAAACTCATGAAGATCAGTTAAGTGTCTAATCATTACTTTACCCACCTCATTAAGAGAGGGTTCGGGAAGTAATTCACCCTTTTTAAGATAATGATTAATTTGTTCGAAAATCCATGGATTACCCTGAGCGCCACGACCAATCATTACACCACAAGCGCCGGTCTTATTGAGCACAGTTTCAGCCTGTAAGGCGTTGGTGATATCGCCATTGGCAAATACGGGAATAGAGATAGCCTCAACCACCTCAGCAATGCTGTCATACTCAACTTCACCGACAAATCTGCAGGCCTTAGTACGACCATGAACGGCAAGCGCTTGAATACCAGACTGCTCGGCAATTTTAGCGATTTCAGTTGCATTGCGATTTTGCCTGTCCCAGCCAGTGCGTATTTTCAAGGTAACTGGAACATCCACTGCGTTTACCACAGCAGTTAAAATGCTCTGCACCAGTTCAGGATCTTTTAACAGCGCAGAACCAGCCGCTCGCTTACAAACTTTTTTAGCGGGACAGCCCATATTGATATCAATAATTTCAGCGCCCTGCGATACATTAAACTGCGCCGCCTGCGCCATCATTTGCGGATCATAGCCCGCTATTTGTACCGATTTTGGGGAGGGCTCATCGCCAAATTGAATGCGTAAACGAGATTTTCGTGTTGACCAAGTGGTGGGATCAGAGGCCACCATTTCAGAGACTACCAACCCGGCACCCATCTCACGACATAGCTGTCGAAAGGGCAGGTCAGTCACCCCGGCCATAGGCGCCAAAAGGGTTTTATTGGTTATTTGATAAGGGCCAATAGTAAACAAATGAAAGTCTTCGCTAGAATTTGGGTTAATAGTTTAGTTAAAAACCAAAATCCCTTTGGCAACAGGGTGCAATCATACTCCGAACCGAGTTGATTAAAAAGTGATCAATTAAAAATTAGTGTTTTAAATTCTACTAGCGTGATTTTTTTCAGAAATAGAATATTTACAGCCTTATTCATTCAATAAATTATTTCACCAATAAAATACATGTGAAAAAAAATCTCAAAATATACTGCTAGAATGAAAAGAACAGGATGAAAATAAAAGTCTTTCAAAAAGAGTTTTTGGGCACCTACTTTTAACTAAAGCCCACCGATTGGCAGTCGAAGGATAAGCTCATAGAGCAAGAAGATTAAATCATGGAAGAAGATGCTATTGATCAAATAATGCAGATCAAGCAAATAAAAGGAATTATACAAACGAATACAGAGGGTGAAGATATTGTCTCAACTATTGAAGATGAGCAACTTTCGCACTTTATGAGGTTCCTTGTTAGTTATGCGCCGCTGTTTGAAGAAACAGCAGAGCTAGGATCTATTAAAAGTATTATTTTAACCAGTAACAAAAATGACAATCTAGGTGTATTTATAGGCAAAGAGCGCAGTCTTGGTATTCTTTTTGCCAGAGGTTGTTCAGTAAAAAAACTGTACTCACAAATTAAAATTTTTCTTAAAAAATTGTCGATTGGAGATGAATAATGTCCAAACTTGATATGGATAATATTCTCAGTGAGCTGGTGTCATTCGACGGTATAAGTCATAGCTGTATTTACCAAAATGAGCAGATCACCGCCTCGACATTTCCATCGATAATACAAGATAAATTATCAGGCATGGGGGCCTTTATTGATAAGATATTTACAAGTGCCCATGCAATAGATCGCAATCATGATGAAATTCATATTGAATTGGAAGAAAACACGCTAATTGCCTACCGAGTCAATGATGACTTTTTACTCATTTTGATGGCGACCAAGAGTATCAATCTATCTTTAGTGTACATGACCATTAAATCCATTGAAAAAAGTGTGAAGCTGCATGGCATAACGCCACCCAAAACAAAACCTGCTCAGCCCAGCTTTTTAAAGGTTAGTGAAAAAAAAGAAGTCGGTGATTATAGAAAGGAAGATATACCCATTTGGTCGGTTAATGGTGAATCGAATGGTGCCCCAAGCGAATTGGTCAGCCAGCAAAAACTTGAGCGCTCCTCGAATGGGCTAAAAAAACTTTTGCTAGAGAACTTTGGTCCCGTTGGCGACATTATTTTTGATGAAGCATTAAAGCAATGGGAGGCTTCGCATCGGCCAGAACTGGAAAATATAGGTAAGTTAGTCGATCTTATAACGCTGGAAATTGATGGTAAAAATGAAAAGCGTGCGTTCTTTAACAAAGCCACAAGATATATTCGTAGATCAATATCGGAGATGGAAAATGAGTAGCATACGCTACAAAATATTATCACTGTGTTTAGTGTTGGCCATACTGCCAACGGTTGCGGTTAGTACCTATGGCATGTACTCCACAATTAATGCCTTGCAGCTTAACAGCTTAAAAGAGCAGGACACTAAAATATCACTGCTAAACAAGCAGTTAGATCGAGCATTATCAGTCGTTAAATCGGATATATTGTTTTTTAGGTATTCGACATCAATGCAAGACCTTATTACAAAGTTCACAGATCCAAAGCTAACTTTTGAGCAAAGGATGGCAGCCCGAGGTCGCTTAGCTAAAGATTTTTTAGCATTTTCAGAGCAGCGGCCTATGTATCATCAACTGCGGTTTTTAACAAAATATGGCAAAGAGGTTGTGCGCGTCGACCGAGTGGACGGTAAAAGCAAAATTGTGACTCAATTAGAGGACAGAAAAGGGCGTTACTATGTCAATAACACTCTCACATTAAAATCAGGTGAAGTCATGGTATCCCATCTAGATTTATACCGTGAAAATGGCAAGATCAAAGAGCCAGCGCGTCCGGTAATCCGCTATGGCACCCCAGTTTATGGTAGATACGGTAAGCTTCATGGCATACTTCTATTTAATGTGTCTGCCAGCAACTTTCTTGAAATACTTCAGCAATCATCCAGTACAAAAGATGAGCAGCTAGTGATGATAGATCCGGATGGATACTATTTATCACACCCCAATAAGACTAAATTATGGGGCTCATTAAGAGATAAAAATACCGGTGAAAGAATACAAAAAGATTTGCCAGACTTGGGCAAAAAAATAGTAGGCTTAAAGGGCTCAAGTACACTTTTTGACGGACAAAATATAATTACAATAAAGCCAGTTGATAATGGAATTGATGATAATCGTAAATTAGGATACCTAATAAATTTCATTTCAACAGACGCAATTTTTGAACCTGCGATAAAGGCGCGGAAATTTTATATTGTAGTGACATTACTGACATTGCTGTTGGCGACAGCCGTTGTTTTAATACTGGCCAGAAAAATTACCCGTCCCATTGTTGATCTCACTATTGCGGCTCAGGATATGAGCAAGGGTAATATTGAAACATCCGTTATTATTGAAACTAATGACGAAATCCATGAGTTATCAAAGTCATTAGACAGATTGCGTAAATCTGTAAAAATATTAATGACTAGATACCGGAGTTAAATATTTTTATTACTGTTGTATTGTTTAGCTAAAGTAGGAGAAAAAGTTAAGGCCTTAAATCATATTAGGTTTATTTCTCAGGGAGGAGAAATGGCAAAAGTACTTTTTACTGTTGTTTTTTTTGTAATGGTTGTCGGAGCTCTGTTTTCATGGTTTTATCAACCGCTTATGGGTGTTGTTGCGGTCTCTGATTTAGATGAAAAGCTTAAAGTTGGTTTTATTTATCTGGGTCCTCCAGGGGATCATGGTTGGACCTATCAGCATGATCAAGGTCGCTTAGCGCTAGAGCGCGCCTTAGGTGATCAAGTAGAAACACTTTATGTGGAAGGTGTTCCAGAAGAGGGTATTGCTGCCGAGAATGCACTAGAGCGGCTAGTGAGTGACGGTGCAAAACTGATTTTTACAACATCATTTGGCTATATGGAGTCCACGCTAAAAGTTGCTAGGCGCTATCCTAGCGTTAGGTTTGAGCATGCCACCGGTTATAAAAGAAGTGATAATGTTTCAACCTATTCATCGCGGTTTTATGAAGGTCGTTATATTGCTGGGCAGATTGCCGGGCATATTTCTAAGACTGGCCAAGCTGGCTATGTTGCTTCTTTTCCAATACCTGAGGTCATGCGGGGTATCAATGCATTTTTACTGGGTGCTCAGTCAGTTAACCCAGATTTTAGAATGAAAGTCATTTGGGTGGATTCTTGGTTCGATCCTGATAAAGAGATGATTGCTGCAAAAAAATTATTAGATCAGGGTGTTGATATTCTAACTCAGCATACAGATTCCACAGCAGTGGTTCAGATCGGCGAAGAAAATAAGGTTCATTCTTTTGGTCAGGCTTCAGATATGACGCCGTTTGCACCGGATTTTGTTTTGACCTCAATTATTAATAATTGGGGAGATTACTATATCGAAAGAACCAAAGCGGTTTTAGAGGATACTTGGCTTAGCACCGATACTTTCGGCGGAATGGATGCCAATATGGTGGTGATGGGTGATTTTAAAAATATGCCAGAACAGGTAAAACGTGCGGCAAAAGCAACCGCAAAAGCGGTCACTAGTGGTGGACTGCACCCTTTTGCTGGTCCCATTATCAAAAAAGATGGCACTACGGTAGTTGCTGTGGGGGAGAAATTATCTTTAGAGGCTCTGTTAGGCATGAACTGGTACGTTCAAGGTGTGGATGTTGTGGGGCTATAGAAAAGATTATTTTTAGAATTTATCGCCGCTTTTTTGCTGATAGCTGTGCCCAGTTATCTTCAATAACTGAGGGATAAAAAATAAATTTCTCAGTATAGGCTGCTGCAACCTGATCTACTTGATGACTGAGTATGCCAGAAAGACATAATTGACCGTTATTGTTGGTTAAATTGCTAATTTGTTCTGACAAATTAATAAGTGGTTTAGCGAGAATATTGGCAAGCATAATATCTGCTTTGGCCTTTGGTGGTATTTGTTCTGGCAGGAGGGTGATAAGTCGCTCGTCTTCTATGTCATTGCGCTGAGCATTATCGCGACTGGCTAATAAGGCTTGGGGGTCATTGTCTATGGCCCAAACTTTTTCGGCACCCAATAACAGCGCGGCTATGCCTAAAATCCCTGAGCCGCAACCAAAATCAATGACGGTTTTACCCTCAAGGGACTGTTTTTCTAACCAATTAAGACAAAGCATGGTGGTGGGGTGGCTGCCCGTGCCAAAGGCTAGCCCGGGGTCCAGTCGTAAATTTACCGCATCGGGTTGCGGCGCCTCTATCCAGCTAGGGCAAATCCAAAGTCGACCATCACTGCAGGCAATAGGCTTAAAGTGTTTTTTCCACTCTTGCGACCAGTCTTTGTCTTCAACCAGTTGCCAGGATGAACACATTATAAATGATAGGTTAGCTTGAATTTGCTGTTCAGTTGTTGAGGTGTCAATGGTAGCTGGAAAAAGTGCGGTTAGGATACAGCTATCCCAGAGTGGGGTTTCACCCACACCGGGTTCTAATATAGGCTGATCGGCGGCATCTTGCAGAGTTACCGAAACGGCCCCAGCGTTCAGAACAGCATCTTCTATCTGTTCAGTTTGTTGGGGGCTTACTTCAATATTTAACTGTATCCATTGACTTGAAACCATAGTAAGCACTCACTTTTTTATTAATGCCCTATGGGAAATCCAATTAAAGTCCGAGTTTTTTCTCTAGATAATGGATATTCACGCCGCCTTTTTTAAATTCTTCATCGCGAACTAAGTCAGCATGAAGGTCAATGTTGGTTTTAATGCCATCAATAACCATTTCATCCAGTGCATTACGCATGCGTGAAAGCGCAGAATTTCTGTCACGACCATAGGTGATAATCTTACCAATCATCGAATCATAGTTAGGCGGCACGCTATAGCCATTGTAAATATGGGAATCTACACGCACACCATTTCCGCCGGGGGCGTGATAGGTCTTGATCGTGCCTGGTTGCGGCAAGAAAGTTTTGGGGTCTTCAGCATTGATACGGCATTCGAATGAGTGACCACGGAAAACAATATCTTCCTGTTTTGTGCTTAACGTTTTACCGCTAGCAATAGTCAACTGCTCTTTGATAATGTCGATACCCTTAATCATTTCAGATACAGGATGCTCTACCTGAACACGGGTATTCATTTCAATAAAGTAGTAATGTCCGTCTTCATACAGAAATTCAAAGGTACCCGCACCGCGGTAGTTCATTTGAACACAGGCTTCAACACAGCTTGCAAATACTGCCTGTCTAGCATCTTCAGGGATGCCTGGTGCAGGCGCTTCTTCGATAACTTTTTGATGGCGACGTTGTAACGAACAGTCACGATCACCGAGATGAATAGCATTACCTTGACCGTCGGAAAGAACCTGAACCTCGACGTGGCGTGGATTTTGTAAGAATTTTTCCATGTAAACCGTGCCGTCACCAAAGGCTGCAGCAGCCTCTGTTTTTGTG